>JAZNJN010000098.1:0-19025 GCA_045578025.1 Faecousia sp. | reverse complement strand
CACCGCTTACGAGGGTCAGACGGCACTCAAGACTTGCCCGGGTGTAGGAATTCATCCCTGCTGTAGCGGATTGCAGGCAACAGGGCACCGCTATCTCCCCGACTAGTGCGACCTTGTTACAAGCCGGTCGGCGTAACAAGGGTATTCGATTGGGATCAGTTGAGCTTTGCTTCGATAAACTCAGCCAGCTCGCCGAAGGTGGCGATCTTCTGATCTTCCATATCCAGCTCAACACCCAGCTCTGTTTCCAGATCCATGATCATTTCCACGATATCCAGAGAATCGATGCCCAGGCTCTCAAAAGTGGAATCAGGAGTAATCTCTGCGGCATCCAGTTCCAGCTGCTTTGCAGCATAGGAGACCAATTTTTCGTACATAAATGTATCCCTCCAATAAGTGTCATAAAGGCATTACTGTCCGTTTATTTTAGTACAGTCTATGCGGTTTGTCAATGGTTCTTTTTCACCGCGCAGCCTGCTGCATAAGCGGTTGCCCAGGCGATCTGCAGATTGAAGCCACCGGTATAAGCATCGCAGTCTATAATCTCTCCGGCAAAGTACAGGCCGGGCAAAATCCTGGACTCCATGGTCTTGGGATCGATCTCCGATACCTTCACGCCGCCGGAGGTGATGATTGCCTCGGCTACCGGCCGTTTTCCGGTAATTTCCAGAGAAAAGCCTTTTAAAAGCTCCACTAAACTGCGGCGCTGCTGCTTATTCAGGCTGTTTGCCTGCATTTGGGGATCAATGTGCAGCCGATCCAGTACCACAGGGATCATGGACCGGGGCAAAAGGTCTGTCAGGGCGTTTTCCATGGAGCGGTTCTGGTACATGGCAAGATCCCGTAAGATCCGGTCGTCCAGCTTTCCTTCGTCCAGGGCAGGCTTTAAGTCGATAATAAGGCGGCAGCTGCCTTTTAGATGGGCGCTGGCGCTCAATACTGTAGGGCCGGATACACCGAAATGGGTAAAGAGCAGCTCGCCGAAGTCCTTATACAGCACTTTTCCCTTTTCATTCAGCAGCTTGACACCTACATTGCGAAGGCTCAGCCCCTGCATCCGGGGGCAGTCCTCCCCCATTGTCTCCAGCGGTACCAATGAGCCTTCCGTGGGGGTAACGGTATGGCCCAAAGCAGATGCCATGGCAAAGCCGTCACCGGTAGAGCCTGTAGTCGGATAGCTGAGACCACCGGTGGCAAGGATCACGTTGGGGGCATTCACTTCGCCGTGATCTGTCCGAACACCGGACACATGCCCATCTTTCACTATTATTTCCTTTACCCGGGCAGTCTGGACGGTCACATGGAGTCGCCGCAGTTCTTTTTGCAGGCACTCCAGAACGGAGATTGCCTTATCGGACTGGGGGAACACCCGGTTGCCCCGCTCGGTTTTTAAGGGGCAGCCGCGGCTTTCAAGGAAATCCATCACCGCCCGGGGCGGCAGCGCTGCCATGGCGCTATAGAGAAAACGACCGTTACGGGGGATGTTTTTCAGCACTTCCTGTTCGTCGCAGTCATTGGTCACATTACAGCGGCCCTTACCTGTGATGAGCAGCTTTTTCCCCAGCCGGTCATTGCGCTCCAGCAGCAGCACCCGGCTGCCCTTTTCCGCGGCGGTGATGGCAGCAAACATTCCCGCAGGACCGCCGCCGATCACGATCACATCATACATTCCGATATCCATCCTGTTTTTCATAGACATTGTATTCTTCCCAGATATTCTCCAAATCATGAAAGGTTTTCGCCAGTTCCTTTTCCCGCTTGGCAGCCAGCGCCACGATCAGCGCATTGGTCACACTTAAGGGCGCCACCAGAGAATCCACCAAGGAGACCATATCGCTTTTCGTCAAAAGCACATGGTCACAGCTTTGCCCCAAAGGAGAAAGGGAGCTGTCTGTCATGGCAATGACCGTGGCGCCGGTGGAACGGCAGTACTGGGCCGCCTTTGCCGTGGCAGAGGAGTAACGGGGAAAGCTGAAGGCCACCACCGCGTCATTGGGCCCAACACCCACGATCTGCTCAAACATCTCGCTGGTACCGGAAGCGGTGACGGTACGAACATTGGGGAACATATAGTTCAGGTAATAGCCAAGGAAATTTGCCAGTGTGGCCGCGGAGCGCACACCCAAAACATAAATGGTTTTGGCGTTCAGGACCGCATCCACCGCGGACTGAAATTCCTGCCGATCAACAGTTTCTCCCGTTTGGCGCAGCTTTTCTCCGTCTGCCTGGAGCACCATGGACACCACATCCTGGTCTTTCAGCCGGTCATGAGCCACCTCGATGCGCTGCACAGAGGTGAGCCGGTTGACCACCATTTCCTGCATAGCTTTTTGCATCTTCGGGTATCCGTCATAGCCAAGCTCCGTGGCAAACCGGACCACCGTGGACTCCGAAACACCTACAGTCTTTCCCAGCCGGTTAGCGGTCATAAAGGCAGCTTTATCGTAAGATTCCGTAATGTAGCGGGCGATGGCGCGCTGACCTTTTGAAAAAGTTGGTGCTTTTTCCTGCAGGACAGACAGAATATCATGGCGCATGATAACCCCTCCAGCGGCATTTCTTGCCAATTTCTTAGCATTATTATAGATCATGCGTTACATTTTTGCAAGGAAAATTGCAAAATGGCAGGGCTTAACATAGCCCTGCCAGTTCTTCTTCCGTTAAGTAACGCCATTTCCCAAGGGGAAGTTTTGCCAACTTGAGGTCACCCTCTGCGATGCGGACAAGACGCAGCACTTTCATGCCAGCCAGATCACACATCCGGCGCACCTGTCGATTCCGCCCTTCGTGGATCACCACTTCCAGCTCGGCTCTGCCCTCTGTGTGCCTAATGACTCTGACCTGCGGTTTCTTTATGGTGTAGCCGTCCAGTGTCACCGGCTGACACAGCTTTTCAAGATTCTCATTGGAAAAGCCATCCACCGTCACCCGGTAGGTCTTGTTCACCTCGTGCTTGGGGTGCATCAGCCGATTGGCAAACTCTCCGTCGTTGGTAAACAGCAGCAGGCCTTCAGAATCCATATCCAGCCGGCCCACAGGATAGACCCGCTCTCCGCAGTCTGCCACCAATTGGGCAACGTCCCGGCGTCCCTTTTCGTCAGAAAGGGTGGTCACATAGCCTCTGGGCTTATGGAGCATGATGTACACTTTTTTTATTCCGGACGGGAGAGGACTCCCGTCCAGCAGAATGACATCGGTCTGAGGGTCAGCAGAGCAGCCGACAGATGCTATAACACCATTAACCGACACCCGCCCGGCAGCGATGATCTCCTCTGCTTTCCGCCGGGATGCTACGCCCCGCTCCGATAAAATTTTCTGCAAGCGCTCTTTCATTTGCTTCCTCCAAACCAGCCGCTCCAGAAATGCTTCTTTGGAGCCGGTTTTTTCTGTTCTATGGTCTGGGAATACACCACCGGCACTTTCCCCACGCAACTGTCACCGATGCAGATATAGGCAACACCTGCCCTTTCTCCCTGCACCACCGGTGCGTAGGAAAAGCCGGGGCCGGAGAGGATGATCTGCGCCCGCTCGCCCTTAGCAAGGGGGAAAGAAAAATCTGCTCCAGCCAGAAGCTGCACCTTGTCGGATTCGCCGCCTGCTATTTCTACCGTACCGACGCAATCCCCTTCGGAAAGGATCTGCCGCAGTTCATAGCGGGTAAAGCCTTCCTCCAGAAGGGTTGCATGGTCTGACCAGTCATTGCCATCGTTAATGGTCACGCAGATCAGCCGCCTGCCATCCCGAGTGGCGCTGGACACCAGAATCCTTCCCGCCGCCTTGGTAAAACCGGTCTTAACTCCGTCCGCACCGGCTACCCGCCACAAAAGCTTATTGTGATTGGTCAGGCTTCGCTGCCCGATCCGTACATTTTTCGTGGAGACAGTCTGGGCAAAGATGGGATTTTTCATGGCGTAGGCCGCCAGCACCGCCAGATCTCTGGCGGTGGAATAATGCCCAGGGCTATCCAATCCGTTGGGATTTTCAAAATGGGTGCCGGTCAGTCCCAACTGGCGGGCTTTGTCATTCATCAGCTCCGCAAACCCCTCCACCGTGCCACCGCAATAGATGGCCAGCGCCACCGCCGCATCGTTGCCGCTGTGGAGCATCAGTCCATAAAGTAGCTCCTGCAGAGTCAGCACCTCACCCTCCCTAAGGTAGATGGAAGAGCCTTCGATGCCCACCGCTTCCTTTGGAATTCTCATTCTGTCCAGCACATTGCATTGCTCGCAGATGATCAGCGCGGTCATGATCTTTGTGGTGCTGGCGATCAGGCTGCGGCTATCCGCATCCTTTTCATACAGGGCACGCCCGGTGCTCTCATCCAGCAAGATCGCCTTCTGGGCAGAGATCGCACCCACAGGACTGGCTAAAAGCAGGACGGCAGCAAGCAAAGCAGCTGCCGTCCGTAAAAATCGAATTTTCATTTTCCTCACCCAGGATTAGTGTTCTCCGGGAATAGGAACATTATTCGCCCTTTTTAGCTGTACGGGAATCGATAAAGGCAGAGATCTTGTCCAGGGTATCGGGAATCTGCTCCACCAAACGGTCTGCCGTGGTATTAGCAGGTGTGGCAACCGGCAGCATACGGACATTGCCGTCCTTGACGATCAAAAATGCCACGGGAGTCACCTTCACACCGCCGCCTGCGCCGCCGCCAAAGGGATTTTCCTGCTTGTTTACATTCCTGGACACATAGTCACTGCCGCCGCCGGCAAAGCCTACGCTGACCTTGGAAACGGGGATAATGGTCACACCGTCCTGGGTGGTAATGGGGTCGCCGATGACGGAATTGACATCCACCATCTCACGGATCTTGGCAATTGCGTTTTCCAACATATTGGGGATCGTCTGGCTCATTGCGTTGCACCGCCTTTTCTTAATTTCATAATTCTGAGGTATTCCCGCAGGATCTTTACGCCGTGGCGCAGTCCCAGGGAGAAGATTCTTCTGATGGTAATGGTAAGATCCACCGCCGCAAAGACAAGGGTCTTGTCCGCGGTAAAATCACATTCGACATCCAGATCTTTCTTTCGGATGGTGAAAAACCTGCTGAGCTGGGGTTCTAAGGATGCCAGCGCGCCGCAGGCTCTTCCATAGTTCACGGCAAGATCCGAGGGGTCGTCCCCGGCAAGGGTCACTTTCAGCACCAGTTTTCTTACCAGCAGTTTCCTGCGCAGTTCTCCTAAGAAATCAAATACCAGCCGCACCATGGGGAGAAAATCGGATAAACTTCCACCCTGCTGCTTTTCCTGTCGGACTTCGGTTTTCTCTTGGGTAGCAGTCTGTGGTGCTTGCTTTTCTTCTTTTTTCTTTTTTCTGGGGAAAACCTGCAGCCGCACAGGCCCTGCGATCACCTTGACCACCGCGCCGTGCTGATCGTACCTGGCGCTGACCCCGATGGGACAGCAAAGGATCAGCAAAATGATGGCAAGGGCAATCAGCCAGCCCATCAAGCTTCCTCCACAGGAGCGGTCTGCTCCATTTCTTCCATGGTAGTTTGCTCCGGGATCGGCTCGCCGAAATTCACCTTTTCGATGGGCGGCAGCTCATCCAGAGAGGAGATGCCGAAGGTTCGCAGAAAATCCTGGGTGGTCTTATACTGGATGGGACGGCCGGGGACATTGAGCCGCCCTGCCTCCTCGATCAGTTTCTTGTTCATCAGGGCAGCCACACTGTAAGAGCTGTCCACGCCGCGAATCTGCTCTACCATAGCTTTCGTCGCCGGCTGATAATAGGCAACGATGGTCAAAGTCTCCAGCTGGGAGGCAGAGAGCTTGGGAGGCTTACGGGTCTCCAGCGCTTTGGTGATATAGTCCGCCATCTCACCGGAGGAAACCATTTGATACGCCTTGTCCAGCTTTAAAATGCGGATACCCCGGCGCTCATAGGAAAGCTCGCCTGCCAGGGCATCGGCGGCATCTGCGATATCGGCTTCATCCACTTCCAGCACCATAGCCAGACGGGACACCTCTACCGGTTCACCGGCAGCAAAGAGGATCGCTTCCAGGATCCGCTGTAATTCAGTTTGTTCCATCGTCGCTCACCTCCAGATTTACTTTGGACTCGTCCACAAGACGGATATTGGGGTCTTCCCCGGTATGGTCGTCTTCCAGCATCACAGAGCCGGTCTTGCACATCTCCAAAACAGAGATAAAAGTCGCCACGATCTCCGAGCGGCTCTTATTGCCCTTGAACAAATTCTTCAGCCTTTCCACGCCCCGCAGGATCAGCCGGCGAAGGATCTCACCGGTTTTCCGGCTGACGGGATATCGCTCTTTGCCGACGATACCCTTAAAATTCACCGTAGGCGGGGGCAGGCGGCGCTGACTGCGCTCACTGATCTCGTCCAGCGCCCGCAAAAGGTCTGCCGTTTCATGCTGATAGCGGTAGGTCTGGTCTTTGCGCAGCGGCTCCGGCTGCTTGACAAACAGACAGCGACCGATCTCATTTCTGGGCTCCAGCCAAGTGATGGCTGTACGGATACCCTCGATGGCCTCCTTGCGCTGGCGCTCGATCAAAGACTGACGCAGCAGATCCAGCTCCGTCTGAGCCTCTGCCTGCTCCGCAGCAGACAGGAGCATCTTGGTCTTGATCAGCATCAAGTGGGACGCCATGGTGATAAACTCACTGGCGATCTCCATATCCAGCCGCTTCATCTCCTCCAGATATTTAAGATACTGCTCAAGGATTGCCGTAATAGACACATCCTGGATCTCTATTTTATTTTTACTCAGCAGCAGGAAGATCACATCCAGTGGCCCCTCGAAATCCTCCATCTGCTCCGAGCGGGTGTGGACGATGCCTTCCAGACGATATTGCGGTTCTGTCATATCGGCTCCTACTTACCCATAGTAATTTATGGTATTATACCACCGAATTCGAATAGGTGCAAGTCTTTCGGGGAAAAATGACAAAAATGCGCAAATACTTGCATTTTCCGCAGACATATGGTATAAAAACGATAGAAACAAAGGAGGGATGCGCTATGGCAAAACGCAACCGCTATCAAGATCTGGAACGGTTACTGACTGGACTTTTAATTGCATCGGCAGTTGATTTTGTCCTGTTTCTGATTTTCGCGGGCACGGGTGTTATCTGGCTGAAGGTCATTACCGCTATTTTTGCCATTTTAATGCCGGTTTTATGCCTGGGACTTCTGTATATGAGCCAGGAGCTTCTGAAGCAGCGCAGCCTTTGGCTGACTATGGGATTTTTCGGCATTTTCCTGTGCACGGTAGTATCCCTGATCGCCAACTTCCCCAGTCCCCTCGCCTAACAAAAAGATAGACCCTCCCGTCGGGAGGGTCTTTTTTATTTGCTGCAGAAAGTGCAGCAGTTTTGTAAAACAGAGCCGTCGGCGTAGACGGCATGCTCCAAAATGCGGCGGAAACCGCAGCTTTCGTGGGTTTTGATGGAGGCGACATTTTTCTTAGCCACATGGGAGTAGATCTTTTCCTCCGGATACTGGGCAAGCACCGCTTTGATCAATGCCCCAGCATAGCCTTTTCGCCGCTCCGAGGGATGGGTCTCCAACGCCTCCAGCAGCAGCCCGTCCCGGTAGGACTCCAGCCGCAGGGCGCTGACATATCGGCCGTCAATGAGCCATAGGCAATATCTGGCGCCCTGTGTGGGGAAGAAGCATTCCTTGAGATACTGGTGGAACGCCTGCTCAGCAAGCAACAGCCACTGATTTTGGGGTGCACGGGGATAAAACTCCGCTGCATTTTCCAGATTTCCTTCTTCGTAAACATCCATAAGCTGCCGGAAATTCAGTTCGCCCAGCCTGTCTGCGATGTACAGCATTCTATCCCCCGCTTTCTAACCATGTTATGACAAAATTTTACCATATGCGCTGACAGCAAGTCAACTTTCATGTTATGCAATCGTATATGGGAGATTTCTTGCAGAAGGCATTTTTCGTCCGTATTTTCGATGGAAAAGTTCAGAATATGATGAATAAAGCCAATGTATACGGTTTCCATAACCACATAATTTTCATCCCATTCGTAAGGTTATACACACTTTCCACAGGTTTTTCCACAAGCTGATTTCGCAATTTTCTCTGTCGAAATTTGTGATATTCCGTCATTTTCTATGTTTTTCAAACTTTTTAAGAATTATTTTGTAATATTTTTTTACAGTCACTCTCCGGTTATACACTTTTTGCATGAATAATGGCAAATCCCCCATAAAAATTGCAGGGGCCTTATTTCAGCTCCTGCAATTTTATTCATAAGGCTTCTCCCAAAATGGATTTTGTGGCATAAGCATTCAGGCTCATGTCCCCAATATTACCGGCTTTCCACTCGTAATATGCCTGGGCACCGATCATGGCGCCGTTGTCACCGCAGAGGGACAGGGGCGGCATATAGACCTCTGCGCCAAGCTGTTTCGCAGCCGCAAGAATGTCCCCGCGAATCCGGGAATTGGCGGCAACGCCACCGGCAACTGCTACCTTTTTCAGCCCTGTTTCCCGAATTGCCTGCACCACTCTGGGCACCAGAGTATCGGATACGGCAGCCGAGAAAGATGCGCACAGACTGGGAATATCCAGTTCTTCTCCCACCTGCTCCGCATGGTGGATGAGGTTCAGCGCCGCGGTCTTCAGTCCGGAGAAACTCATGTCATAGGGATTTGCGCCAGGTTTGCTCCGGGGAAGCTCATACTTGGTATCATCGCCGGTTTTGGCCGCCTGATCCAGAGCCGCGCCGCCGGGATAGGGCATTCCCAGTACCCGGGCGACCTTGTCGAAGCACTCGCCGGCAGCATCGTCCAGGGTCGTACCCAAGATCCGCATATCCGTATAGTCCTTGACCTCCACGATCATGGTATGACCGCCGGAAACCGCCAGGCACAAAAAGGGCGGCTGAAGCTCCGGATAGGCAAGATAATTGGCAGCAATATGTCCCCGGATATGGTGTACCGGGATCAGCGGCTTGTTAAGTGCCAGTGCGGCCGCCTTAGCAAAGTTCACACCCACCAACACCGCGCCAATCAGACCCGGTGCGTAGGTCACTGCCACTGCGTCGATATCCTCGCGGCGAAGGTTGGCTTTTTCCAGCGCCTGATCCGCAAGGGCGTAAATGGCCTCCATATGCTTTCTGGACGCGATCTCCGGCACAACGCCGCCGTAGATACGGTGCAGCTCCACCTGGGAAGCGATACAGTCGCACAGCACTTCCCTGCCGTCACGCACGATGGCAACGGCAGTTTCATCGCAGGAGGATTCCACTGCTAAAATATTCAAGCCTCCCACTCCTTTCTGAGGATCAATGCATCTTCTTTGGGGTTGCGGTAATAGTTGGGGCGGCAGCCTGCCTGCCGGAAGCCCATTTTTTGGTATAGCGCAATCGCAGGTGCGTTTCCGGCTCGGACTTCCAGTGTCAGGCTGTGATTACCCTTTACGGTGAGCTCTGCAATCAGCTTTTCGATGAGCATCTGTGCGATACCACAACGGCGGAATGCAGGGTCCACCGCCACATTCATCATATCGGACTCCCCCATGACCGACTGGGAGCCGATATAGCCGGCAAGGGTATTCCCCTCCATGGCAACGACCCACAGAGAAAGGGGGTTGCAGAGTTCACCGGCAATGCTTTTTTCGCTCCACGGGTCAGCAAAGCAGACCTTTTCCAAGGCGGCCACCTGCGCCACATGGGAACTGTTCATCAATTCATATCGGATCATTTTGCGTCATACCAGCTCTTTCCGAATTTTGCCTCTGCAGTCAGCGGCACAGAAAGGGTTGCCACCTGCTGCATTTCCCGGCCGACCAAAGCGGCCACATCTGCCGCGATATTTTCGGGACACTCCACGATCAGCTCGTCGTGGACCTGCAGGATCAGCTTTGCGTCGGGGAAGTTTTCCTGCAAGGCCTTGTCCACACGGATCATAGCGAGCTTAATGAGGTCCGCAGCCGTGCCTTGAATGGGAGTATTCAGTGCGATCCGCTCCGCACCGCTGCGAATATTGAAGTTGCTGGACTTCAGCTCCGGAATATTGCGCTTTCTGCCGTAAAGTGTTTGGGTATAGCCCTTCTCCCGGGCATCTTCCACCACCTGGCTCATATAGGCTTTCACACCCCGGTAGTTAGCGAGATAGCTGTCGATATAGTCCTTTGCCTCCCAACGGCTGACACCGATATCCTCCGCCAGAGAGAACTCGGAGATGCCGTAAACGATACCGAAGTTAACTGCTTTTGCATGGCGGCGCTGGAGGGCTGTGACCTCCTCGGGAGCAACACCGAAAACCTGAGAAGCAGTAACGGTATGGATATCCATGCCGCTCTTAAATGCCTCCTGCATCACTGCGTCGCCGGCAATATGGGCAAGGACCCGCAGCTCGATCTGGCTGTAATCCGCGTCCACCAGCACATGGCCGGGCTTGGGGACGAACATCTTCCGGATCTCTGCACCCAAGTCGGTACGCACCGGAATATTCTGCAGATTCGGCTCGGTGGAAGAGAGTCTTCCCGTCGCCGTCACCAGATTCTGGAAGGTGGTGCGGATGCGCCCGTCCTCGCCGATGACCTTCATAAGGCCGTCGGCGTAGGTGGATTTTAGCTTGGTAAGCATCCGGTAGTCCATGATGGCAGGGATGATGGGGTGCTTGTTTTTCAGCTTTTCCAGCACATCCGCATTGGTGGAGTAGCCGGTCTTTGTCTTCTTCACCGGGGGCAGACCCAGTTTATCGAAAAGCAGTTCGCCCAGCTGGCGGGTAGAGTTGATATTAAAGGGCTCTTCTGAATAGCTGTAGATCAGCGTTTCACAGTCATCGATCCGCTGTGCCAGCATCTCGCCGAACTGGGAAAGCTGATTCCGGTCGATGGCAATTCCCTGGCGCTCCATGCGGTACAGCACATCGCACAGGGGCAGTTCGATCTCGTAGTAGAGGTTTTCCATGCCCTGCGCCTTCAGTTCTTCTTTCAGCACGGGGCAAAGATGCCACAGCGCCTCCGCGCAAGCGGCGGCGTCCCCGTCATCCACCGTCACACCAAGGAAATTAGTAGCCAGCTTGGACACAGGGTAGTCGGACTGGGAAGGATTCAAATCATAGGCAGCCAGCGCTGTATCGAATGCGGCGGTGCAAGTCATGCCCATCTCACCGAGGCGGTGCATGGTGGATTTCCAGTCGTGGCAGATATGCTTACCCTGGGGCAGCACAGCGCCCATTTGGGCTTCCATGGGGGTCAACACGGTGACACCACGCTCCCATGCGATGCCCAGAGAACCGTCCTCTGCGATATAGAGGGCACAATCTGCGGTTTCCGGTAGAGTGTCCACTCTGGGGAGCTTTTCCAGCTTTTTCTCCGGCTTGGGTGCTTCCAGCTCCGCACCACGCAGACCGTACTTATCAATCAGCTTGACAAATTCCAGTTTCCGGAACAGTTCATACAGCTTGGGGCGGTTATAAGGCTGGATGATGGCGTCTTTCGGCTCGAAATCGATGGGCGCTTCCGGGATGATGGTGGCAAGCTCATAGGAAAGGTAGGCGCTTTCTTTGCCGTTTTCCAGCTTTTCCCGCATTTTCGGCTTAATGGAGGGATCGTCAAGATGGGCATAAACACCGTCCAGACTACCGAATTTCAGCAACAGTTCTGTGGCTGTCTTGGGGCCGATACCGGCAACACCGGGGATATTGTCGGAAGAATCGCCCATCAGTGCCTTTAGGTCGATCATCTTCTTCGGCTCGAAGCCGTATTCCTCCCGGAATTTTTCTTCATCATAGAGGGTCGCAGTGGTCTGACCGGGGCGGGAGATCACCAGCTTGATGCGGACATTTTCGTCGATGAGCTGGAGGCTGTCCCGGTCACCGGTGACCACGACGCATTCCCAGCCGTTATTGGAGCAGATCTTGCCAACCGTACCGATGACATCGTCCGCTTCCCAACCCTGGCACTCGTAGATGGGGATGTTCATGGCCCGCAGGACATCCTTCATCACCGGCATCTGCATAGCAAGCTCCTCGGGCATTCCGTGGCGGTTTGCCTTATAGCCGTCGTACTTCAGATGTCGGAAGGTGGGGCCGTGGAGATCAAAGGAAACGCAGACCGCATCGGGCTGCTCTTCCTTTTCCATCCGCTCCAGAATGTTCAGAAAGCCGTAAATGGCATGGGTGTAAAGCCCCTCCCGGGTGGTAAGGGGCCGGACACCGAAGAAGGCGCGATTGATGACGGAGTTACCGTCAAGGATCATCAGCTTCATACTTTTCTCCACTTGGCGCCCTGGGGCGTATCGATGATCTCGATGCCCTTACGCTTAAGTTCATCACGAATGCGGTCAGCTTCTGCCCAGTTTTTGGCTTTCTTTGCCTCTGTGCGGGCAGCAACCAACGCATCGATCTCGGGATCGGCGTTTGCCGCTTCTTCCTCTGCCTGCTTGGCAGCCAGCTTTGCCGCTGCGCTCAGCAGATTCAAGGAAAGGACGGTATCGAAGTCAGCAAGTGCTGCCAGCTTGGTGGCGTCATTGCACTTTGCCTTCAGTACATCATAAACTGCGGTCACCGCCAGAGAGGTATTCAGGTCGCCCTTCAGTGCGCCTGCAAACCGCTCTTTCAGCTTGGCAAGCTCAGTTTCCTCCACTTCGCCGTCCTTTTTCAAGGTGGCGATTTTGGCGATCAGCTTTTCGTAAGCCACCACGGCGTTGTCCAGGTTTTCCCAGCTGAATACCAGATTCCGACGGTAATGGCTCTGCAGGCAGAACAGACGGTAGGCCATGGGGTCATAACCCTTGCTCTCCAGCAGGGAAACGGTCAAGAACTCGCCCTTGGACTTGGACATTTTGCCGTTATCGGTATTTAAGTGGTGGACATGGAACCAGTAATTGCACCACTTGTGACCGAGGAAGCTTTCCGACTGGGCGATCTCATTGGTATGGTGGGGGAAGGCATTGTCGATGCCGCCGGCGTGGATGTCCAGATCCTCGCCCAGATGCTTCATAGAGATGCAGGAGCATTCGATATGCCAGCCAGGATAGCCCACGCCCCAGGGAGAATCCCACTTCAGCGCCTGATCCTCAAACTTGCTCTTGGTAAACCACAGAACGAAGTCGTTCTTATTTTTCTTATTGGTATCCTCTTCCACGCCCTCCCGGACGCCGGTGGCAAGATCCTCCTCATCATGGTCGTTAAAGACATAGTACCTATCCAGCGTGGAGGTGTCAAAGTAGACATTTCCGCCAACGAAATATGCCTTGCCGTCCTCCAGCAGCTTCTGCACCATGTGGATATATTCATCGATGCAGTTGGTGGCAGGCTCCACCACATCCGGGCGCTTGATGTTCAGCTTGTCGCAGTCGGCAAAGAAGGCATCGGTATAGAATCTGGCGATGTCCATAACAGTCTTGTTTTCCCGCTTGGCACCCTTGAGCATCTTATCCTCGCCGGTATCAGCATCGGAGGCAAGGTGGCCCACATCGGTGATGTTCATGACCCGCTTGACATTGTAGCCTTCATAGCGCAGCGCCTTTTCCAGCACATCCTCCATGATGTAGGTGCGCAGGTTGCCGATATGGGCATAGTGATACACCGTCGGACCGCAGGTGTACATTTTCACGATATCAGGGTTATTGGGAACAAACAGTTCCTTTTTATGAGAAAGGGAGTTATAAAGATACATGATGATTTCCTCCAATAAAAATACAAAAATACGCCTCTCGTACATAAGTACAAGAGGCGGCAAAACCGCGGTTCCACTCTCATTTATCGCTTTTATGCAATTGACCGCTCCCGGACGCACTTTCACAGCACTCCCCTGCCGGCGCTTCCACCCGATGGCGCCCGCTCTCTTTAGGGTCGGAAACTGCTACTCTTTCCGTTCAACGCGATATGTGTTCCCAGTCATTTTACCACCCCGGGTATCCCCTTGTCAAGGTTTACCAGCAGAGAAAAAACTGCCATACCGTTGCGCAAACGGAAATTATATGATATACTATGTCAAAATGTGCCCAAATCCCCAAGGAGGATACTTATGAAAAAAATCATTCTGTGTGTGCTGGGTGTGCTGCTGACTGCCGCGCTGATCTTTGTGGTGGTCTGGTTCAGCGGCCAAAGGAATGTCAATCCCCCCAAGCCTAACATCTCTTCTTCCCCCACCACATCCAGTTCCGGCACCTATGACCCCACTGACACCAGCAAGCCGGTGATCCAGATCAGCACCCCTATGGTGTCTATTTCTCTTCCCATCATTGTAGAAACGGATACTGCTGACGACGGCACGGTGATCTTTAAGCGGACTTTCCAGGATGTGGTCCTGAGCATCCCCGATGCTGACATCACCAAGACGGTCACGCTGGATCTGCTTCGCAGGATGGACGCCAATTCCGCCACCTTAAGCAGCCTCCAGCAGAGCGCCTTTGCCGATTATTCCGGCCAGACACCCTGGATGCCCTACTATTACAAGATCCTGTACAGCCCCATGCGGATGGATCAGACAGTTTTGAGTCTGTATGGTGTCGAAGACGTTTTCGGCAATATGCAGGCCGGTCAGAACGGCATTTCCGTTACTTATAATTTGGCTACCGGCTCTGCCATGACTCTGGCCGGTGTTTTGACCGAGGAAAGCACTGCCGCGGACACACTGCTTGCTGCATTGCTTGCCGCGTTGGAAAGCGAAAAAGAAGAATATATGCTCTTTGACGACTATGCCCAGATCGTCTCCAGCCGTTTTCAGACTCAGCTCCAGCAGGAATCCGGCTGGTACTTGTCCGGCGAAGGACTTTGTTTCTTCTTCTCCCCCTACGACATTGCACCCAACGCCGCCGGCACTGTGGTGGCGACTGTTCCCTACACTGAGCTGAACGGTGTCCTGCAGAATATCTACTTCCCCGCAGAGCAAGCAAATTATGAAGGTACATTAGCCGCCATGCCCTTTGACAGCGAAAACTTAGACGGCTTTACCCATTTCTCCGAACTGATCACCAATCCAGATGCCCCCCGGTATCTGCTGCACACAGAAGGTGTGCTGTATGATCTTACCGTGGAGCAGGGTCAGTGGATCGCAGGTGTGCGTTTCCAGAAGGATGCCACCGTCTATTCTGCTAACCTGCTTGCACCGGAAAGCGCCTTTGTCCTTCGTGCGATCCTGCCGGAAAGCCAGTCTTCCCTGCGGATCTCTTACCACAACAGTGGAAATGATTACTGCTTCTATTTAACTGTAGACAGCACCGGCAACATGGTCTTTACTCCTGTAGCATAATTTTAAAAGTCCTCTCCAAAAGGAGAGGACTTTTCTTACTTACCCATAACTTCTTTTCTATACTTTGCAATGCCTTTGGCGAGAATGTCCATTGCCCGCTCCAAAGACTTCTGCTCCAGCACATAGGCAATACGCACTTCATTGATGCCCCTGCCCGGTGTTCTGTAGAAGGATGCACCGGGGGCGAACATGACCGTATCTCCCTCGTCTTCAAAATCCGTCAGAAGCCACCGCTGGAACTTATCTGTATCATCTACCGGCAGGCTCGCCATAACATAGAACGCACCCATAGGCTCTTCCACCACCACACCGGGGATGGCTCTGAGCTTGCTGATTACCGTATCTCTGCGAAGTTTATATTCTGCCTTGCAGTTGTTGAGGAACTCCTGGTCCGTGTTGTACAGCGCTGCAGCACCCACCTGGTCAATGGTGGCAACCGATAAACGGGACTGGCAGAACTTCAGCAATGCCTGCTGCAGCTGCTTATTCTTGGTGATGACACAGCCAACACGGGCGCCGCAGGCAGAGAACCGCTTGGATACAGAGTCGATAATGATCAGGTTGTCCTGGATATCGTCGAATCGCGCCATGGTGGGGATACCCAGCTTGTCGTCATAGCAGAATTCCCGATATACCTCATCGCTGATCAGGAACAGATCATGCTCCTTGGCAATATCCGCGATCATCCGCATCTCCTGCTCATTCAGCACAACACCGGTGGGGTTACCGGGGTTGGTAACCATGATCACACGGGTATTTTCTGTGATCACGCTCTCAATGCGCTCGCGGTCTGCGTAGCGGTAGCCCTCCTCCGGACGAGTAGGCAGAGCGCGGATCACGCCTCCGGCAGCATGCACGAAGGTGGCGTAGTTGGGATAGTAGGGCTCCGGCACGATCAATTCTGTATTGGGATCCAGAATGCTCAGACAAGCCAGAAGCAGTGCTTCGCTTCCGCCGGTGGTAATGAGGACATCGCTGGGATCCAGGTCAACACCCAACTTGCTGTAATAATTCCGGATTGCATCGATCAGCACCGGCATGCCGGGAGACGCCTCATAACTCAGTGTACCGGGAGTGAAATTCCGCACTGCCTCATAAAAGGCCGGGGGTGTGGGAATATCCGGCTGACCGATATTCAGATGATAGATTTTTTTTCCTTCCTCTTTTGCTTTGACCGCCAGAGGATGGAACTTTCTCATGGGAGACGGTTGACAGCGATTGGCATTGATAGAAACTTTCATAAGTACCTCCTTTGGCTGACCTTTTGGCAGCCAAAAATTTATATTCTTTGGTTAATTTGACAAGCTCCGGACTTAAGGCCGCCAGCGCAATGAGATTGGGAATCGCCATCAGACCGTTGACGGTTTCCGACAGCAGCCAGACTGTGCCGGTCCTCAGCACCGCCCCCAGCACAACCGCCACCGCCTGCAGATACACAAAACGGCGGAACACTTTGGTGCCGAACAAATACTGAGCGCATCGGATGCCATACAGCCCCCAACCCAAAACGGTGGCGATGGCAAAGCAGCAAAGTGCTGCCGCGATCAAGATGGACACCCAATCTCCATAAATAGCTGAAAATGCCTGGGTCGTCAAAGCTACGCCCATATCTTCTCCATATGGAATTGGTGCATCACTGACAAGGATCACCAATGCGGTCATAGTACAGATCACAATTGTGTCCAGAAACACCTCTATGATCCCCATCAGACCCTGTTCAACAGGGTGCTTCACTTGCGCTGCCGCATGGGCAATGGATGCCGTGCCCATACCCGCTTCATTGGTAAAGACTCCTCTGGACACGCCGATCCGCAATGCAGAAAACATAGACCCCACCACGCCGCCGGTAACGGCCGAGGGGGAAAATGCACCTTCAAAAATAGCTGCAAAGGCAGGCAGAACCGCAGATGCTCTGGCAATCAACACGCCGATGCCTAAAAGCAGATAAAGCACGGAAGCAAAGGGAACGATTTTCTCTGCCATCTGACCGATACGGCGCATGCCGCCAAGCAAAATAGAAGTGATCAGCACCGCGAGAACGATTCCCATGGCAAGGTTTCCCAAAGTGGTCTCTTCCCCACCAAAGGCGGTGAGTGCCTGATTGATACCGGTGACCACTGCATTGATCTGGGTGGCGTTTCCTACGCCAAAGGCCGCCACCACACCGAAAAAGCAGTAGATCCCTGCCAGTGGTGCCCAGCGCTTTTCCATGCCGTTGCGGATCATGTACATGGGTCCGCCAACATATTCCCCGCTGGGATCTTTTTGACGATAGCGCACAGCAAGTGTGGCCTCAGCAAACTTGGTCGCCATTCCCAAAAGGGCGCAGACCCACATCCAGAAAATAGCACCCGGGCCGCCGATGGCGATGGCACCTGCCACGCCGGCAAGATTGCCTGTACCCACCGTGGCGGCAAGGGCTGTGCAAAGCGCCTGAAATGGCGAAACTGTCCCGTTGTGGGCGTTGTTTCCCCGCAGTTTTGCGAAGAAACTCTTCAATGCTCGGCGAAACAGGGTGATCTGGGAAAAGCCAGTTTGCAAGCTTAAGTAAAGTCCCACCCCCAGGATCAGCACCAACGCCGGCGCGCCCCAGTCAATACTGTTTACAAATTCCAATGCCTTTGTCATTTGACCCTCCAAGCATAACATCTTTTTTCCCATATTTCAAGACGAAATAATACATTTCATGACTAAAAAAGCAGTCTCCTCATAAGAGGAAACTGCTTTTGTGTTATTCCCATGTGGCCCAGATCTCCGGGCAGTAGCCAACTGTTGCCTGTTTTCCGTTGCGTACAATGGGCGTCTTCATCAGTGCCGGGTTATCGAAGACCTTGTCCTCTTTTGCCCGGGTGTCATCCATGTACTTCATCAGTGTCACATCGGGATGCTTACTGTCCCAGTCGATAAGATTATCGATCCCACCAACTGCCCGCAGGACACTGTCAAATTCTTTGCCGGACAAGCCGAATCGTAACAGATCTACGGACTGATATTTTACTCTGCGCTCCTTAAAGTACCGTTCTGCTTTTTTCGTATCAAAGCATTTGGATTTTCCAAAAACCTGAATGTTCAATATTCTACCCCCATCAGACATAGCCCCTGAGCCGGGACAAGATATCCTGCCTGCTCCCGGGTCTGTCCGAACAGTTCCGGAACGCTTGCCGGATCACGCTTTCCTGTTCCGATCTCCAGCAATGTTCCCACCATGACCCGCACCATATTGTAAAGAAATCCGTTGCCTGTTACGGTAATGCGGATTTCCTCTCCCACCTCATCGATTTGCAAGAGGTCGATTCGGCGGACGGTGGACTTTTTCATTTTCTTATTGGCGCAGAAAGCGGAAAAATCGTGCTCTCCCAGAAAATCCTTTGCTGCCAGCCGCATTTTGGAAAGATCCAGCCTTTCCGGCAGAACATAGACAAATCGCCGGTCAAAAACGCAGGGCTGCTCCGAATTCCAGATCCGGTAGCAATAGGTCTTGCGTTTGGCGTTCAGCCGGGCGTGAAACCGCTCCGACACCTCTTTGCAGGAGTATATGCCGATATCCTCCGGCAAATACCGTTTTAGATCGGATAAAATCTCCTCACATGGCATGGTACTTTCACAGTGAAAATTCGCCACCTGTCCCTTTGCATGGGCACCGGCATCGGTGCGTCCGCTGCCGGAGACCTCCACCTCTACCCCTAGAATTCGGGAGAGGGCAGTTTCCAGCTTGCCCTGTATGGTTTGGTCGCTGTCTTTTAAGCGCTGCCAGCCCCGATAGCGAGTGCCGTCATAGCAAAGATCAAGCCGCAGATTCCGCATAACCTTCCAATTCCTCTCTGGCTTCCCG
>JAZNJN010000097.1:0-9907 GCA_045578025.1 Faecousia sp. | reverse complement strand
TTCCAGCTCTTTTTCCACACTCATGGCGCAAAAGTCCATGATGCCCATTCCGCCTACCGTCACTGCCCGGGCGATCTCCGACAGGCGCTCGCCATGGCAATGGGGACAGGGTGCGGTGGACATACATTCTTCCAGTTCTTTCCGGGCAGCATCCGATTGGGTCTCCCGATAGCGGCGGGAGATATTATTCATGATTCCCTCAAAGGGCTGCTCCAGCACACCCATGCCGTTGCCCCGGTTGTAGGTCATCCGGAGTTTTTCACCCTTAGTACCGTAAAGCACCACATCCTTGGCCTCCGGAGGAAGCTCCCCGAAAGGCACATTCAAGGAAAACCGGTATTTCTGCGCCAAAGCCTCGAAATACATCCGGAACACGCTGTCCGTCCGGGCATTCTGCCAGCCGGATACCTGAATCGCGCCGTCCAGAATGCTTTTCGACTTATCGGGGATCACCAGATCTTCGTCGGCGATCAGCTGAAAGCCCAAACCGGTGCAGTGGGGGCAGGCGCCGCTGGGATTGTTGAAGGAGAACATCCGGGGCTCCAGCTCTGTCAGACTGACACCGCAGTCCTCGCAGGCATAGTTCTGGGAAAAGCTCAGCTCTTCCTTACGATCCGGCAGTTCAATGATCACCAAACCGCCGGAATGGGAGCAGGCAGTTTCGACGGAGTCCGTCAGCCGGCGGCGCAGACCGTCTTTCAAAACAAGGCGGTCTACCACCAGTTCAATATCATGCTTTTTATTTTTCTCCAAAGAGATATTTTCTGTCAGATCGTACAGAATCCCGTCTGCGCGAACGCGGGAAAAGCCGGATTTCCGGGCATCCTCAAACACCTTCTGATGCTCACCCTTTTTGCCGCGGATCACCGGAGACAACACGATAAACCGAGTCCCCTCGCCCAGTGCTTCCACCCGGTCCACGATCTGGTCAATGGTCTGACGGGCGATCTCTTTGCCGCACTTGGGGCAATGGGGTACGCCCACCCGCGCCCACAAAAGCCGCAGATAGTCATAAATCTCCGTTACAGTACCCACTGTGGAGCGGGGGTTTTTGGAGGTAGTCTTCTGGTCAATGGAAATGGCGGGAGAAAGGCCGTCGATAGAATCCACATCCGGCTTGTCCATCTGTCCCAGAAACTGCCGGGCATAGGAGCTTAAGCTCTCCACATACCGGCGCTGGCCCTCCGCATAGATCGTATCAAAGGCAAGACTGGACTTGCCGGAGCCGGAAAGTCCTGTAAATACGATCAGCTTATCCCGGGGGATGGTCAGATCTACATTTTTAAGGTTGTTTTCTCTTGCGCCCTGAATGATGATCTTGTCGTTCATGGCTTCCCCTCCCGCATAAAGTCTTCTTTATAGTATACCACAATTCTACATTGTACACAAGCTTTATTTAGAACATAATTTCGCGTTGCCTCTTTGTCGCTTTGTCCGAAGAAACTGCCAATTTTATCCGTTTTTTGGTCGTTATTTTTCCGTGTTGGGTGTTGCATTTTGTAGGTCAGCGATGGTATAATATGCTAGGAAGTATTTCTGGACCGCAATTACATAACATAGAAAAAAGTGAGGTATTTTCTGATGATCACATACGGGGAGAATATCAAGGTTTTTTGCGGCAACTCTAACCCCGAGTTTGCCAAGACAGTATGTAAGGAACTGGGCATTGAACTGGGCAACGGAGAAGTCAAGACCTTTGCCGACGGCGAAGTTGCTGTTTCTCTAAACGAGACCGTCCGCGCAGCGGATGTGTATCTGATCCAGTCCACCTGCAAGCCCGTGAACGACCATCTGATGGAGCTTCTGGTGATGATCGACGCCTGCCGCCGCGCTTCTGCCGGCCGCATCACCGCTGTCATCCCCTACTTCGGCTATGCCCGTCAGGACCGTAAGGCCAAGAGCCGCGACCCCATCTCTGCCAAGCTGGTGGCCAATATGCTCACCGCCGCCGGTGCAAACCGGGTTCTGACCATGGACCTCCATGCCGCCCAGATTCAGGGTTTCTTTGATATCCCTGTGGATCATCTGCTGGGCAACCCCACTTTTGTACAATATTATCTGGACAAGTTCCCCGAGAACAAGTTTAATCACGATGATTTCGTGGTCGTCTCCCCCGATGTGGGCTCTGTTGCCCGGGCCCGTGCCTTTGCTGCAAAGGTGCATATGGGTCTTGCTATCGTGGATAAGCGCCGCCAGAAGGCCAATGTCTGCGAAGTCATGAATGTCATTGGCGATGTCAAGGGCAAGACCTGCATCCTCTATGACGATATGGTGGATACCGCCGGTTCTCTGTGCAACGCTGCTCAGGCGCTGGTGGATGTTGGCGGTGCAAAGGAAGTCTACGCCTGCGCCACCCACGGTGTTCTCTCCGGTCCTGCTTTTGACCGCATCGAGGCAAGCCCCATTAAGGAGATCGTGTTCCACAATACCATCCCCATCGTGGACAACACCCCCAGCGGCAAGGTCAAGTCTCTGGATGTGGCACCCATCTTTGCCCGCGCCATTTCCCATATCCACGGCGGTACTTCCATCGCCGACCTGTTCTAAGCTGTGTTTGGCAAAAAACAGGACGCATGGCTCATCGTCGGTTTGGGGAATCCCGGCCGGGAGTATGAGAAGACCCGCCACAACTGCGGTTTTCGCGCCATGGATATTCTGGCGAAGAACCTGGGCTGCAAGGTAGATAAAGCCAAATTCCAGGGTCTGTACGGTCAAGTAAGCTATAAGGGCAGCAAACTGCTGCTCCTCAAGCCCATGACCTATATGAATCTCTCCGGTCGGTCTGTTCTGCAGCTCAGTGCCTATTTCCATGTGCCGCCCCAGCGTATTATCGTCATGTTCGATGATATTTCTCTGGAGCCGGGACGGCTGCGGATCCGGGGCGATGGCTCTGCCGGTGGGCATAATGGCATCAAGTCCATTATCTCGGAACTGGGCAGTCAGGATTTCCCCAGAGTCAAGATCGGCGTGGGTGCAAAGGCCCATCCAGAGCAAGATCTGGCTGATTGGGTGCTTTCCACCTTCTCTGCTTCTGAAGAAAAGGCCCTTGCTTCCGCATTGGAAAGAGCCGCAGATGCCGCCCTCAGTATCATCGACCAGGGTGTGGCAGCGGCAGCGAATCGCTACAACGGCAGTCAGCCGTAATATCTTGTCAAATCACCACGGAAAGGGGGGCATTTTCCCCCTTTCCGCATTGTTACGTGGAGGAAAAGTATGGAAAATATTCTCACTGTTTTGAATACCATACCGGAGTACACCGCCCTGAAGGAAAGTCTTTCTTCAGGCAAAAGTGCTACCGTCACCGGCATCGGCCAGATCAACCGCTCTCATATGATCGCCGGTCTGCACCGGGATATCTCCGCGCCTATCGTCATCATCACCCAGGATGATATGTCCGCCAAGCGCCTGCAGGAGGAGCTGAAGGCGTTTCTGGGGGAAACTGCACCCATCCTTCCCTCCCGGGAGCTGACACTTTACGACACCGCCGTAGTGTCCCGGGCGTGGGAGCAAAAGCGGCTCAGGCAGCTTTATGATCTGAAGCAGGGACATACTCCTTTGCAGATTATAACCTGGGAATCCCTCTCCCAGCGGACCATGCCCCCTGATGTCCTTGCCGGTGCAGCTTTCGCGCTGGAAACCGGAAAGGAATATGACATCACTGAGTTAACTGCCCGGCTCAGTGGCTGCGGCTACAGCCGTTGCAGCATGGTGGAAGGCCCGGGTCAGTTTGCCGTCCGCGGCGGCATTTTGGATGTATTCTCCCCGGCGGCAGACCACCCCTTCCGGGCGGAGTTCTTCGGCGAAGAACTGGATACCATGGGGTACTTCGACCCTGATACCCAGCGCAGGACAGAGAATGCAAATCGGGTGGTCATTCTGCCTGTGGGCGAAACACAACCGCGCCTTCATCGGTCAGGTCTTGCGGGTCTGTGCGAAGATATCAAACAGCTCATCGCCCGCCAGCGCCGGCGGAAGAACATCAACGAAGCCCTTATCAAGACCTTGGAACAGGATCTCACGAAATATGAAAACGGTCTGCAGAATCCCGCCTCTGACCGGTATATGGCGCTGATCTACTCCGAAATGGCCACCGCCTTGGACTATATTCCCCAAAATGCCCTTTGGATCCTCTGCGATCAAGGCAGCCTGAAGCGGGCATCCCGCACCCGTACAGAAGCTATCGGCATGCAGCTGGACAGCCTGCTGCAGGGCGGTTTGCTGGCAGGCGAACTATGCGACTATGTCTGCCAGTGGGAGGATTTTTGCGATAAGATGACGGGGAAAACTGCCCTGTATTTTGATACCTTTGGTGGCACTTCCTATCCCGAGGAAAACCCGCCAAAGCTGCTGTTTCCCATGACCGCAAAGCAGCTGCCCGGCTACGGCGGCAGTATGGATACCGCAGCTGCAGACCTTGCCCACTATCAGAAGATGGAATTTTCCTCTCTGGTGCTGTGCGGTACTCGCCGCAGGGCGGAGCTTCTGCAGGAAATGCTCAGCGCAAAGGGGCTTTCCAGTTTCCTGTGCATCCCGCTGACCACCATGCCCCAGCCCGGCCAGATCCTGCTGACCGAGGGCACACTGCCCTTTGGCATGGAATATCCGGACGCCAAGCTGGCTGTGCTGACGGAAGGTCAGCTCATCGGCCGGGGTGAGCCGAAAAAGAAAGCAAAAAAGACTGCCACCAATCGGCAAAAGCTGAATTCCTTCACCGATCTGACTCCCGGCGACCTGGTCGTCCACGAGAACTACGGCATCGGCAGATTCGTGGCCATGGAGCAGATTCGGGTGGACGGTGCGGTAAAGGACTATGTAAAGATCGCCTACCAGGGCAGCGATACTCTCTTTGTTCCCGCCACTCAGCTGGATATGGTGAGCAAGTATATCGGCGGCGGTGAGGAAGCCACTGTCCGGCTGAACAAGATCGGCACGGATGCATGGCAAAAAACTAAGACAAAAGCCAGAAAAGCCGCCAAAGACATGGCTGGGGAACTGATCCAGCTCTATGCCGCCAGAAAGCGGCAGGAGGGCTTTGCCTTTGCTGCTGATTCTCCCTGGCAGCAGGAATTTGAGGACAATTTCCCCTATCCGGAAACCGACGACCAGATGCGCTGCATTGCAGAGATCAAGTCGGACATGGAATCTCCCATTCCCATGGATCGCCTGCTTTGCGGCGATGTGGGCTTCGGCAAAACGGAGGTCGCCCTCCGGGCGGTGATGAAAGCCATTATGGACGGCAAGCAGGTGGCGATTTTAGTGCCCACCACCGTCCTAGCCCAGCAGCATTATCAGACGGCCATTGCCCGATTCCGGGGCTTCCCTGTCAACATCGATATGCTCAGCCGATTCCGCACCCCTACCCAGCAAAAGCGCACACTGCAAAGCCTGCGCAGCGGCGGTGTGGATCTGATCATCGGCACCCACAAACTGCTGCAGAAGTCCGTCCAGTTTAAGGACCTGGGACTTCTCATTGTAGACGAAGAGCAGCGTTTCGGTGTCAGCCACAAGGAACGGCTGAAGGAGATCTCCAAAGGCGTGGATGTGCTGACCCTCTCCGCTACCCCCATCCCCCGGACTCTGAATATGGCCCTCTCCGGCATTCGGGATATGTCCACCATTGAAGAGCCTCCGGCAGACCGTTATCCGGTGCAGACCTTCGTCATGGAGCATAACAATGCCATCTTAGACGACGCCATCCGCCGGGAAGTGGAGCGGGGCGGTCAGGTGTACTATCTTCACAACCGGGTGGATACCATTGACCAGTGTGCCGGTGCATTAAAGCGCCGCATCCCCGGGCTCAGCGTTGCCGTTGCCCACGGCCAGATGGGCGAGGAACAGCTTGGCGACGTGATGCACGCCATGGCAGACGGAGAAATCCAAGTGCTGGTATGTACCACCATCATCGAAACCGGTCTGGATATCCCCAACGCCAACACCCTGATCATTGAAAACGCAGACCGGTTTGGTCTTTCCCAGCTTCATCAGCTTCGCGGCCGTGTGGGTCGGTCCACCCGCCACGCCTACGCCTACTTCACCTACCGTCCGGATAAAAACCTGACGGAAGTGGCAGAAAAGCGGCTTTCCGCCATCCGGGACTTTGCGGAATTCGGCTCCGGCTTCAAGATCGCCATGCGGGATCTGGAGATCCGGGGCGCTGGCAATCTGCTGGGTGCGGAACAATCGGGTCATATGATGAGCGTGGGTTACGATATGTACCTGAAGCTGCTGGACGAAGCAGTCTTAGAGGAGCGGGGCGAAAAGCCGAAGATGCCGGACTGCACTGCCGACCTCAATGTTACCGCCAATGTGGATCAAAGCTATGTTTCCCGGGGCGAAGAGAGAATGGATCTGTACCGCCGGATGGCGGCTATCCGCTCTCAGGAGGACGCAGACGATCTTCTGGACGAGATCATCGACCGTTACGGCGATCCTCCCAAGGGCGTACTGAATCTTATTGATATTGCCCTGCTGCGTGCGCAGGCGCAAACTGTGGGTATTCAGGATATCCGGCAGAAGGCAGCGGATGTGCTGTTCACCCTCACAGAATTGAATTTCGATGCTGTCAGCCAGCTTTGTGCCGATCCGGACTACAAAAACCGGTTGATGTTCGTGGCGACGGCAAAACAGCCCACCCTGCGGTTAAAGCTCAGCAGCGGCGTGGACAGCCTGCGGCAAAGCAAGGTGTTTATCAGCCGGTACCGCACTTGCTGCGGAAATTGACATTTTCATCCATTCACAGTTATTTCACGGATCTGTAACGAAATGTCATTGCAATTCCCGCAAAATGTGGTACAATACCAATGTATAAGCCAAAGTATTACCAGCGGCAAAACCGCTGACAGATAGGAGATGGTTACCATCAGTAACGAGAAAATGGAGGGCATCCGGGAGGACATTCGGAAAGATGCAGTCGAGGATGATATTTTTATCTCCATGACCAACACCGCTTCCTCCCCTCGTAACTCTGATATGCCGTCAGATGCGACACAGAGAGTAAAAATCGATCCGGGGGCAAAACCTGTCCCCCGCCGCACTGGCACGCCTCCTCAACGGCGCGCCCCTCAGCAGGCCGCTCCCAATCGCCAGCGGACAGCTTCTGCCCCTGCCAGAACAGGTAAAAAGCAAACCGGCAAGAAAGGTCTGGCTGCCCTCTTCGGTGACCAGAAGATGGCCGTGATCATTCTGTCCATCATAGCCGTTGTGATGCTTGTTTCTTTGGTCGCGACGATTCTGGTCATGACCGCCTCTCCCAAGGATGACGGTCTGATCCTCAACAATGTCTATGCTGCCGGTGTCAATCTGGGCGGCAAAACCCCGGAACAGGCAAAAGCGGTTTTGCGGGAAGCCACTTCCAATACCTATACCAAGCTGGACATGGTAGTGGAGGTGCATGATTCCGAAGTCATCCTTTCTCCCAGCAAAACCGATGCCAAGCTGTATGTGGATGCTGTGGTGGAAGAGGCCTATAACTATGGCCGGGTAGGTTCCCGGGCAGAGCGGCAGAATGCAAAGAATCAAGCACTGACTTCTTCCCATGTGATCTCCGTAATTCCTTACTTGAATCTGGATAAGGAATATATTCAGGATGCTGTGGATGATCTGGGCAGCAAGTATGTCAGTACCCTTTCCCAGCCCAGCTACCGGATCGAAGGTACCCGACCCGATCTGAACACCGCTCCCGAGAATATTGACCTTAACCAGGTCCACCAAACCCTTTATATCACCCTGGGCACTGTAGAATACGGTCTGGATACCCAGAAGCTTTACGATCAGATCATGGAAGCCTACAACACCAACCTGTTCCAGGTGGTGGGTGAAATCAGTGTTGTTTCTCCGGAAGCACTGGATCTGGATGCTCTGTATGCCCAATACTGTGTCAAGCCGGTGGATGCCGTTCTGAACGAGACCACCTACGAAGTAACCGCTGAAACCTATGGCTACGGCTTTGAAATGGATGCAGTTCGGGCACTGATAGAAAAAGCAGATTACGGTGCTGAGATCAAGGTCTCCATGGGCTTCCTGCGCCCCAAGATCACAGCAGAGGAGCTGAAGGACGGTCTGTTCGAGACCCAACTCGCTTTCCTCAGCACTCCCGCTCCCGTAGACAAGGACTGGAATATCAACCTGAAACTCGCCTGCAGAGCCATCGACAGCTTGATCCTGAAGGCCGATGAGGTATTTTCGTTCAATGACCTTGTGGGTATGCCCACCGAAGCCAAGGGATATAAAACTGTTCCCATCTATGTTGGCAAGGACATCCAGGACGTCCTGGGCGGCGGTATCTCCCAGATCGCCAGTACACTGTATTACTGCGCACTGAAATCTGATCTGGAAATTCTGGACCGGAGCAATCATACTTATGTTCCCAGCTTTACGCAAGCCGGTTTGGATGCGGAAGTCAGCTATGAAAATGCAGATTTTAGTTTTAAAAATACAACCGGCCGTCCCATCCGTATCGAAGCAGAAGTGACCGATGCCGGCGTCCTGCAAGTCAGCATCTGGGGTACTGAAAACGAGGATTATACCGTTGAGATCGTATACGAAACGGTGAACACCTACAAGCCTGCTACTTTGACCAATGTGATGATGGAGGACAATCCTGACGGATATAAGGATGGCGATGTCCTGGTCCAGCCTATTACCGGCTACGACATCTGTACATACCGGATCTACCATTATGCAGATTCTACAAAGGAGGATCTAAAGCAGCTGGTAGCGGTCTCCCATTACGACAAGCTGGATAAGGTGGTTGTGAAGACCCAGACAACACCCATTGTGCCGCCTACGAATCCGACGGACACCACAGACCCCAGCGAAACTACCGATCCCACAGGAGAAAGCACCAACCCGACAGATACTTCCAAACCCCAGGATGACAAAAACAAATAATCCTCTATAATGCAAATATCCCGCAGAGCAAATGCTCTGCGGGATTCCTTTTATTCTATTGCGCGAATATCCAGATGATAGTCGATCATACCGGCTTCGGAATTTTCGATCTCAATGCTGTAAACCAGATCGATCATGCCACCCGCCGGTGTAAGGTCAAAAAACATACTCTTTGCGCAGACTGTGATCATCAGTGCGCCGAATTCCATCTGATAAAGAGATTCGTGGGGAACGCCCTGACGAAAAACCATGTTGGAATGCAACGCTCCGGTTCGTAATAATGTTACCTGGTCCGGCTCTACCCGGAAGGTAGTGGTCACGCCCTTCAGTCCGGTAAGCTCGCTTTCTTCATAGCAAATTTCCCAACCGCCGTTCCGAAATTCCATCCATCCTTCCGTCACCAATTCGATGACTTCCGGCTCCTGCCCCATATAGGACTGCCTGCCGCAGATGGACAGCATCACCTTTTGCTTCATTTTCCAGCCTCCAGCGCCAGCTGCAAAAGTTCATCGATCAGCCGCCCATATTCAATGCCGCTGGCAGCAAACAGCTTGGGATACATGGAAATGGAAGTAAAGCCCGGCAAGGTGTTGATCTCATTGAATACGACCTCATCCCTGTCATAGGTCACGAAAAAGTCCACACGGCTCAAGCCCTGACAGCCAATGGCGCTGTAGATCTTCACTGCCGCATCCCTCACCTGCTCCGCTACTTCCTCCGGAATCCGGGCAGGAATATAAGCAACAGAGGTGTCTGTCAGATACTTGGCATCATAGTCGTAAAATTCAGCGCCGGAATCGATCTCACCGCAGACGGATGCCACAGGGCCTTGATTGCCCATGACCGCCACTTCTACCTCACGGCCGGAGATAAACTCCTCCACAAGGATCTTTTCGTCGTAAGTGCCTGCCTGCAATAATGCACAGCGCAGCGCTTCCCGGCTGTCAGCCTTGGATACACCCACCGAAGATCCGGTTCCCGCAGGCTTTACAAACACAGGATAGATAAACTGCTGCTC
>JAZNJN010000096.1:0-10861 GCA_045578025.1 Faecousia sp. | reverse complement strand
CCGGGATAGGTGTGGTCGATGCCGTTGTAGCTGCCCTGGGTCTTGATCAGGTTCAGCATGGTCTCGAACTCACGCAGCACGGTCATGTCGCGGAAGATACGGATCAGGTCTTCCTTGGTGAACTTACCGGACTCCAGCTCTTCCTTGATGGTCTTGTTGTACTGGTTAACAGGGATATCGTTGAAGGTTACCTTGCCGGGTGCTCTGACTACGGCAGGATCCACAAATAAACTCTTAGGCATATTCTATTTCCTCCTTACTTAGCCAGCAGCGTGGTAAACTGCTCCAGATTCTTACCCAGCTCCTGCTGGAAGCGGGCAGCGGGAGTGCCGTCCACCGCGCGGTGATCGTAGGTCAGGCTCAGGCCCATAGCGGGATAGATAGCGATGGAGCCGTCGGCAGCCTTGCGTACCCGATCAATGGTGCCGCAAACGCCCAGAATACCGGTCTGGGGAGGATTGATAACAGGAGTGAAGCTCTCCACGCCCATGTTGCCCAGGTTGGAAACGGTGAAGCTGCCGCCAGACAGCTTGTCGGGGTTGATGTTGCCCTCACGGCACTCAGCAGCCAGTTCCTTGACAGCCTTGGAGATCTCCAGCAGGCTCATCTCGTCGGCATGGAAGATGGTGGGAACCATCAGACCTCTGGGAGTGTCAACAGCGACACCCAGGTTGACGTGGTTGAACTTGCGGATGGAGTTGTCATCCAGCATATTGGCATTCAGATCAGGATAGTTCTTCAGGGTACGGGAAACAGCATACAGGATGATGTCGCCCAGAGTGATGCCTGCATAGTCGCCGCCGGCAGCCTTCAGAGCCTTGCGGTAGTTCAGGATGCAGGTAGCATCGAAGGAGGTATTGTGGGTCAGCTGAGCCATGGTGTGCAGGCTGGTGGACATGGACTTGGAGATCGCACGGCGGATACCGCTGAACTTCACATCCTCGTACTCGGGACCGTCACACACGGGAGCAGCCTTGGCAGCGGGAACGCCCTGAGCGATGAGCTTCTGGACGTCACGCTCGATGATACGGCCGTTGGGGCCGGTACCGGCAGCCAAAGAAGCATCAACGCCAGCAGCCTTAGCCAGCTTTGCAGCTCTGGGAGAAACAGGAGCGCCGGGAACGATCTGGGCAGCGGGAGCAGCAACCTCAGCGGCGGCAGCAGGAGCAGCGGCCTCAGCAGCAACTTCCACAACAGCGGGAGCAGCACCGGGCTTCAGGCAGTCGGTGGGCTCGCCCTTAGGACCGACAGCACAGACATTCTCCAGGCAGGGAACCTCTTCGCCCTCGTCGAAGAAGATGGCCAGCAGCTCGCCTTCGGCAGTGGACTCGCACTCGAAGGAAGCCTTATCTGTCTCGTAAGTAAACAGGATATCGCCGATGGCGACAGGATCGCCAACCTTCTTCAGCCACTCACCGATGATGCAACTTTCCACGGTGATGCCGGCCTTGGGCATGATAACAGCCTTGGCATTGGTATTGGCTGCCACGGGAGCAGAAGCGGCTGCGGGAGCAGCGGCAGCAGCGGGTGCTGCAGCGGGAGCTTCGGCTGCACTGCCGCCCTTCAGAGCGGAGCAGTCCTCTCCCTTAGTGCCGATGGCGCAGACATTAACAAGGCAGGGGACCTCGTCGCCCTCACCAAAGAAAATCTCCAACAGTTCGCCCTCAGCAGTAGATTCGCATTCAAAGCTGGCCTTATCGGTCTCATAGGTAAAGAGGACGTCGCCCAGCTTGACCTGGTCGCCTACCTTCTTCTGCCACTCGCCGATGATGCAGCTTTCCACGGTAATGCCCGCCTTGGGCATGATTACTGCGGTTGCCATGATGTTTCCTCCTTAATGTAAATGATTTAACATGTTATTTATAACATTTTATAACAAATCCGTCAATAGTCATTTTGGCAAAATAAGAGCGCATAAATGAATATGCGCTCGTCAATATCTATAGTAACCGCACTCCGGCTGCTGCAGCCGCCTGGGCAATGGCATCCGGAAGAGGTTCATCGGTGATCAGACAGTCCATATCCTTGAAGTCCGCAAAGGTGTATGGCATCAGTCTGTTGAACTTTCCATGATCGCACATGGCAACGCTGGTCCGGGCCTTACGGATGACAAGGCGCTTGATCATCATATCGTTCTCCGTACCACAGGTAAAGCCGGCATCGGCGCTGCAGCCGGACACACCCACGAATGCCAGGTCGATGTTGATATGCTCCAGCATCTCCAGCGTATTCTGCCCGGAAAGCGCCATGTTTTTCCGGTTTACAGTACCGCAGCACAGGGTGATATTAGGTCTGTGCAAACGGCAGAGTTCAATAGCGATATTCGGTCCGGTGGTAAAGATATTCAGATCCATATCCGGCAAACAACGGGCAAGGATCAGGTTTGTGGTGCTGGCATCCAGAAAGATCGTGCTGTTCGGCTCGATCAAAGAAAGGGCCTTTTGAGCAATCAGCCTCTTCCCTGCGTTATTCTCCTGCAGTCGGATATCAAAGCTGATATCTCCCTGATGACGCACAGACCTGGCGCCGCCGCGAACCTTGATGATCACACCGATTTGCTCCAACACGTCCAAGTCCCGATGGATCGTCATCAGCGAAACTTCCGGGCAAAGGACCTGGAGTTCCTTAATAGTGACAACATTATGTTTTTCTATATATTCCCGGATCAATTCCTGTCGTATATTGTTCATGCGCGTTCACCCCATGTTATATAACAATATATTTAACATGAATATAACATCGTCATAACAGAATGTCAAGCCTGTGTGACGAAAATTCAAAGTATTCTTCGTCCGAGTGTCGAGTTTCGTTTGCGCTGATGCGCATCCGAGTGTCGAGATTCGTTTCACGAATCCCCGTCCGAGTGTCGAGATTCGTTTGCATTTTTGCCTTACGGCAAAAATTAATGTTCGCCTCGGTCTAGCCCTCGGCGGCGACGCTCGTCCGCGTCGCATTTAATTTTTCGAATCTCTCCATTAGAACAGAAAAAGACCGAAACAGCAAATGCTGTTTCGGTCTTTTTGGTCCGAGTGTCGAGATTCGAACTCGAGGCCTCTTGAACCCCATTCAAGCGCGATACCAAACTTCGCCACACCCGGATTTTGCTTGCGTCTTGCGACTGCCTAGGTATATTAGCACACCTTGCCGAAAAATGCAAGCATTATTTTCACTTTTTTAAAAATTATTCTCCGGGGTTGGATTTGATCACTTTTCCCAGATTCCAGAGCATAGCGACCTTCCGCTCCGCTTCCTTCTTCTGGTCCTCGTTTTCATACTCCACATACACAGTATGGCTGCCGCAGTCCGCGCATTCCACCTGCACATTCCAGCCGCCCTCGTGGATCAGCATGCCGTTTCCCCGGCAGCAGGGGCAGATCTCCAGTTCGTTATTATCCATTTTGTTCACCTCATCGGAATATTTTCTCTTCATGGTCATAGATCTCCAGCCGCCGAGTCTTGCTGAAATCCGGCTGGAGTGCAGGCAGGTATTTTTCGATCGCCGCACAAATCTGCATGGGATTCAGGGTAGGATTCTGGCAACAGACCCGGGCGCTGACAGTCAGTATATTACCGCTCCCCTGCTCCACCTTCAAGCTGCGGATCATGGAGATAATATCCTGTTCAGTCATACCGTTTTTGCTTTTTTTCTCTACAGTCAGCGAATCCCGCGCAAACAGTGCTGCCATCTCCTCCGCTGCGCCATTCGGCACTCCTGAATCATATTCCAGATCCACTTCGCAGTCCAAATAGGCAAGGTTTTTGATCTTATTGCCATTTTCATAGACCTGCAGCACCTTCACACCGTCAATCAGCGCCATGTTAAGCTTGTCCTTGATCTCGTCGCAGGAAACAGTATCCCCGTCCAGATCAAAGTCCAGCAGCTCGCAGTGGCTCTCTACGCCCACGGAAAGGGGCAGCGCGATAGATACAGAGGGTCTGGGATTAAAGCCCTGGGTATGGGTCAGAGGCAACCCTGCCCGCTTAAACGCTCTCTGGAACAGACGCATCAGATCCAGATGGGAGATCCAGACGGAATTCCCCAGCTTTTCAAACAGCAATCTAGGCATCGCACTCCACCTCCTTCAGCAGGCAGTTGGCGCCGCATCCGGCACAGCCTTCCCGGCAATCCGGCGTAATCAAACCTTCGTATGCTCGCTTGCGTTCCCGCAGCAGGAATTTCTTGCTTACGCCCACATCAATGGTATCCCAAGGCAGCACCTCGTCCTCGCCGTAGCCCCGGACAGTATAATGGTTTGCGTCAATACCGCATTCATGCATGGCGTCAAACCATGTGGAATACTTAAAATATTCATCCCAGCCATCCAGACGGGCGCCATTCTTCACCGCTTCTTCCAACAGCGCACCCAAACGGCGGTCACCTCTGGCGAACACAGCCTCCAGTCGGCTCAAATCCGGCTCATGGTAATTATACTCGATGGATTTGGAATACAGGTGGCTCTTCAACAGCTTGCACCGGCGCAGATATTCGTCGGGTGTGATCTGCTTTTCCCACTGGAAAGGCGTATGAGGCTTTGGCACAAAATAGGCGGTTGCCACATGGACACGCAGTCCCCGCTTTTTGTTGACCGCATGCTCCTTCCAAGCCAAAATAATCTTATACACCAGCTCCGCAATGCCCAGTACATCCTCGTCGGTTTCCGTAGGCAGACCCAGCATGAAGTAGAGCTTTACATTGTTCCATCCACCGGAAAAGGCATTGATGCAGGTGGTCAGGATCTCCTCTTCCGTCAGATTCTTGTTGATCACATCCCGCAGCCGCTGTGTGCCTGCTTCGGGCGCAAAGGTCAAACCGCTCTTGCGTACAGTCTGTAGCTTTTCCATCAGCTCACGGGAGAAATTGTCCGCCCGCAACGACGGCACGGAGAGATTGACCCGGTTCTGCTCACAGTATGGGATCATTTCATCCGTCAGCGCTTTCAAGCCGCGGTAATCTGATGTAGACAGGCTGGACAGCGTGATCTCATTGTTACCGGAATCCTTCAGTGTCTCCACCGCTTGGCGGTACAGCACTTCCGGACTCTTTTTCCGCACCGGGCGGCAGGAAAAGCCTGCCTGGCAGAAGCGGCAGCCGCGAATACAACCCCGAAACACCTCCAAATTCGCCCGATCATGAACGATTTCTGTAGAGGGAACGATCATCTTCGTGGGCCAGTAGGCGCTGTCCAGATTTTCTACAATCCGCTTGGTCACTATTTTGGGCGCACCATCCAAGGGAACAATGGCAGACAAAGTACCGTCATCGTTATACTCATGCCGGTAGAAGGACGGCACATACACACCGGGGATCTTCGCCACTTCCTTAAGGAACTGTTCTTTGCTCCAGTCTTCTGCCTTCGCCCGGTCATAAAGAGATACGATCTCCACCGTGATCTCCTCTCCCTCACCCAGAGAGAAAAAGTCGATGAAGTCCGCCAAAGGCTCGGGATTGTATGCGCAAACGCCACCGGCAAATACGATATTCTTCAGTCCCTTACGCTCTCTGGAACGCAGCGGCACACCGGCAAGATTCAGCATGTTGAGGATATTTGCATAGCACATCTCATAGCCGATGGTAAAGGCGATCATGTCAAAATCCTTCACCGGCTGCTGACTTTCCAACGCCCACAGGGGCAGATCGTGCCGGCGCATGGCTTCTTCCATATCCCCCCAGGGAGCAAACACACGCTCGCACCATACCCCATCCATCTGGTTCATCACGCCGTAAAGAATCCGCATACCCACATTGGACATGCCGATCTCGTAAGTATCCGGGAAACAGAACGCAATGCGGACTCTGGTCTCAGCAAGGTCTTTTTTAATTTCGTTAAATTCTCCGCCGGTATATCGGGCAGGCTTTTGCACCGTGGGGAGAATCCGGTTTCGTAAATCCGTCATAGTCATACCTCTTTGCGATAGTAGGACTATTGTACCCTCTGGCGGCTTTCTTTGCAAGGATTTTTTCAGGATGCACTCTTGCCGCCAGCAAAATTGCAAAGATCAGCGGCAGCAGTCCTAATTTCATGATACAGCAACCGTATATCCCAATGCCCACAAGCAGTAGCTTAACCACTCTTTCCGTCCAAAGGCATACCGCATCGGCTACCGGCGGCGGCAGCAGGATCGCCGCGCCACAGCGCAACGCCCTCCCACCATCCAACGGGTAGATTGGCAGCAGATTGTACACAGAGTGAAAAGCCCCACAAACAGCCACCCGCGGCAGCCACTTCGCAAGAATCAGCAGCAAAAAACCGCCAAGCGGTCCTGCCAGAGCGCAGAGCAGCTCCTTTCCCCTGCTCATTGGGGAGACATCGATCACCGCACCAAACGCCCTAATTTCAATCTTGCGTACTTGACTACCGCAGAGTCGAACCGCAAGAATGTGGAAGACTTCATGAATTGCTGCGGCCAATGCTGCCGCAATCAGCCATTTCAGCGGCAGCACCAACAGTGCCAGCGCACCGATAATGCAGGTCGACGCACTGACCTCAATGTGGATCTTATTCCGGAAGGCGCCCATTGGCTATGATCTCCTCACAGAACGCCTTAATCGCTTGTCCCAGTGTGTCACCTTGCCGTAGATCCTCAACAAGACCCTCCAGCGCCATAGCTGTCACCTCCGGATCTCCCGGTAGCAACACTTCCTGCACCCAGGGCAAGCCTACCATCTTTACCGTAACAGCACCAGCCACCAAAAGAAGGACGCACGCCAATGCTATCAAACTCCCCCATTTTATTGGTTTCCTGCGTTTATTTATCCCAATACCGTCATACTCGATTCGATATCCCATGGAAATCCCTCCCGCACATTTTATGATTGGGGAGATGTGCTGATTCCCCCATTGTCATTTTCCCTTTCAGCACTTGACAACCAACGGAAATTTCATTATAATGACCTAGCTATCGGGGTGTGGCGAAGCTTGGTATCGCGCTTGGTTCGGGTCCAAGAGGCCTCGGGTTCGAATCCCGACACTCCGACCAAAAAAGACAGCATAGCATTTGCTATGCTGTCTTTTTTTCTGTTGTAGGGAGGTATTCGAAAAATCAAATGCAACGCGGGCGAGCGTTGCTTGCCGCCAGCTGGATGGCGGCAACACCTTAATCGCCGTCCATTCCCGGACGGCGATGCAAACGAATCCCGACACTCCGACCAAAAATCCGGTGACCGCTTATGTAGTCACCGGATTTATCTTATTGCAATATTACAGGGTTTTCTTTTTCCGGGATTGTTTCACAGCGCTTTTCCCGAACAGGCTTTCCAGAATCTCTTTTGCTGCATTGGAATACGTGGTCACCGGTACCGTATAGTCGCAAATATCTTCATTTTTCATCTCTGCTTCCAACGCCATGATCCGATTTACCTTTTCGTCCAAACTCAAAGGCTTATTTAGCAAATTTTTTAGCAGCAGTTCCTTTTCCTGCTGCACATATACCGTGGTCACATTGGAAAAATGGGTCTTCAGCGCCATAGCACCGCAGATATCCATGACCGTCAGCACATGATGTCCTCTTGACAGAATATCCTCAATATCCTGCATGCAAGAGCCATAATTATGCCCGGCATACATGGTAGACTCAAAGATCTCACCGCTGTCCCGCATCTGGCGGAATGCCTCCAGAGAGATATAGTGATACCATTCTCCCCCCTGCATACCGACAGTGGCATCTGTGGTATAGCTGATCAGCTTTTCAAACTTATCGGATTTTCTCAAAAGCTGCTTGGCTACTTCCGTCTTCCCGCTGCCGGAGGGTCCTACCAGGACAAGAATACCCGGTTCCTCGTCAATGTTGCCATTTCTGCGGGGTGTGTAACCGTCAGCGATCACTTCCACCAGCTTCAAAAATTCATCGTAGTTGTTGACCGCCAGAATACCTGTAGCATTCTGATTCCAGGGGCGGCGCATCAAAATGGGATAGGTGGCATTGGAGCGGGATACATTGTGCATGCCGTCATCAAAGAGAATATCCACATCGATCTTATCCTTGCGAGAACCCATGTAGATATGATCCTGGGGAATCTCAGGAAACTCCTTCATGATCCGTTCCGCCCGAATGCTCATAAACTCCGGATATACGGATGTAGAAACAAACACCTCTGTCATCTGAGACAGCTTGCGCACAAATTCCTTGGCGCCCTTGATCACCGGCTGGCTGCGGAAAAACTCCGGATCTTTAAAAAATTCAAAGATCACGTCTGCCCGAGTACCCAGTGCGCCCCACTGATCCACCTCATAGATGGTCAGCGGAGGATCAAAGTGATATTTCTCATTAGCAAGCCGGATGGCGTAGGGCACACACTCCATCAATACATCATCGATATCCAAGGCTGCAGACAACCGAAATCTTCTGTTCATAAGTCTTCTCGCTTTCTCATAGTCACCCCTATTTTAGCCGAAATCTGTCGTAAGCGCAACCACTATATCTTGTAAAATATCCCGTGATATTCCCTATCAACCGGCGGACTGCAGTTGTACTTTTTAGTATGTAATTATTTGCCAAGCGTCCGCAGATTGACGGTCCTCCCCGGATATGTTATAATGCAGGACAACATCCACCCGTTCTTCGAGGATATATCTATGCTGAAAAAACATTCCGGGATTCACATCGGTTTGCGCACCGTCAAGACCGCTGCCGCTGTGATTCTCTCCATGATCATCGTGAATCCCCTAGGCACTACCAGCTCCAAGCTGATTTTCGCCATGCTGGGCGCCATGTCCGCTGTGATGCCCACCTTTAAAGAGTCACTGGAATCCTGCCTTGCCCAGATCGTGGGCGTATTCTTCGGGGCGCTTGCCGGTCTTCTGCTGCTGGTACTGAGGCTGCCGCCTCTTGTTGCCACCGGAATCGGCATCGTTCTGGTGATCACCTTATACAACGTCCTACGGATTCGATATTCCCCCGGTATTCCCTGCTTTATTGTGGTGATGCTCTGTACCACACCGGATATTCAGCCCATGAGCTACGCCGTCGGCAGGATCTGGGACACCGCCATTGGCTTGAGTATCGGTCTTCTCATCAATATGCTGGTTTTCCCTTACGATAACAGCCGCCAGATCCGCGCCACTGTAGAAAGTCTGGACACCGCATTGATCGCCTTTCTCGAGGAGCTGTTTGACGGTGACACCATTCTCCCTGCCACAGAAGAGATGTCTCGGAAAATCGATGATATAGAACGGCAACTGAATGTCTTTTCCAATCAAAAACTGCTGCTCCGTATGAAACGGCAGAAGCAGGAACTGGAAACCTTCCGCCTTTGTGAATCCAAGGCCCGGGCGCTGGTCAGCCAGATGGAGGTGCTGTCCCAAATGGGACAACCGGGGCGTTTGAGTGAAGAAAGCCGAAATCTGCTGAGTTCCTGCGGCGCCAACATCCGGGATCAGCGGACTTTGGAAGATCCTACTGAGTTGGATATTGTTACCAACTACCATGTCAGTCAGATTCTAGCCCTGCGGCAGGATCTACTGGATGCCCTGCGAAAATAGAAAACAAAAGCCTGCCGCAAAAGCGGCAGGCTTATTCTTATTTCCTTGCAGGTTTTTTCTTCAACATGATCGCCGTACGGCTGGGCAGATAGATCTGGAACCCGATCCGCCCGTCGGGCTGCACAGCAGCAGTATAGGTCTGATGATAGATTCGTCCGTGACCGCCGTAGCAGTAGTCATCGGTGGACAAGATTACATCATACTCCCCTGCCTCCGCAACCGGCACAAAATAACCATCATAGGAGCGGGTAGGATCAAAGTTAAAGGCAAAAGTCGCGCCGCCTTTCTTATAGACCACCACATTGTCTCCGTTGTGGACCAGCAGCTGCTTGTCCTGACCGGCGATGACCCGGTGCTTCTTTGCCATCGACACCATATCCTTTTCAAAGGCCAGCAGATACTGATACTTGAGATTCTGATTGTCCGCCAGACTCCACTGCCGGCGGCAGTAGTGATAGCTCCAGCCGTTACCCTCTCTGGGGAAATCGATCCACTCCGGATGTCCGAACTCATTGCCCATAAAGGTCAGATAGCCCTCACCGCCCAGGGTCATGGTCAGCAGCCGCAGCATCTTGTGCAGCGACATACCTCTGTCGATGGTGCTGTTCTGATTCCCGGCATCCATGGACCAGTACATCTCCTGATCGCACAGACGGAACATCAGGGTCTTGTCGCCCACCAGCGCCTGGTCGTGGGATTCGCAGTAGCCAATGACCTTCTCCCCGGGACGGCGGTTGGCAAGCTCATAATAGATATGATTGAAATCCCAGTCCTCATCCTTCCATTTCAACAGCCGGATCCACATATCCGGCTCACCCATGGCAAGACGGTAATCAAATCCGATTCCGCCATCCTTGATGGGCAGCGCCATACCGGGCATAGCAGACATATCCTCGGCGATCATGAGGGCATGGGGATTGACCTGCCGCACCATCTCGTTGGCGAGCTGCAGATAGGTCACCGCCTCGGTGTCTGTATTCATGGAGAAGTATAGCTCCGGACCGGTGAACGCTGTTCCCAAGCCATGATCGTGATAGAGCATGGAGGTAACGCCGTCAAAGCGGAATCCGTCGAAGTGATACTCATCCATCCAGAATTTCAGATTGCTCAGCAGGAAGTGGATCACCTCATGCTTGCCGTAATTGAAGCATTTCGTGCCCCATGCGGTATGCTCGCCCCGAGGACCGTCGTGGAAGAACTGATAGGCCGTGCCGTCAAATTCGTTGATACCCTCCCGGGTATTCTTGCAGGCGTGGGAATGGACCACATCCAGCAGCACCGCAATACCCATCTCATGGGCAGTATTGACCAGTTCCTTCAGTTCCTCCGGCATACCAAACCGGGAAGATGCGGCAAAGAAATTGGTCACCTGATAGCCAAAA
>JAZNJN010000095.1:0-3191 GCA_045578025.1 Faecousia sp. | reverse complement strand
ACCTCTCCTCTGTACTAAGTGCCCGTAAGCCGCTTTGCGGCAACGGTCACTAAGCCTTTGCACAAGGGCGGTGCGTCGCGCAGCGAATCTAAATTTCCGGGCTGCCGGGGGCAGCCCAACAAATACGATAGGCTCGCGCTTCGCGCTCCATTACGCATATAAACGATCATTTACCCATACTTCCAATGATCTCCAAAACTGCTGCAAGGTGTGCCCGTTTGGCATCTGCCAGCGCGCCATAGATACAGCCGTATTCCGGATCATCAGCAAAAGACCGGTACTGTCCTTCCAGCTTCATACACTGGGCGCAGCACAGCCGCAGCAGTGCCTCCGGCTGCTCCTGCCGAGGCTTAATGGGAATCTCTTCTCCCCGATGCCCCTCGGTTAAATACAAAATCCCCCGCAGGTATGCCATATGCCGCCGGACATCCCCGGCAAGCTGCTGCCATAACCGTTTCTGCTCCGGGAAAGACCTTGAAAGCTGCCGGTATACCGCCATGGCTTCCGCCTCCGCCAGCAAAAGACCCTTTACATTCCCCTGCGCTCCCACGGTCTCGCCCCGCACCCGCTGCCATACCCGCTGGGCAAGCTGGGCATCGTATTGCTCCATGACCATCGCTCCTTTCTACTTTTTTATATGCCGGGAGGGAGCGATCGGTGCGTTTTTTCAAAAACCCCCTTTTCTTTTTCGTTCATATGTGCTATAATGTTTTTATTAATACCAAGGAGGCGGTCTTATGCCCAGAAGCAGCGACAAAGCGGAAAAGATCTTGGAATATGTGAACAGGTTCGTGCAGGAAAACGGCTATGCCCCCTCCGTCCGGGAGATCGGTGCGGCAGTGGGCCTGCGTTCCACCGCCTCCGTCAGCTATCATATCAATGCCCTGCAGGAAAAGGGTATGCTCCTTTCCCCCGGCGCCAAGGGCCGCAAGCGCTCTATCGTTACCAACATCCGCCCCGGCCAGATCCCGGTGGTGGGCGTGGTCACTGCGGGTATGCCCATCCTTGCTGTGGAAAATCAGGAAGGCACCATGGCTTGGGACGGCGACAGCAGCTGCTTTGCTCTGCGGGTCCGGGGTGACAGCATGATAAACGCCGGCATTTTAAGCGGCGACAAGGTGGTAGTGCGCCCCCAGCCCACCGCCAACGACGGGCAGATCGTGGTGGCCCGGATCGGTGACGAGGCTACCGTCAAGCGCCTCAGCCGGAAGAATGGACAGGTCTGGCTGCTGCCGGAAAACGAGAATTATGACCCCATCGACGGCTCGGAAGCGGAGATTATCGGTCTTGTAAAGGCTGTTGTCCGGGAATATTGACAGAAAATGGAAACGAGCCTGACGCATAATGCGTCAGGCTCGTTGAATTGAATCAGCCGGTATAAGAAACGCTGGTTGGGACCAGGTAACCCTGATAGGGTGTCAGATGGAAGCATATCTCCGGTCTTGCAAGGGTTTCCGCATCAATTCCCCTTTCGGTAAACAGCCTCGGCAGATCGGGAACGAACACGACACCGCTGAAGAGGTTGCCCTCCATATCGTGCCACAGCACGGTGAACTGAATGAGTTCGCCCTCTTCATTGAACACATAATCCCGCCACACCGTCTGCCATGTGGGATGGAGGATAAAACCATCCGGGTTAAAGCGGGAGCTGGAGTCGCTGGTATTGACATAATAACGGTCGCCGAAGGGTCCGTCGTGTCCCCAAAGATAGGCTCTGCTGTCGATGGAGATCCTGTAGTCTCCGTACATCAAAGACTGGGCGCAGTAGCTATCGCAGTCGACCCAGCTGTCTGCAGCAACGCAAGGGGTCCGACCGCAGACGCAGGGGCTGTCGCCCGTCCGGTAGTAATACTCCTTCTCACCGCAGGCGGAGCAGGTGAGGATCTCCACATCCAGATAGTTGGTAGTTTCCGTCCGGTCGGTTAGGTGCCGGGTCTCACTCTCCCAGGCGTGACCTTGTTCCAGCTTACCGTATTCGTAGTCCTCATACCAGCCGCAGATGTTGCAGGTGGTGCGCTTGATGCCCCGCTCCGAGCAGGTGACTTCCCGGATGGTGGTGACGGTGTGGTTGACGGAGCCCCGCTTGCAGTTGTGATCTGGGGTGTTGTCCTTTTCCGTGAAGCCGCACTTTTCGCAGGTACGGACTTTTCTGTGAGATTCGTGGGTGCTGGAGGGGCCGCCGTGAACATATTCGATGGAGTCGGGCTCATAGTAGATGGTGTAGGTGTAGGCTTCGTACTCCCATTGACCGAAGCTGTGGTTTGCCGGGAGGGGCTGCGAATGGGTAGCGCCGCAATTGCCGCAGGAGTAGACCGTTTCACCGCCGCCGCATTCACCGCCGGTGTTCTCGGTCCTGCCGCCGTCCCAGCTGTGGCCGATGGCATACAGGACTTCCTGCTGTTCCTCGCCGCAAAGGGTGCATTGGCGGCTTTGCGCACCGTCGGTGGTGCAGGTGGCGGGGCTGACCGTGGCCCACTGGCTAAACTGATGGGTGCATTGGGAGGGCGTGGCAGGCGCAGTAGGCGCGGTGGTGGGTGCTGCCGTCGTCGGCACAGTTTGGGAGGTTTTCGGTTCTGTGACTGTTGTTTCCGGCGTTGTGGTGGGCGTCGCCGTGGGGACAACTTCCTCTGCGCTGCATGCGGGCAGAGCACACAAAACCGTTCCCGCTAGCAAAAGCGCGGTGACTCCTTTTTTCAGCAGTAGCATATCCACAGGCAAAATGACCTCCCTGTCCCAAAATCCAACTCACGCGTGATTCTTCCTCTTACAGATAAAATATAACAAAATTTTTCCCGGTTTGCAACCGGAAATCCGTCCGCGCCATCACCACAAACAGTCCGAAAAACTGAAAATTTAGCAGTCTTCAGCGACAGATGGGTGGTTATAAACCATAAAACACAGAAATTGTAATAAAAGATGCAAAAATGTTTGCTTTTTCCGTTAGGCTGTGCTATACTGTATGGGCATTATTATGAAATCATTGAAAAATACAAAAAAATGAGCGAATTTGGTTCGCTCTCATTAACGAAAGGGGTAATTCCAATGCACAAGTATGTTTACCTGTTTACCGAAGGCAATGGCTCCATGCGTGAGCTGCTGGGCGGTAAGGGCGCAAACCTGGCAGAGATGACCAACATCGGTCTGCCTGTTCCCCAGGGCTTCACTGTTTCCACCGAAGCCTGCACCAAGTA
>JAZNJN010000094.1:0-38376 GCA_045578025.1 Faecousia sp. | reverse complement strand
GCTGCCATCACATTGTTGGCAGTTACCATCTGGGCGGTGCTGAATATGGGCATCGTGCTGCTACCGGAAATGACCGGCAACCAGATCACTGTCAATGTTACGACTCCCGAGGGTTTAACCCAAGAAGAATCCTATGCCATGGCAGATGATATCACCGACACATTGCTGCGCATTGATGGAATCGATGAAGTAGGTGTGCTGGACAGCAGTTCCTCCGGAGGCTTGATGGGCGGCATGTCCACGAGTGGCAACTCTTATGGCAGATATATGTTCTATATCGTCCTGCCAGAGGATATATCCTCCAGCGAAGTAGAACGGATCACCAAACAAATCAATGAAGCTACCAGCGACGCACCTTGTGAAGTGGAGGCCGCTGCCGGCGGTATTGACGATATGACTGCTATGTTTGGCAGCGGGCTTTCCCTGAAGGTCTACGGTGACGATCTGGATACTATGCAGGAACTCACTGACAAGCTGATTCCTCTTGTAGAGCAGGTAGAAGGCTACACGGAAATTACCACCAGCTTTACAGACGGCGATGCCACGATCCATCTGGTAATCGACAAAGACAAAGCCATGGCAGAGGGATTGACTGTGGCGCAAATCTATATGACCATCTCCGAAAAAATGACAACCTCTGCCAGCTCCACCACCGTCACCATTGACGGCGTTAATATGCAGGTCACTGTGGAAGACAACAGTAATCCACTGAAGGTGGAAGACCTGCTGGAAATCGAGTTTGAGACCAACTCCGTTGACTTGACCGGTGCTACGGTTAAGGAAACCCATAAACTGTCGGAGTTTGCAACCATAGAGGAAACCACTTCTATCAGCTCCATCGGCAGAGAGAATCAGTCTCGATATGTTACCGTTTCCGCCAATATTGCAGAAGGCTACAACGCCACCCTGCTTTCCCGGACCCTCAGTGAAAAGCTGGAGGAATTTAAAGCAACAGAGGATATCCCCCACGGCTACACCATTGTGTTGGAGGGTGAAAGCTCTACCGTCAATGAAATGGTGGAGCAGATGCTCTTGCTGATTCTTCTGGGCTTTGTGTTTATCTATCTGGTAATGGTTGCCCAGTTCCAGAGCCTGCTCAGTCCCTTCATTGTCCTGTTTACCGTTCCTCTGGCGTTCACTGGCGGTATGCTGGGTCTGCTGATCGCAGGCCAGCAGCTGAGCCTGCTGTCTTTGATGGGTTTTGCTGTGCTGATGGGTACTATCGTGAATAACGGTATCGTATTTGTGGACTATGTCAATCAGCTCCGTATTGGTGGTCTGGATCGTCGCTCGGCGCTGATCGCCACCGGAAAGACCAGAATGCGCCCCATTCTGATGACAACGCTCACCACCGTTCTTGCCATGTTCCAGATGATCTTCAGCGATGACATGGCGGGTCAGCTGGGCGGCGGTATGGCAATCGTTGTGGTAGGCGGCATGCTCTACGCAACCGTTATGACCTTGATCATCGTGCCGGTGATCTATGATGTATTCTTTAAAAAGTCGCCCCATGTGGTGGACATCGGCAGTGACAATCTGGACGATGTTCCCGATGATGCTGCGGAATTCATTGCCGAAGCACTGGCCGCTGAACAAGAAAAATCGGAATCGGAAACCGAATAAGAAATCACCGCCGCCGGATATTCCGGCGGCGGCAACCTTATGTTCTTCTCACCTGCTGAATTACCCCACAGCCGATCTTTTCCCCGGAATCTCCCGCAGGTTGTGTCCGAAAGTCGTCCGGACTGCTATGGATCACCACAGTCCTCCCGGCAATTTCACGCATACTGAACCGATTTGTCAACACTGTCATATATGCCTTGCCCCCCGCACTTAGTAGCGGCGGCAGATCCCCAACATGCATGGGATGGGGCATATTGGTGGGATCATAGTGACTTCCCGTAGCTGCAAAAGTTGGGCCTTCGCAGCTGCCGCCTTCATGGATATGGAAACCGAAAAAGCCGTTCCCCGGCAGTCCGGAAATCTCCGCCTCTACCAGTATTCCACCTGGCATTTGGAAGAACTTGACCGTACCCTGGAGATATCGGTTTCCCTCTCCTCCTTGGATCACTGCCGCTAATGCCGGCAGTCTGGGTCTTCTTATCATATTGCATCACCTCATATCAGCCTATGCCGTCAGCATACTGTCGGTTACCGCAATAACAAACACCGGCACAGCAGTGCCGGTGTTTATTTATTTCTTATTACGCAGGATTTGAAGACCTACCACAAGAATGGTTGGGAACAGAATCGCTGCAAGAAGTCCCGCTTTCAGCTCACCGCCAAGCCCCTCAGATACCGTTCCTACAAGCGCCGGACCTGAGGCACAGCCTACATCCCCGGCCAAAGCAAGGAGTGCAAACATCGCTGTGCCGCCCTGGGGACATATTTCTGCGGACAGACTAAACACACCGGGCCACATGATGCCAACAGACAGTCCGCACAGACCACCTCCCAGCAAGGATATGATAGGCAATGGGGAAAACACCGCAATCAGGTAACTGATCACACATAAAACACCGCTGATCATGATAACTTTCTTTAACGGAAGCTTATGGCTGTATGCGCTGTATATAACCCTGGATATTCCCATCAGAACGGCAAACATACAAGGTCCGAGAAGGTCTCCCATGGTCTTGGAAACCAGCAACCCTTTCTCCGCAAAAAAGGATGCCCACTGGCTCATGGACTGTTCCGAAGCGCCGGAGCAGATCATCAAAACCACAAAAAGCCAGAATACCTTCATGGAAAACAGCTTTTTCATGGGCATCGGCGATTCATCGCCGGGCAAAATGCAGATAGGAGAAAATGCGTACAGAGCCGCATTCAGGCAGGGAATCACCGCCCACAGCACAGTCAGCATTCTCCAGTTTTCCGTTCCTGCAAGCCAGAAAAATACCGTGGACAGGATGACCACAAGGGCGTGTCCCCAACAGTAAAAGGAATGAAGCAGGCTCATCGCACCGGACTTTTCACCTAAAGGAAGTGCCTCCACAATGGGGCTGACAAGCACTTCGATAAGGCCGCCGCCAATGGCATAAATCGTGACGGCGAGCAGCAAACCTACATAGGGATTTGCCAGTACAGAAGGCAGTACACCTAATCCGACCAAACCTGCTGCACTGAAAATGTGCGCTGCTACAATGCAAGGCTTATAGCCGATCTTAGATACAAAGCCAGCAGAAAGGAAATCAACCAGAATCTGTACGCCAAAATTATAGGTAACCAAGAAACCAATTTGACCAACAGAAATATGAAATTCCTGTTGAAAGATCACAAAAAGCAGCGGAGCCAGATTGTTAATGATCGCTTGCGTAATATACCCGATATAGCTGGCCAGCAGCGTGCGTCTATATAAGGCATTCATATTGCTTATACCAGCTCCGAATTCCAGACATCCACATCGTTGTCCTGGAACACTTCCTTAAGCCGCTTATGGACATCCTGCTTGGTAACACCCTTTTTCAGGATCACCTGCAGGAATCCGCCGCCACCGGCACCGCAGATCAGCTTACCATCGATCAAATCATCAATGCTGCTGAAGATCTGATCGATCAGGGTATTGGTACTGCCTGCATCCACCTGCTTGGAAAGTTCCCAATGGTAGTCCAACAGTTTGGCGAAATCATCCACATATCCGCGCTCCAATTCAAAGCGCATCAAAGCGGCAACCCTTTGGATCTCATTGAGTGCGTGAAGGGCCTCCGGCTCATTGCCTACATAACGGCCCACTACATCCCGCAGAAGATTTCTGGCAAGTCGCCGCTGACCGGTATAGATCAGTGCAAAGCGGTCGTTCAGTTCCTTCATTGTCTCATCCGGAATCTGCACATGCTCTACCTTCATTTTCTGGTAAATACCTGGGCGGGAGGTGATATATTTAATACCATTGCTCAAGCCGCCCACCTGATCCTGCCAACCGCCGCCGGTAGCCATGATCTGCTCCATGCACAGGACATGGCTGTAAAGATCATCTTCCGTGTGATCAATGCCCATAAATTCAAAGATCGCTTTCACACAAGCGCCGGACAAAATGCTGCTGGTGCCCAGACCGCTGCCCTTCGGCACATTGGTAACCTCGGAATTCATGCGGAAGCCGCCGCCCAGACGGGTCAAGATTTCATCCAAATCACCACCGGACGCAGGGATAATACCACAAGCCACCAGTGCCGCTTTCTGCAGGGCAAAGGGGTCATAGGGATCACCTGTCTGCTGCAGCGGTTCAATGGTGTCAAACTCGCCGTGGACATCCATATCCCGGCTGTCGAAGACGACCTTATGCTCTTTCAGCTTTTCCAGTGTAACCTCTACCGGCATCTGTCCGTCAAGAAGAATTGCCGCATTCAAGACTGTACCGCCCCGCTCATTGCAGTGGGGAGGCGTATCGCTCCAGCCGCCGCCCCAGTTGACTCGGAGAGGAAGCTTTACTGTGTGCTTGTCCGTCACCATACGACACTTATCGTTGTACTGGACATTATCAAATGTACTGTCCAAAATCGCCTTTTGGATCACCTTAAAGCACTCGGCGATATGTTTGTCACCCTCAGCGCCTTCAATAGCAGTACCAATGTAATAATGCAGGCGCATTGCTTCACTGTAATCCGCCCTGGCAAGATGCTTTTCCAGCCATTGCTCCTGGATCTTTGTCAGTTTTGCCGTTTGCAGCGCTGCTTTCCCCTGGCTGGCGGGGATACCCAAACGAATCAGCTTGTCCAGCCTGTCCATCCGCACCAGTTCGCCCATGCGCTTATCCCAAGCGATCAGCGCTTCAGCATCTGCGTCCCGGAAGCCGGATGCAAGGGATTTACGGGCGGCACCCAACCATGTCTCCATGTTTCCTCTACCCTGAGCAAGCGCATAGACATTCAGCGCTGCAGCAACAGCCTGTTGAATCGTACTGCAGGCGGGATAAAGCTTTGCGTTCCAGATTGTACGGTCCTCTCCGTCCCACAATTCTTGAGGATCAATGTTGTTGGCAGCCAGGAACGCATTCAGTGTTGTTCCAAGAAAACTTCCGTCAGAGCCGGACTTCGGATTATCATGTACGCCGTAAATTCGGACGACAAAATTGCCATCCTTCTGTTTCAGGCCGTGAAGCACCACGTTGGAGGGAATGGTTTCATCGTGAATATCCACATAAGAAAGGAGAACATTGTCCCCAACTGTGGCATCCCGATGGACGTAGCTGACCTCAAGATAGCAGTCTTTCCCGATCTTTGCCTTATCGGAAAGAACACTCTTGTAGCCTGCCGCATCGGCGGTAATACTGCTGCCCACCTGCCGACTCCAATCCAGTACCTCATAATCGTGGATACCGTCAGACATCAGCTTCAGGATCTCACCGGTGGTGCCGAAGTGGATAAACTTCGCAGGTGCCAGACGCAGCAGCTTCATGCGGTAGGGACGCAAAGCATTCCATACCGCCTCTCTCGCCTGCTCCAATTCCGGGCAGAATGAGCCTTCCGGTTTTTCACGATAAAACTGCTCCAGCGTGGAGTCCGCCGCAAGAGGATACAGGAAATCTCCGTAAAGGGAAAGTCTGACTGTCTCATTCACATAATGACGGAAGCGCTCCTCACTGTAAGTGCCATTCTCACTGATCAGACCGAACAGTGCGCCCAGCATCTCCGCAGAGAAGATCACCGCACCGGTATCGATATCCACCGCGCCCCGCTCGTTGACCGCGCCCTGCTCCGCTAGGGATTCTACAGTCTGCTTATGGAGGAACTTGCGCACATAGCCGTCCTCAGCCCGGAGGAAAACACCATGGTTTTTACCGGTCTGCACATCTTCTTTAAAGGAGATGGCCGCCGCACCGTTACCGGAATAGTCGATCTGCAGCGGATTCAGCAGCAGCAAAACATCACCGGACAGCAGCAGCATACCTTCCCGAATCCGGGAGGCAACCGAGGACATACAGATCAAGAACTCATCAAACAGCGTAGAGATCCGCCCGTTGGGCAGCTCATGGGGCACAGGAGAAAACAGCTTGCCCAGAGCAGAGTACTGGGGTACGCGCTTGCTGTCGCCGCCGCTGTGAATCACCAAGATCCGCTTACCGGAGAAATCATTGGTACCCATATCCTGAGCAATATAGCGAATCACACCTAAGGTAGCGCCACCGCTGCCCACGCGCTTACCGTCAGGATCCGGAATCACCGCAAAATGGGTATGCTTCGGCAGCAATCCCGCCTCCCGACGCTCCTCCAGCTGCAAGCGAAAGCCTTCCGCCTGCTGCTCGTTGGACGCAGTCAGAATAATATAGTCCCAGACAGGAAAATTCTCCTGTGTAAGGGAACGGATATAATCATCCCAAATGTCCCGATAGGATTGTGTTAGAAATAGTGTTGATCGCATCTATATTTCTCCTTCTCAGAAATCTATTTTGTCCTGGCTTTCAGTAATTTGATAGTAAATATAGGCGCTAACACTTCATAAGGAAGCATTGAAAGGACATTTGCAATGACAACCCCAATCCAGCTTCCGGTAACCCGGACTATAAAATATGACAAAGGCACAAAAACCACTGCAGCTACAGTCATCCATATCATTTGAATCTTAAAGTATGATAATCCGTTGCCAATCGCAGTGTTAACATTATGCAGCACAAAAATAACGCTGGAAAACACAAAGACAACTGCGTACATATTCTTTACTTCTATTACACCTTGCCCGAGCCAAAGGTTCATGCCAAATTGCAAGAAAGGAATTATGCATAATTCAGCAACAAAGCAAGCTGCAGTTCCGATCAGAAAGATTTTATAAATCTTAAGTATCCACTTATAATTATTTTGCGCCTGCGCTTTTGTAACCGCAGACCAAATAGGTGTCAATGCCAGAGAAACAATCATAGCAGCTGTTTTGAAAATTTTGTAATACGCCTGATATTCTACAACATTTGCCGGGTCAGTAAAGCTTGTAATTAAGAATTCGTTGCAGGAAGACACCACCATGAACACAATCTGCAGCCACAGCAGTGACATACCGATGTTCCAGATCTCATGCACATACTTGCGGCTGAATGAACGAAGTGACGGTATCGAATCCTTGAGTATTGATGAAAAAACAACGATCGTAGTAACAACATACGGTAAATTAGCTGCAACTACATTTATGATGGACATCGTGATCAAATTGCTGGAAATATCTTTTGCTGGCGCAAAAATGAGTGCGATCAGGATTATTACATTACTTGATAAAGCAAGAAGATTAACCATTGCTGACTTTTGCAATGCATACAAAATGGAAGCAATTATTTTCAGGACAATCTGCAGCATAATGCCAACAAAAATGATTCTTACGCACAGCACCAGCGTGTCATTTGAAACGACACTTGTTTCAATATTAAATATATCATTCCAATTAACGAGCGGTATGACAAAATAACCCACAACCGAGATAACAAGAGCCACCAATGTCATCAGGATATATGTTGTGGAGATGCAGGCATGAATCTTTACCCTATTATTCTCTTCGATAGCCGGCGGCAGCTGATTTCGCAGCCCCTGACCTAATCCCAAATCAAATACTATGATCCAATTTAACAGCGAAAGAATTGTATACCATATACCAAGAACTTCCTGATTCTCAAAGAAGTTTAAATATAACGGAAATAGTATTACTGATATTATTAATGAGCCACCTTTGACTAAAAAGGCGCCTATCATATTCAGTATCACATTTTTATTTTGTTGGCTAATATTGCCGACATTTAGCTTCATTCCTAGGATTCCTTTCGTGCGGTCAATATACTGATCTCAATTACCCATCTTCAAATTATTTTCGCATCAACAAACATCCGGACTGCTGCTTTCATTCTGATGGTACAATACACTGAAGAAAATCAGCAGCAGCAACGCACCGCGATAGGTGTTCAGCGTTACATCGTATATGGACAGCAGGAAAAAGGCCAGCACTGCCATCTTGGAGAGGTTTTTCTTTGCTTTGCTGAAAAACCATATCACGCAGACAAGGAACGCGCCGCATGTGATGATGCCGCCGGCAACCAATGTGTTCATCAAAGACGACATCAGATCCAGATTTCCTTCATCAAAGGCAGTGGAAATACCATGCAGGCGCATATAATTTCCGATGTTGTTTAGCCCCGTACCGACCAGCTTATGCCAGCCGTCCAATTTTTCAAAAATGATCAATCCGCGGAAGATTCTGTTTTCGGAGGAACCGCCCTCATTGAGTCTGTCCCGTATGAAGTCCGCATACTCCGTACCAAGCATAATCCCAGCCACAACGAGGGCAATCAGAATATACTTGATATTCTTTCTGTTAATTCCGGCTATGAACAGCACATAATAAACAGCCAGTGCTCCGATACACATAATGCCGCCGGCGGATGTGGACAGAACGATCGCAATGCCGATCACAATCAGCGCGGCCCAGCTCCGGACATCCCCATTTTGATTCTTAGCGGAGACACTGTCCAGCAAAAAGACTACCGCAGGAATTACATACAGAGCGAAGTGACTAGGCTCTAAAAACATAGATGACGGTCTGAATACATACTGGAACTGACCAGTTGCCAGGTCCATCAAGGATTCTCTCTTGGACGGTTCAAAGAGCCAATTGTAGTTAATGTAAATAGGAAGATAAGTTCCGTTGATCTCATGCGCAGCGACCTGAACCATAAGATACAAAGAAAACCCTATCGAGGTGATAACTGCCCATTTTTTAACAGTGGCCAGACAGAGGTGTTTCCTTCCCACCGCGAACAACAGACCATAGAAGAAAAGCCGCAAAAACAATGTTGCCGCGTCACCGAAAGCAAAATGGGATGAAAAAGCCGCCAGTAATGTTGTTACGATCTGACAAAGCAAAAGTGCAAGCCAGGGATTCACCGATATGTGGAAACTACCCTTGTAAAGATCGTTGAGTAAATAGTAGCCCATAAAAGGAACCAGCAAAAACTCGCCCAATGCTATACCAGGAAGCGGACTGGCATATTGATAGGTAAACACAAGGATCGTCACCAAGAACGAAAACAGCTTGTCAAATTTTTTATAATTGTCTCTTTGTACTATGCCCTCGTTTAACATTTAAAATCTCCTGTAGCCAAGAACACAGCATCGCCGATCCTGAGAATCGATCATTCACGACTTCCGAGTTCTTCTAACAATTTCGTTAATTCATTGACTGACGCAACCGTGTAGTCAGCCTCTCTTGGTACACCCTCATCCCCATACCACAGGGTGAGCACGGCCCGTATGCCGGCTGCTTTTGCACTGAGAATGTCATAATATCCGTCGCCGATTAGAAGGCAACTGCCCTTATCCACACCAAGATAACTGATGGCTTTCATAACCGGCATCGCTGATGGCTTCGGCTCCGTCACATCATCAGAGGCAACGATCACATCAAAGCAATCGTCTATATGGTGGAATTTCAGGATATCCACTGTTCTGTAATGGTCTTTTCCGGTACAGATCGCGATTTTAGATCCCGCGGCCTTCATTCTCCGCACCAGCGCGATACATTCTTCATTTACAAGTACCTTGTCCACCGCCGCGCAGCTGATTCTGCGATATGGGCCAGCCATTTCCACAGGCAGCCCCATTTTTCGAAATATATTAGGCAAAGAATCGCCGGTGTGTTTAATATATTCGGAAAAAGGCGGGCAGTTTTCATCACCCACAATTTCCGCATAGCTTCCGTAATATGCGGATTTTTGGACCTCCGTCGAATCGATCAGACAGCCGTCCAAGTCAAAAATCAGGTTAATTACCGCCATTTCTCTTCTCCTTCACCCTTTGATACCCCATTAAACCGCGGTCTTCTGTTATTGCTCGTAGATCGAGGCAGTCACAAATCGAATATCAGATTCCTCTTTTTTATCCTTAATGAAGCGGGCGAACGTCTGATTCTTGGTATCAAGCTGGTCAACCGTTACGGAACGCTTCAGCACATCCGCAAAGTAATTGCCATTGACATTGGCCGTAAAGCCATCAAAGCCTGCCAGTGCAATCTCCTTCGCGCCAAGTTCGATCAGCAGATTGAGCGCCACATACCCGGCAGAATCCCTTGTTTCCCCATCAATGACGCTGATCCATTTCAGATAATCGATCACAAAAGTATGGTCGTCTGCATCGCTGTCCACATTGGAGGTTACGATCAGACGGGCATCCCCAGTGGGTATCGCCTTCAGTGCTTCCTCCCGTGTGATCAGAATAAAATCCGATCCGAAGGCATCACAGTTCAGGCTGATTGTCAGATCTGCCGCGGCTACAGCCTGCGCGACCTTCTCCTTTTCATAGTTCAGGCTCTTGCCCGGCGCCAGCACACAGATCTTTTTACCGGAGATCATAGCCCGAAGCTGCTCAACGGCGGCTGTATCGTCACACTGATTCCTGGCGTTATATATCCGGTAGATTTCCTCCGCATAGCCCTTGTTGAAAGAAATGCGGTTTTCACCCTCTACCATTCGCAGCAACTCATTGATCTGTTCCACAGGGAGCATATGCTTCTTATAGTAGTGACCGGCATAGATCGGGGAACAGTCGTTGACAGCGGACAGGTAATACTCTACAGAGTATCCCCAGGGATACTCAGCCTTGATCTTGCTCAGCACCGTATCCATGACCTTCAGCAAGGGCAGATTATTATAGGCCGCGCCGTAATACTGGTTCAAATGCTGCAAGATCAGCTCTGTGTTCAGGTTTCCCGCGCCTCTGCCCATGCCCATGATGGAGCTGTCCACCATTCTGTCACGCTCCATGGGATACTGCAGAAATGTAATAGAGTTGGCGCAGGCCATCTGGATATTGTTATGAGGGTGGAATCCCAGAAGCAGATCCTTTCTCAGCCGGGTATCAAAAAACTCCGTAAGCCGCAGGATGTCGGGCTGCTGCATCTGGCCGAAGGTATCTACAAAATACACGCCCTTGATGGCCAGGCTGTTTGCCATATCCACCAGCTCCTGCAGCTCCTCGACGGTGTAATGCAGAGTGACCATGGGCTGCATATAGGTTTCATAGCCCTTGGCGATGAGCTTCTCGTACAGGGGCTTTACATCCCGGAAATTCCGCTTATGGAACGCGAAACGGATAGCATCGATCCCGGTTTCCTCCCGATTACCCAGGGTATCAATATCGAACTTACCGTAGTCCAGCATAGCAGTGTAGGTGACCCCCGGTTTCTTTTCTGTCAGAAAATACTGGGAGATAACCTTTTCATTGATAAACTGACTGCGTCCACGCTCTGTGCCGGTATTCTTTTCCAGGTAACCCAGCTCGATATAATCTACGCCCGCATCCTCAATGGCATGGAGGATGCGCTTCATGTTCTCCTCGCCAAAGTTAAAATTATTGACGATTCCTCCATCGCGCAGAGTTACATCCAGCACTCTAATGTTATTCATAGAATTCTCCAAATCAAATATTTACATTCAGCATTGCTTCGGCGATGCTGAAATCCTCTTCCTCATCGATATCGATGGATTCCTTCAAGGACACGACCTTGATGTAGGGTTTTTCTCCGATCCGCCTGCGGAAATTCCGGAATACTTCCTTCTTAAAAACATATACACCGGAGGTTTCCTGGTAGATGGGCTTCAGATCCTGGGTACGCGGCAGATTTGACGGGTCAAAGTTCAAAGGCTTATTATCCTGCCAAAGGAAGGTCTGTATCTTCTGCGCGCAGAACGCGGAGTCGTATTCCCCGGATTTAACGGCCTGAATCAGCTCCGTCATGGTTTCAACGGAGATAAAGGGCGCTGTCGCGTGGGCCATAACATAAATGTCGGCGTCGTGCTCCGCAGTAAATACCTCCGTAAACTGTGTAAAGTTGGATGTGGGCAGATCCAGATATTCCGGGCGCTTCACAAATTCAACCCCTTCTGGAAGGAACGGGATCACGTCTTCAGAGCTGCAAAAAACACTGATGCTGTCGCAAAGGCCGGTGGCTTTCAGGCTGTCCAGCTCGTACTGGAGCAGCGGCTTGGAACCAAGCATTCTGGTATTCTTCCCGGGGCAGCGCTCATTGTGCAGTTTGATCGGCATAAAACCTGCGATTGTCATAGGATGACCTCCTTATTTGCCGGGGCTTAATAGCCACGGATTTTTCTCAGGAGCGGCTTAGGGATCACGCCCTTAATAAAATGCCGGATTTTCAAATTCGCAATCATAGCCGTCCTTTTTACAAAACTGTATGTTTCCAGACCGTGGGCCTGGCGGATCTTCATTTTCTCTTCCAGATGGAATATGTTGTTCCTGGCAGAAATTCCATTCATATCGTATCGGCACACAACTTCATCCACATGAGCAAAGGTATATCCTTGCAGGTAGCATCTGACAAACAGATCATAGTCCGCAGCCTGTCTGTAACCAGTATCAAAGCCCAGGCTCTTCAGGATTTCCGTTCTGACAAAGATAGCCTGATGGCAGAACGGAAGCGGGATACCCCGGGCAATATCCTCCAGCTTACCGGCTTTGACGATCTTTTGGGATTCTCCCAAAAACCGTTCTGTGTCGCCGTAGACAGCCTTAATGCTTAAGTCCCAGTGCTCCCGGAACATTTTCGAGACTATGTCGTCGCTGTAGAATCTGTCGCCGGCGTTCATAAACAGAACCCAGTCGCCTGTGGCAGACGCGATTCCTTTATTCATGGCATCATAGATACCACGATCCGGTTCTGAAACGATGCGGATCCGCAAGCCGGGGTTGGAACTGTATTCATCCCGGATATGCTCCGCAAGTCGGACAGTACCGTCTTTGGATGCTCCGTCGATGATCAAGTACTCAATATTGGGATAGTCCTGCTGGCAAACAGAGCGCATTGTGGCTTCTATTTCTTTTTCCGCATTATAACATACGGTAACTACAGTGATCCAAACCATACCGGCACTCCTCGTGATTCTGAATTAGAATAACGTATCAAAGTCCACTCTTTCAAAGGCTTCCAGCTTGCCGCCCCGGGTGGCGTTTTTGATAACGATGCCATGCTCGTCCGCATATTTTCTCGCCACCTCAAACGCCGCTGTCGTTGCCTCATAATTCTGAGCAGTAATTGCTGTCTTTTCCAAGCCCTCAAAATAATCCCGTACGGATTCATCCTTCTTGATACGGCCCTTAGCATCCGCCGTTACCGAATAGCTGTGGTCAACGCCCAACAGATAGATCTCGGAATATCCCATATAGATGGCAAGCTGGATGGCGTCAAAGGTCACTGTGAAGCAAAGGCAGAAGTGATCGCTGCAGTCCTCGCTGATATAGGGAGGGTCAAAGGCCCAGCGGTTCAGCTTAAACCGGGTAAAGTCGTACAGGTAATGGATATTATCCGCCTGGCTCTTGACATCCTTTCTGGCAATATCAGAAAGAATGATCGTAGGAAGTCCCAGCTTTTCGATCTCCGGCAGATTCATGCCAAGAACACCCACATCGACGCACATATAGTAAGTAGGACGCCAATCGGTTCTGTCGAACATATAGAAGATCCGGTTAAAGGCAAAGGTATCCTCACCCTTGAGCTTGTCCAGATCCGCTGCTGTCAGGCTCGGTCCATTACCAATAATGAAGCACCGCTTGCCCTTCTTGGTATCCTTAAGGGAACGGATAAACGCCGCATCAGGAGTGTTGGCATATTTCTTTCTGCCGGCAACACGCTTATAATTCATATATGGGTAAACCAACGCACGAACCGCTTTGCTGGTGCGCACCTTGAACAAAATGCCTTCTTTTAACTCTAAATAGTTCATTCTGCATCCTCTTTCCTTCGTTATTACAATAAACACTCCATGTGTTTTAGCGGCAACTTAGCCAATTTTTCTGACCACCTTCGCCGGGTTGCCGGCAATGATGCAGTTATCCTCAAATTCGCCGGATACCACTGAGCCGGCACCTACGACACAGTTATCACCGATTTTACTGCCCTTCAGAATAATGCAGTTACAGCCAATAAACACATTCTCGCCAATCTCTACAGGCTTGGTCTTCATGCCGCTGTTGGGATGCTCCAGCCGTTCCTGGGGATCAACAGGATGGAAGTCGTGATCAAAGATCTTGGTATTTCCACCAATATTGGTATGCTTGCCGATCTTCACAGACGCCCGAGAGTAAATGGTGACCGCAGACATCCGCACATCGTCTTCCAAAACGATCTTACCGCCAGCCCGAGCCAGAAGGATCGACCGCTGATACAGACCCATCAAATTGGCAAAAAAGCTGCTGACGCACACCACCCGGTCTCCTAATTCAATAGAAGAACCCTTGGTCTTGAGGATTACAGGGATTCCGTAAAAGGCACACTGTTTTCCATATTTGATTTTCTGAAGCTTCATCATCAGCTTCGGGACCGGTGTTGTGATTCCTGCCATGTCGTTCTTCCTTTCGTTGTCCGCTGTTTAGCTGCGAAGCCGGAAATAGAGAGCCTTCATCAGTTCCCAGCCGTAGGACTCCAGCCAATAAATGGGACTGTAACCATTGTGCCTATATGCGGTATATTTTTCCCGCGCCCGGGACAGGACCTTTTGAATATCCCTGTCCGTACTGACTCCATCTGCCACAAAATTCGTAATGACCTTGTCAATGACCCGGATCTTTGTTCCATCCTTGCGTAGCTTTAGATACAGATCAAAATCCGCGTAGGCCGGGAAGCTCTCATCAAACAAATATCTTTGATAGATCTCCCGGGTCAGGAACATACTCGGATGGTTCCAATGGCGGCTTGTGATGGGAAACCGGTCCAGCTTGGACATTTTGTTCACCATCGTACCGTTGGGATTGATATAGTGCAGACCTCCATAGGTCAGTTCAAAGGGGGCTTCCTGGTAAAACCCATTAATGTTTTTCAGAGCATCCGGTTCGTACCAGTCACCTGCATTCAGAAAAGAAATAAAATCGCCGGACGCAGCTTTTATGCCCTTGTTCATGGCATTATAGATACCGGTGTCCTTTTCGCTGACAACACGATAATTCACGCCAAGCTCTTCAAACGCAGCTGCATACTCCAATGCAATTTGTACCGAACTATCCGTTGAGCAGCCATCAAAAATCAAGTATTCATATGGCAAATACTCCTGCTTCAACACAGACTCGATTGTCTTACGGAGAACCGACTCTGCATTAAATACGACTGTAATGACCGTAAATCTCAAATCCATATCTATCCCTCTGTAATTCAAAAGGTAAATCCGCTTACTTAGCGCCACGCTTCCTAAGAACAGCCCCAACGGTAGCAAACAAAATCTTGATATCCAACCACAGACTCTGGTTCTGCACATAATACAGTTCCATCCGCTGGCGCTCACCCGTTTCGTAGGTGGCGTCATTTCTGGCATATGCCTGCCAGTAACCGGTAAGACCCGGCTTAACCGAAAGCAGCAGTTTCTGTTGTTCCATCGTGTAGTTTTCTTCCAGCTCATCCCGCAGAATGGGCCGGGGACCTACAACAGACATATTCCCCTTAATGCAGATGTTCCAGAGGATCTGCGGAAGTTCGTCCAAGGATGCCCGGCGAATGAATCCACCAAAGCACTTGCTGCTGTCGCCGGGCTTTCTATAACCGATTAGCCGAGGATCGTCCTTCAGCTTATACTCACGACGATATTCTTCCAGCTGTTCCGGTGTGAGCATTGCCTCGAGATTATCAGCGCCGCGCTTCATGCTGCGAAATTTCGCGATATGTAACACCTTGCCGCCCTTGCCCACGCGCTTCTGAATATAGATGGGATTGCCGAAATCACTGAAATAAACTAAAAGAGCAAGAACTGACAACGGAATCAGCAAAACAATGCTCGCCACCAGGGAAGACAAAAAATCAAAGCAACGCTTTACAACAAGGTATGATACGCTCACTCGCTTTCGAGTACTAACTTCCATAAGGCCAACAGCCGCACCGTGCATCGGAATATCTGTATTTTTCATTGCCTAATCTCCCATCAATTATGATATTTTTGTTCGTAACTACCCTGCGTTTCTCAGGGGTTATTTTGCAACTCCTTTATCGGAACTTGCTATCAAAAAAATGCTTAAAGTACAAAAATTGCTTTTCCCTCAATCTAATGAGACATATAGCTCAGTGCATAGTAAGACAATTTTATATTTTTCTGTATAATTATATAATACAATCTATCCAATTTCAAGGAGAAATTTCTATAATATTTGCAAAATTGTGCCAATTTTCACTATTGTCTCGGTTTTCAAAAAAACATTGCGGACATATTACTCATATGCTATAATAATTGTGAATTTATCCAAAATGTCATTTTCACTACACAAGAGGTAATTTATGCAACACATACAACCGCAGCCTTTATTGATCGGACGCTACCCCACTCCCCAGTGGCTCAGGCCGATCCTTTCTGCAGCAGACAGATTTGTATACTCACCATGGTATATTCTTTTGGTCATCTGCATGGCAATTATCGCAAACACCTGCGCGCTGGAACTGGAAATATACACAACATATACTGCTATGTATGTCTGCATGTGCCTTTTTGGGCATGATCTTCTCCCTGTCATGCCGATGTTAATTTCCTGCTATCTGATTCCCTCCTCCCAGAATAATCCCGGTAAAAATGCAAACTCTATCTTTTCCTTCGGCAACGGCGGAGAGCATATTCTGCTGCTGGCTGCCATCGTAATTATTTTCCTGCTGCTGCGGTTATCCTTTGATAAGACCAACGGTTTCGTAACGATCCCTAAAAAGAAATTTACTTTATTGAGCGGCATACTGATCCTGGGCATCGCCTATATGATCAGTGGCATCGGTTCCGATGAATATCTGCAGTTGGCCCAGAAAAACATTTTCTTCGGATTCCTCCAATTAGCCGCTCTGATTGTCCCGTATTTTGTCTTTGCCTTGGCGGTTGACTGGAAAAATGCGCCTACAAACTATATTTCATATATTGGCGTCGGTGTTGGTTTTTTGCTTCTGGCTGAATTGGTCCATGGCTATTTTACGCAAAAAGATGTGATCATTTCCGGTGTTCTCCAACGGCATTATTTATTTACCGGTTGGGGTACCCACAATAATCTTGGCGGCATGCTGGCAATGATGCTCCCCTTCCCCTTCTTCTTTTCCTGCAAATATAAGCACGGTTGGATCGGCATGATCATCGGCACGCTATTTATGTCGGGAATCGTATTTACATCCTCTCGCAGCTCTATCCTGATCGGCGGACTCATATATTTGATCTGCACCATTCTTGTGCTTATTCTTTCCAAGAAAAAAATTGGTGCTGTAATTTGGCTCCTCTTAATTATAAGTTGTGTCGCTTTTCTGATATATAAATACTCTACTTATCTTCTAACACTGCTGAATTATATCACCAACCCTTCCTTGCAAGGGAACGGAAGGGAAGATATATACGCACATGGCATTCGACAGTTTCTTAAATATCCGCTTTTGGGAGAAAGCTTTTATCCGACGGATTACATCCCATGGGACTTTTCAGAAGTCGAATCCTTCTCCTCGTTCTTTCCGCCCAGATGGCACAATACCGTCATTCAGCTTCTGGCAAGCTGCGGAATGGTCGGTCTGGGCGCATACATCTTCCATCGTATTCAAACGATCCGTCTCCTGTTCCGCAAGCCATCAGTTGAAAAAACATTTATTGGACTTTCGATTTCGGCACTGCTGCTAACCAGTTTGCTGGACTGTCATTTTTTCAATATTGGTCCTGTACTTTTCTATTCCATGGCTTTGGCTTTTGCTGAAAAAGTGGAAGTTGAAAATCTCCGCGGAAAATATGAAAAGGCCAGTTAAAAAGCTCCCTGCTACAAGCAGGGAGCTTTTAATACTCAGTATTTCAAGGCATTTACCGTGCCGCTATTCATTTCCAATCGCCAATCGCACATTTCTACTGCAGCAGGACGGTGGGTCACCACAATACAGGTACGGTCATGAAGACCTCGAATCCTTTCCAGAACCGTTCTTTCTGTCTGCTCATCCAAGGCGGAAGTACATTCGTCCAGCAAAAGGATAGGAGCACCACCCAAAACCGCCCGGGCGATGGCTAAGCGCTGCGCCTGACCTTCCGAAAGACCAACAGCGTTCTCTCCTAACGGCGTATCCAGTCCCTTGGGCAGTTGAGAAAGATACTCATCCATAGCGCTGACATAGACAGCTTGCCGGATTTGCTCTTCCGATGCATCCGGATTTGTGATCAGGAGATTTTCCCGCAATGTACCACTGAGCAGCAGATTCCCCTGTGGAACATAGGCGAATAACTTCCGGGTATTATGCCCGAGACAGATCCGTTTCTCGGCACATTCTATGTACATTTCACCTTTTTCCGGCCGAAATACGCCAAGAAACAGCTTCAAAAGCGTACTTTTTCCAATACCGGAAGGACCGGTCACAACCGCAAAGGCGCCCTTTGGCAAGGCAAAGGAAGCATTCTCCAAAACCTGATCCCGATCATAAGAAAAGCTGACAGATTCAGCGCCGATTCCCTTCAGGTGCGTATACACAGCATCCCAATCCGTATCGCTTTCCTCAGAAAAATGTTCAATTTCATCCAACTCCATCAAGCGCTCCGCTGCAGCAGTCATCGCGATATATTTCGGAATGATGCCGGACAGATTTGTAAAGGGTGCCTGCACCTGGCTGACCAGTTGGGTGATAGCAGTTAGAACGCCAAAACTCATAGTGCCGCTGAGCATCCGCTCAGAGCACCAAACCAATGCAACAAATCCAGCACCGTAAGCCAAAATGCTGACTGCCATATTTGCCAGTACCGAAACATTTTTGCGCTTTCGCTGAAGCAAATACCGCTCTGCCAGTAACCTATCTGCCCGGGTTTCCACTTCCCCCGACAGATCCATTGCCTGTACCATAAGCAGCTTTTCCAGAATCTCCTGAAAGAAGCCGGACACCTTACCGTCCTGCTCGCTGACCCGCTTATGCAGCTGCTTCAACCGGCGACGCAAAAATCCGGTCACTGCCAAAACAATGATTCCACCGGCAAGCACCACCAATGTAAATCTGGGTTCAAGACCAGCAAGAACAATCAGTGCTGCGATCACTCTTGTCAGCATGCCAGCACCACTGGGCAAAACAGACAGAATACCGTCATTCACCGTACGCACGTCGTTATTCAAGCGATTGATCAATTCGCCACTGTGATAACCGGAAACCTCACAGTAGTCCCCGTGGAGCAAGCCATGGAGCAATCTGCGCTTCCAGTCCCTATCCAGATCTGCAAGCAAACGCTCATGCAAATGACGGTAGACCAAAAGGCACAGCAATATTCCTGCTATAATGCAACCCTGCACTGCGCAGGCATTCAGAAATCCATTCTTATCACCGGCAACAGCAGTGTCGATCACGCCCCGGCTGCCCAAAGCAAAGGCTACGCCCAGCAGCGCGGTTCCCACATGGGCGATTGTCATGACACAAAGAGCCGGTATGCGCCTGCGTACTCTGGAGAATATCCAAAACAGGGTATTTCTCTTTTTCATTTCAGGCACCTCCGAAGCAATCCGACCCCTTTGCGCCACAAATGGCGTAACGGGCGGCTGTAATGCCAAAATCGGCAATATATCTTCTGCCATGGACTATCCATTGGATATTCCTTTCCCTTTCGAGAAACAGCTGACACCACAGCAATCATTTGGCAGTGGCTTAAACCCTCTTCGAGAACAAATTGATTATCTCCGATACAGGTATAGGTCTCCGCCACACGGACCACCCGATGCAACACATACTGGCCATTCGCTCTTTGGTACAACGGCACATCATATTTTTGCAGTTTCTCCGGCAGTGGGGATAAAACCACACTATCCTTCCCCTGCCGCAGCAGAGGAAGCATACTAATGCCTCTCGGTGCCAAGCGAACGGATTGCCCTGCTGCAAGCTGTTCTCGCATCAGTGGAATCATCTGATCCAGCGATGTTTCTTTAGTCTTCCAGGAATCCATAGCTCTTCAGATTCTCAACAAAAGCGGAAACACCGTCTTTTGCCCGTTCTTCCTCGACATCAAATTCCCCGCAAAGGCCCTTTACAAGGTCTTGAACCTCTGCACCTTCTTCCAATCTTTCCCACAGAAACTTACCGGTATCGTTCAAGGTGATCATCATATTCAGATCCAGTTCTGAACCGGAAGGCAACACTACCGTTTGACCTCCCACCTGACGCAGAACAAATCCATCTTTCAATTTCATCCGTTATTCCCCTTTCGTGGCAGACATCGCTTTGTAGGCCACAACCGCGGCCTCAGGGTCCATATTACAGCTAAGTTTCCAAACAGGCACCTGGGTTACCAGTTTATCCGTCAGCTCCAGCAGTTTACTCCGGGAGACAGAATCCGGTGGCCGCACCATTTGATTTAAGATCGAGCGGATAGCCTCCAGACCGGTAAAAGGTTTGATCTGGTTCTCCGCGCTTCGCTCCAAAACTGCAATCCCCGCAAGAATCGCGCGGCAATTGGTGCTGATATCATACTTACCGCTCCAGGGTGTGCCGTAAGCATACCAAACGCCATCCTCCAACCGCAAAGCCGGTTTATCATCATTCAAGATACAGGCGCGAGAGCCAAACTGCTTCAGCCACAGTTTTGTGTGAGTGGATTTTCCCGTTCCGCAGGGTGCAGAGAAAAGATATGCTCTGCCGTCTACCACCACCGCAGAAGAATGGAGCATCAGGCCGTCGTGATCCATAAGTTGCTTGTAAAAGTTGGCGCCGGTAGACATGTATTCACAATCCTCATCAGAAAGATGTGGCTGCTTGCTCTGCAATAATTTCCAGTCTGCACTAACCGTAATATCCGCATCCAGTGTCTGTTCACAGGACAGATAAGGCTCTGCCTGTTTCAGTGTACGTCCAAAGGTATCCATCCGAACAGTAAGCCCGGCTATTTTATATAGTTGTTCCATAAGTACCTCCCATTTGGACAAATAGAACGATTCCGACCTTAGGCGCCTGCTCACTATACAAACGCCCCAGGCCGGAGCCAGGTTTTAGAAAATTACATGATACATACAAATCGTATTATAAAAGATCCAAATCTCGCAGCAATTTCTCAGTATTATCCCGGTCATCCTCGGAAAATGTAATGTTTTTCCACAGAATCTTTGCAGTACGATGAAATCTGCTGCTAAACAGCAGCCTAAACCAACGAAATACTTGCGCGGTGGGCAGCAACCACTTATGTTTCGTAAGGAAGGGATAAAGCTCTTTCATAATATCATAAGGTAAGAAGATTTTCTGCGATAAATTCCGGAATCTGCCGCCGCTGCGTGCTTGCGCAACCGCAACGTTTCCATCCATGGTTCCATGGACACCGCCGCTCAACACAAAGGATGCCAAACGGCCACTCAAATCATCCATTTCTTCACCGAAGAACCAAATCTCCGCCAACTTTTCAGCAGTCTGGGCAGCCGTCAGCAAGTCACAACTGTCAAGGAGATTAGCAAAGCGCTGTGCGCAGAGCCCCATCTTGTTTTTCATGATCCACAGATCCAAAAAAGGTTTGATTCCGCAGCCACCGGTGATTAGATGCCTTGTCATATGGCAGATGTGGTATAAATAAAACCAATCCTCATCCATTACAAACCGATATGCCGAGCCATCCGCAGGGGATGCATGATCCCAAACATCCGCCAGTCTTTGGCGCACTTTCTCCTGTACAGTCGCATCTGCAAGCTCATAATGCAATTCCAGATGAACACCACTCGGTGAGAATAAGGATGCATCATGAAAGGCTGTGCCTTGGTGCCGGTAGCCCAGCTTCTCTGAAAGGACATGAATACCCGTTTCCAGATCCTTTTTTCGGATCAAGATGTCAATATCTGTACTGGTACGCATCCATGGCTCGGGATACCAATCGCGAATGACCGAGCCCTTCAGCGGTATATAAGGAATCTGTGCTTCTTCAAGCAGCTGGGCAATTTGTTCAAATTCATCCTGCTGCCGGGCGTAGCGGTAAACAGCTTGCATGGTTCGCTTGTGTAATGACCAAGAAAGCTCCCCATCATTACACCAGCCAGCGCTCTCCAGGGCGTGACCGATCAGATGCGCCATATCGTGACGCTTTGCCAGAGTATGAACAGCAACAAGGGCATCGTCCTTTAGATCTGTTATCTTATCACTCTCGACTGTTTCCGTGCTGATAGCTGCACGCAGAAGGGAGAACAGGATCGTCTCTGTCAAAACGCAAAACTCCTTTCCAATAACAGCCCATTTCGAAATAATGCCTCGACCCGATTATATTAGGCCCAATCCGCATCCTGAGGCCCATAGCCCTTATAGTAACTGCGCTTTTGCTTGGTCTCCGCTTTGTTCAGTACCACACCGAGGATCTTCGCACCGGACTTCTCCAGCTGCTGCTGCATCCGGCGGATATTTTTATAGCTGTTATTTGTGGAATCCACAAGCAGTGCAACGCCATCAAGAACAGGCGCGATCACTGCGCAGTCAAGCACCTGACCCATAGGAGAGGTATCCACGATCACATAATCAAAGGTCTTCTTCAGCGCAGTCACAAGCTTCTTAAAGCTCTCCTCTCCCAAAAGCTCCATAGCATTGGGAACTCTTTTGCCTGCAAACATGATGTACATGCCCGGCACATCCGTTTCGCACAGCAATTCATCCGCATTTGCCATGCCGGAAAGATAATGACTCAATCCTTTGACCTTACCATCAACCTGAAGACGCTTTTCCAGACAGCTCATGCGCAGGTCCGTATCCAGCAGGAGTACCCTTTTTCCAGTCTGTGCCATAAAGGCCGCCAGCTGGAAAGCAATTGCACTCTTTCCTTCAGAAACACCATAGCTTGTCAGCGCAATTGTCTGAACAGAAGCGCCGGTGAACAACAGGTTGGTTCTCAGCGCCTTTAGCGCCTCCGCAGCCTGAAACTCTTTTACAACAAAGCGTTTAACAAGAATCTTTCTCATAATAAAACCTCTTAGCGTTTTCCGTCAACCATACGATGTTTCTGGTCCATATCCAATCTGACAGTATTGCTTCCCAATTCGGAAGAAGACGGGATCACACCCAGAACGCTTAGAGAAAGATGGCGTTCCACATCCTCTTCTGAACGGATTGTATCATCCACAATAAAAATTACAACCAACACCACCACAGCGCATACCAGGCCCAACGCAGCCGCAATCAATGCAATTTTACTACTCCCGGGGCTGGAGGGATTCGTGGGCATATCCGCTGCATAAACAAGATTTACCGCATTGCCATCCATGATTTTCTCAATCTGCTTTGTAGCTTCCTCACGAACTGCATTTGCAATATCGGCAGCCAGCTGAGGATCTTCATGGGTAACATTAATTTCCAGAATACGGGTTTCTTCCGGAGCCGTTACAGAAATTCTCGATGCCAGCTTCGCAAAGCTTTCATCAAGACCCAGCTTGTCTACAACCGTTTTTGTAACATTCTGGCCGGTAATCAGAACCGTATAGTCATTAATAAACTGACTGGAGGACTGCAGATCAGCATAGTAGATCGTATCTTCATCCTGACGATTCAAGATATAGACACGGGTTGATGCGGTAAACTGTGGTGTTGTCAAAAACTCGTTGTACAGGAAACCGGCTAGGCCGCCGATTGCTGCAACCACCAAGATGACCCAAATCTTTTTCTTTAAATATGAAAATGCCTCTAAAAGGTCTATCCGCAATTCATCATTATTGTGTTCCATATTATTCTCCCATTTCTATTTCAAATATTTAGACCGGTAACTTTAAATATCATCCAGACTATACACAGAATAATTCACTTTACTATACCATATCCTGCAGGAAAAATAAAGCTTTATTTTTCTATTTTGTCTGTTATTATTTCCCATGATAAAAATACGGCAGTCCTGACAAGGACTGCCGTAAAAACGGAAGAAACTAAATGTACTCCTCTTCGAAACGAATGCCCTTCAGTGCTGCGTGGAACGCCTCACGCTCTTCATCCGTAAAGCGCTTCTGAGGATAGACCTGATAGCCGCAGTCATAACCCAGCATGCACAGAATATCCTTAATGCCGCATACAACGCCAAACTTGATCAGGATCTCGATCAGCTTATTTACCTTAAACTGGGCTTCCTGTGCCGCAGCAATATTGCCAGCCTGGAAATTATCATAAATCTGGGTGAACAGCTTGGGCATAACATTGTATGTAGCACCAATGCCGCCGTCAGCGCCCATGGAAAGACCGCAAAGCAGCTGTTCGTCCGGTCCGTTGATCACATTGATATTGCCGCCCCGCAGCTCTTTGATGCGATGCATGGTGAAGTAATCATAACTCGTCCACTTCAAACCGATCATGTTGGGGATATCCATAAAACGGTCCACCATATCCCAGGTGATATTCACGCCGGACAGCGGAGAAGCATACATCAGCACAGGCAAGCCGGAAGCATCAGACAGAGCCTTGTAATAATCTGCGATCTGGCTTTCGCCGTAGCCAAAGAAGAAGGGAGGTACAGAAGAGATGGCATCAATACCCACCTCACCAGCATGCTTAGCCAGTTCCACCGCAGTTGTCAAATCGATGGCACCGACATGGGCGATCAGCTGGCAGCGATCACCTGCCTCATCCTTTGCAATTTCCACAATCCGCTTACGGGTCTCCTTCTGCAGCACGGGGCCCTCACCGGTACCGCCGGTCAGATAAAAACCGCTGAAACCTTCCTTGAGATGCCAGTTCATCAGCTTGCGCATCGCAGCCTCGTTGACATTCTCGTTTTCATCAATACAGGAAACCAGTGCGGACATAACGCCCTTGAACATTACATTGTTGAACTCCATAAACCTCTCTCTTCCTTTCGATCAATTATGTTGTTTTAAATATTCTTCCCAAAATTCCTGTTTCCACAGATGGGGATTCTTCACACGAGCCGGAGTATCCAGGAAATTCTCTCGGATCTCCGCCATTTGCTCCGCAGACAAATTAACTGCCTTTTCAAACAGCTGTGCATTCTGCTCCACCTGTACCGCTTTTTCACTGCCCAGCACCAGGCTGGTCACGCCGGGTAAAGAAAGGGCATAGGAAAGAGCCAATGACGCAGGTGTGATATTATACTTATAACATAACTTGCGGAATTTTACAAGAGTTTCCTTTGCAAATTCCATATGAGGCGCAAGATGATCAGGATCCTGGAAGACTAAACCCTGCAAATATACGCTGCGGACAAAGATCATCATACCGGATTCCCGCAGTTTCTTAAGGCCGCCGTTCTCGATCTGATCCCAGTCAAAGATATTCAGTGGAATCTGAGTAGCATCGAAACCCGCAGATGCAAGCCCCGCGTAATCATGATGGGAATAGGCAGAAGCACCGATAAAGCGGACTTCTCCGGATTCTTTTAATTCCTGCATAACCCGGATAACATTGTCCTTATCACAAATGTAATCGTCGAAATGGTGCAGCATCAGCACATCCAGCCGGTCTACTCCAAGCTGTTTCTTGGACTCCTCCACGCACCGGTACAGATTGTTACGGAGTGCATCCAGAGAACTGTGATCAAGTCCCGCAGCTTTTGTCACAATTATTGGACGTTTGGTAGGCTCGACTGTCATCAGCCAATTGCCGATTACCGATTCGGAATCGCCATAGGCACCGGCAGTATCCAATGTGTTGATACCATTTGCAAGAGCGCAGTCGAGAATCTTATTCGCCTCCTCCTGACTGGGCTTTCCGTCCGCATTATTGACGCCATAGTTAAGACCCAATTGGACCGTACCCAACGACAGTGCAGAGATATTGATACCCTTACAACAATTTATTTTCATATCCAATCACCACGCAGTCCAGCCGCCGTCAACGACAATATTCGTGCCGGTCATAAAAGAGCCTGCATCGGAAGCCAGAAGCAGTACCGCACCGGACATTTCATGGTTCTGACCGAAGCGTCCCAGCATGGTCTTTGCCGCCAGCTTGGCATTGAACGCCTCATCATTCTGATTAGAGGGGCTGGGGAACGGACCGGGAGTGACACAGTTGACCCGGATACCATACTCAGCCAGTGCACCTGCTGCATAACGGGTCAGCTGAATAACACCGGCCTTACCTGTTCCGTAGTTGGGAGGCTGCTTTTGGGGATTGTCGCCATAGATTTTCAAGTCGGGAGATACCATGCCGTACATAGAGCTGTACAAAATAATAGAGCCGCCGCTCTTCTTCATGTAGGGCAGCACCTCGCGGATGCAGCGGAAGGGTGCACCTGCCGCGCCCATAACGCCAATCTGGAAATCCTCATCAGACATATACTCAATCTGGCTGCCGGCACCGTAACCCGCACCACCGCCGTTGGCACAGGCAACTAGTACATCAACATGTCCGTACTTGTCATAAACATGCTTAAAGCATTCCTTCATAGATTCCGTGGATGCCACATCGCCCTTGAGGAACAGATCGCAATCCACAGAATAGTTATCCTTCCCCCGCTCTTCATTGGCGCGGCGGGAGATCACAACGACTGTTGCACCAAAATCCTTCAGTGCTTTGACGTTTGCGGAGCCAAGATAGCCGGTACCGCCAGTCACAACGCACACTTTACCGGTCATGTCAAACATTTTCTTATAATCGACGTTCATTTATTATCCCTCACTTATTATTGATAGGTTTCTGTAGAGCAAGCAAATGACACAGACAACCATTCCATTAAAGTAAGTATATCAACTCCCGCATGAAGTTTCCATATGAATACACGACAGTTTTAGTATTGTTTTGTCATATATTCCCAATTATGGCTTCAATTTTAAAAACTGCCCCGGATAAACCGAGGCAGTTTTTAAGATTTCATCCCCTTCCGAATCTCCGACGGGGTACGATTTGTTTCCCTTCTAATGAAAGCGCTAAAACTGGAAGTGCTGCTGTAGCCTACAATTTCGGAAATTTCTTCGATGGGTTTGTCCGTATTATGTAGCAAGTTCATGGCAACTCCCAAGCGATATTCCAGCAATATCCTTTGATAGCCCATGCCGTAATCCTTTTTCAAAATACGATCCAGCTGCCGAGTGCTGACATTGAGCTGCTTTGCAAGCAACTCATATCCATCATTCCTCTGAAAATTAAAAGTAAAAAACTCATCGACCCAGTAATTCCTGTTCTTTTCGCTTTCCGACGGAAAAAGATCCTCTGCTGTTGAGCGAAGTCGGAGTTCTTTGCTTAAGCAAAGAAGCAGCAATGAAGTCAGGCTTTTTAGTTCCTCTCTGATCGTCATAGTAAGCTTGTCCTGATAATACATTGCACAAAACTGACCCAGGATGCTGGCAATCTTATCACGAGAGGCAATATCGTCGAGTTTCAGCAACACCGCCTTCTCTTTGTAGAAAAGATCAGCAAATTCTCTTGACTCGTCCTGATCCCCTAAAATAATCGTACGATAAACATCAAATCCAAGACACATTTTGGATTTTTCTTCTGTCAGCGGAAAAATGAAGTGATCGCACCCGGGCTGGATGATGAGCAACTGCCCGGCAGAAATCTCATAATCCACATCCTCAACGGTGCAGCGGAAACGTCCTTTCGTAACATAATGGATCTCAAAGAAAGCATGCTTGTGATTATAATAACGGGAGTGGTATTCTTCTACATACTCACCGGTAAGGGTCGTCAATCTGCACATGACACCGCCTATAGAAAAGTCAACCAAGTAGGTTTTCATACTCATCCAGAACACACCCGCTTCCAACTATCAAATTGTCACGCAGCGAAATAACGTATATTAATTATATTTCCTTGCTTATAGAAAGTCAATAAACACGCAAACGTATTTATGAATAATCGCCATGTCAGTTACGCATAACTGCCAATTTTTACAGCCTGATATTTAGTAAAATCCGGCAACAGATTGTAGCCACGGTGTTTGCACTGGCTGCAGCAACTGTCCGCCGGACTGTTGCATTTGTGACCTTCAATCTGCATAATCCTCTTTTCCAAAAGAAAACGCACACCAATCGGTGTGCGTTTTCTTTTGGAGGTACCGCCCAGATTTGAACTGGGGAATGAGAGTTTTGCAGACTCTTGCCTTACCACTTGGCCACGGTACCATATGAAATAAGGAACGCAATGCGTTCCTTATCTTTTTCTGGAGCGGGTGACGAGGCTCGCTTGCATTACTGCATTGCAGAAATTAAGGTTGCGCTCCGTCCAGCCGTCGCGCGCAACAGTCCACCGGACTGTTGTATAAAGTCATTCGAGCCAGCAGGCTCGGAATTTGAAATTGGAGCGGGTGACGAGGCTCGAACTCGCTACCTCCACCTTGGCAAGGTGGCGCTCTACCGGATGAGCTACACCCGCATCTCGGTTCCCGAATGGGAACCGTGGTGCCTCCGGTCGGAATCGAACCAACGACACGCGGATTTTCAGTCCGCTGCTCTACCTACTGAGCTACAGAGGCATATTGTGGAGAGCAAAGCTCTCCACAGATGCATTATATGGCGACCCGGAACGGACTCGAACCGTCGACCTCCAGCGTGACAGGCTGGCGTGCTAACCGACTGCACCACCGGGCCAAATTGTTGGTGGGAACAACAGGGCTCGAACCTGTGACCCCATGCTTGTAAGGCATGTGCTCTCCCAGCTGAGCTATGCTCCCAAACCGCATCGCAAGGACGGTAACCTCAGCGACGGGTTTTATTATACACAGCAAGGTGCACTTTGTCAAGCACTTTTTTAAGAGTTTTTCCAAGAAATTTCGGGGCATTTTACTGCCCCGAAATGCTCATCTCTTATGATCCTGCCGCCATCGCAGCAGCATAGGCTGTGGCCCATGCGATCTGCAGATTAAAGCCGCCGGTATAGGCATCGCAATCGATGATCTCCCCGGCAAAATACAGCCCGGGAACCAGCTTCGATTCCATGGTTTTGGGGTCGATCTCCGACACCTTGATGCCGCCACTTGTGATGATCGCCTCGGCTACCGGGCGCTTGCCCGTGATCTCCACAGAAAACCCTTTCAGCAACTCTACAAGGCTTCTGCGCTGCTGTCTTGTCAGAGCATTGGCCTGCATGCTGGGATCAATAGAAAGCCGTCTCAGCACCACCGGGATCATGCTCCGCGGCAGCAGATCTGTCAGCGCATTTTCCATGGAGCGGTTTTTATAGGTATCAAGATCCCGAAGGATCCGACCATCCAGCTTCCCTTCGTCCAATGCAGGCTTCAGGTCGATGACCAGCCGGCAATTCCCCTTTAAGTGGGCGCTGGCGCTGAGCACTGTTGGGCCGGAGACACCGAAATGGGTAAACAGCAGTTCGCCAAAATCCTTATAGAGGATTTTTCCCTTTTCATTGATAAGCTTAACGCCCACGTTGCGAAGGCTTAAGCCCTGCATCTCGGGGCAGTCCTCCCCTGCTGTTTCCAGGGGCACCAGCGAGCCCTCGCAGGCAGTCACCGTATGCCCCAAAGCCTCCGCCATGGCATAACCGTCGCCGGTGGAGCCGGTGGTGGGATAGCTTAAGCCGCCGGTGGCCAAAATGACCCAATCCGCCTCGATCTGCTCATTCTCTGTCGCAACACCGCAGATGGCGCCGTCCTTTGTGAGGATCTGCCGCACCCTGCCTGTTTTCACCGTAACACCTGCGCTGCGAAGCTCCCTTTGCAGGCACTCCAGCACGGATTGAGACTTATCGGAGACCGGGAAAACGCGGTTTCCGCGCTCTGTCTTCAAGCTGCAGCCGCGGCTTTCAAAGAAATCCATGACCTGCCTTGGAGGGCATGCTGCCATGGCGCTGAAGAGAAACCTTCCGTTTCTGGGCACGTTCTGCAAAACTTCCGCTTCCGGGCAATCGTTGGTCACGTTACAGCGGCCCTTGCCGGTGATCAGCAGCTTTTTGCCCAGCCGGTCGTTGCGCTCCAGCAGCAGTACGTTCTTCCCCTGCCGGGCAGCGGTAATGGCCGCAAACATACCGGCAGCACCGCCGCCGATGACGATTCCATCAAATCTCATTGTCCGTCCGCCCGCTTTTCATAAACATTGTACGCTTCCCAAAGGCGCTCCAGCTCGTTAAAGGTGCTTGCCAGCTCCTTTTCGCGCTTCGAAGCCAACGCTACCAAAAGGGCATTGGTAACACTCAAAGGCGCGGCCAGAGAATCCACCAGCGACAGCATATCGCTTTTGGCAAGCAGCACGTGGTCGCAATTCTGTCCCAAAGGAGACAGGCGGCTGTCGGTCATACCGATGACGGTTGCACCGGTGGTGCGGCAGTACTGCGCACCCTTGGTGGTGGCTGCGGAGTACCGGGGGAAGCTGTAGGCGATGACCACATCCTCGGATGTCAGGCGAACGATCTGCTCAAACATTTCACTGGCGCCGGAGGCGGTGATGATATGGACATTGCGGAACATATAATTGAGGTAATATCCCAAAAAGTTTGCCAGCGGAGCCGCGGAGCGCACACCCAGAATGTAAATGCGCTTTGCCTTCAAAATCGCATCCACCGCCGCCTGGAATTCCTGCCGGTCCAACGTTTCTGACGTCTGCCGCAGACGGTCGATATCCGCCTGCAAAACCATGGATACGATATCCTGGTTGCCGATACGGTCGTTGGTCACTTCAATGCGCTGCACGGAGGTCAAGCGATTTGCAACCATTTCCTGCATGGCTTTCTGCATGCCGGGGTAGCCGTCGTAGCCAAGCTCCATGGCAAAACGCACCACGGTGGATTCGGAAACGCCAACAGCCTTACCCAGCTTGCTGGCGGTCATAAAAGCGGCTTTGTCATAAGATTCCATAATAAACCGGCATATCCGGCGCTGACCCTTGGAAAATGTAGGCTCTTTGCTCTGGAGCAGGGAGATAATATCGCCATTCATAGTTTGCCACTTCACTTTCTGTTTAGGTGCATACAATGATAACAGCTTTCCTGCGTTTTTGCAAGACTGAAAGCAAAAAATTGCAAAAATTGCGGAGCTCAAAAAAGCTCCGCAATCTCTTTTTCTGTTAAGTACCGCCACTTGCCCGGCGGCAGATCTCCCAGCGAAACACCGCCTTCGGCGATCCGGCGCAGCCGGGTAACCTCAGCGCCGGCAGCCTCGCACATCCGCCGGATCTGCCGGTTGCGGCCTTCGTGGATGATGACCAGCAGCTTTGCTTTCTGCCCTTCCCCTCGCAACAGCTTCACTTCCGGCGGCTTGATCTGATAGCCGTCCAGCACAATAGGCCGCCGCAGCAATGCAGGCAAGCCATCGTGGTAGCCGCGCACCCAGACCTCATAGGTCTTTTTCACTTCCTGCTTCGGGTGCATCAGCCCATTGGCAAAATCACCGTCGTTGGTAAACAGCAGCAATCCCTCGGAATCCATGTCAAGCCTGCCTACGGGATAGACACGCAAGCCGCACGCAGCAACCAGCTGCGCTGCGTTCCTGCGTCCTTTTTCGTCGGACAATGTGGTTACATAGCCGCGGGGCTTATGGAGCATGATGTACACCTTTTCCTGCTTTGCAGGCAAAGGCTTGCCGTCCAGCAGTATTTTGTCCGTATCCGGGTCGGCACTTTCGCCAAGCTGGGCAACGCGCCCGTTGACACTGACCCGTCCGGCCAAAAGGAGTTCCTCCGAGGCGCGGCGGGATGCCACGCCCCGGGAAGATAAAATTTTCTGCAAACGCTCTGTCATTTGTCTCCTCCAAACCAGCCATCCCAGAAGTGCTTTTTCTTCTCCGGCTGCTTTTGCTCGATGGTCTGCCCGTATACAAGGGGCACTTTTCCAACCACCTTGTCCCCCAGGCAAATATAGGCATACCCTGCCTCCGCCCCGGCCACCACCGGCGCATAGGCAAAGCTCGGCCCTGAAATCACGATCTCCGGGATCTCGTCTGTCGCCAGGGGAAATAAAAAGCCGCTGTCTGCCAAAAGCCCCACAGTTTCCGCCTCGCCGCCGATCACGGCTTTGCTGCCCACGCATACACCGGCCTTGACGATGGAACGCACCGTGTAACGGGAAAAGCCATCGTTCAGAAGCGCAGCATGATCGGCCCAATCGTTGCCGTCGTTGATGGTAACTGCCACAAGCCGCCTGCCGTCCCGACGCGCGCTGGATACAAGGATGCGGCCTGCCGCTTTGGTGTAGCCGGTCTTTACGCCGTCCGCCCCCTCCACGCGCCACAAAAGCTTATTGTGATTGGTAAGGCTTCTGCCCCCTGCCCGGACATTCTTCGTAGAAACCGTTTGGGCAAAGATGGGGTTTTGCATGGCATAGGCCGTTAAGACAGCCAGGTCACGGGCGGTGGAATAGTGATTGGGGCTGTCCAGCCCGTTGGGATTTTCAAAATGGGTGCCTGTCAGCCCCAGGCGGTGTGCCTTATCGTTCATCAGCTGGGCAAAGCCCTCCACCGTACCGCCGCAGTAGATGGCCAGCGCCACGGCAGCATCGTTGCCGCTGTGAAGCATCAGACCGTAGAGCAGTTCCTGCAGCGTCAAAACCTCTCCCTCTTTCAGATACATGGAAGAGCCTTCGATGCCTACTGCCTCTTTGGGAATGCGCATCCGGTCCAGCACATTGCACTGCTCGCACACGATCAGCGCCGTCATGATCTTTGTCGTACTGGCGATGAGGCTGCGGCTGTCAGCCGCTTTTTCGTACAAAACCCTGCCGGTATCCGCATCCAGCAAAATCGCTTTTTGCGCGGAGATTGCACTCACATTGCAAGGTAAAAGCAGGACGGCAGCTATCAGCGCAGCCGCCGTCCTGATGATGGTTTTCTTCATTTTTCTCACCCGGAGCTAGTTTTGCCCCGGAAAAGAAAATTATTCGCCCTTTTTCTCCGTTCTTGCGTCAATGAAAGCGGAGATCCGGTCCAGCACATCCGGCACCTGCTCCACAAGGCGGTCTGCCGTGGTATTGGCAGGGGCAGAAACGGGCAGCATACGCACATTGCCGTCTTTGATGATCAGAAACGCAACGGGAGTCACCTTCACACCGCCGCCGGCGCCGCCGCCGAAGGGATTTTCCTGCTTATTGGCATTTTTCGATACATAATCGCTGCCACCGCCGCCAAAGCCGACGCTGACCTTGGACACGGGGATGATGGTAATGCCGTCAACCGTGGTGATGGGGTCGCCGATGACAGAATTCACATCTACCATCTCACGGATCTTGGCAATGGTGTTTTCCAGCATATTGGGAAGAGTTTGGCTCATTGTAGCGCACCGCCTTTTCTAAATTTCGCAATTCTCAGATATTCACGAAGCACACGGCTGCCGTGGCATACCGCAATGCAAAGAAGTCTGCCTAACGTTATGGTCAGATCCAACCGGGCGTATACCTCGGTTTTCTCAGCCGTAAAGTCGCAGTCGATATTTAAGTTTCTGTTTTTGATGATGAAAAACCGTTCCAGCTGGGGCATCAGGTTGCCCAACGCAGCCCACGCTTTGCCGTAATTCACAGCAAGGTCGCAGGGATCGTCTCCGGCAAGGGTCAGCTGCAGCTGGAGCAGATCCACCCGGATCTTCCGGCGAAAGTCCACCAAAAAGTCCAGCACCGCCCGGATGATCGGAACAAAGTCTGCTGCCGCACCGCCTTTTTTAGCGGAAGTCTGCCCTTGAGATTTGGCTTGCCCGGAGGTCTGCTTTGCCGCCTTTTTTCGGGGCTTATCCTTCCTGCCCGGATACAGCGTAGTGCGCAAAGGCCCGACGATCAGCTGCACCAAAGGGCCATTCACATCATACTTTGCGCTGACTCCCAGCGGCAAAATCGCAAGCCCTGCGATCACCGCCAGCGCGATCAGCCAGCCCATCAGTTCTCCGCTGCCGGCTGGGCAGCTTCTTCGGGGGGCTCTTCAATGGCAAGCTGCTCCGGCTCACCGAAATTGATCTTTTCAATGGGCGGCAGCTCATCAAGGGTGCTGATGCCGAAGGTTCTGAGGAAATCCGGCGTAGTCTTGTACTGGATCGGGCGGCCCGGCACATTGAGACGGCCTGCTTCCTCGATCAGTTTCTTGTTCAAAAGCGCGCCTACGGAATAGGAGCTGTCCACACCACGGATCTGCTCTACCAGCGCCTTGGTGGCAGGCTGATAGTAAGCAACAATGGTCAATGTTTCCAGCTGGGAAGCCGACAGCTTGGGAGGCTTTCTGGTCTCCAAAGCCTTCGTGACATAGTCTGCCATCTCGCCGGAGGACACCATCTGGTAGCCCTTGTCCAGCTTCAAAACACGAATGCCTCTGCGGTCAAAAGCAAGGCTGTCCGCCAGCGCATCCGCTGCGGCGATAATGTCCTTTTCGTCCGCTTCCAGGGCCATGGCCAGCCGGGAAACTTCTACCATTTCACCGGCAGCAAACAGGATGGCCTCAATGCCTCGCTGTAATTCAGTTTGTTCCATCCGTCTGCACCTCCACGTTCACCTTTGATTCATCGATCAGTCTAACATCGGGATTGTCCCCGTTGATGTCGCCTTCCAGGCTTACAGAGCCTGTTTTGCACATTTCAAGAACCGAAATAAAGGTAGCAACCACCTCAGAACGGGTCTTATTACCTTTAAACAGATTCATCAGTTTTTCCACGCCGCGAAGAAGGAGTCTTCGCAGAATCTCGCCGGTCTTGCGGCTGACAGGATACCGCTCCTTGCCCACAATGCCCTTAAAATTCACGGTAGGCGGCGGGAGTCTTCGCTGATTGCGCTCAGAAATCTCATCCAGCGCACGCAGAAGATCCGCGGTTTCATGCTGATAGCGGTAGGTCTGGTCCTTGCGCAGCGGCTCCGGCTCTTTGGTAAAAAGACACCGGCCGATCTCATTTCTGGGCTCAAGCCAGGTTATGGCCGTGCGAATCTGCTCAATGGCCTCCTTGCGCTGGCGCTCCAGAAGATTCTGCCGCAGCAGATCCAGCTCGCTTTCCGCCTCTGCCTGCTCGGCAGCGGAAAGCAGCATCTTGGTCTTGATGAGCATCAGGTGGGACGCCATGGTGATAAACTCGCTGGCGATCTCCATATCCAGCCGCTTCATCTCGTCCAGATACGCAAGATACTGCTCCAGGATCGCCGTGATGGACACATCCTGGATCTCTATTTTATTCTTGCTCAGCAGCAGAAATATTACGTCCAGAGGCCCTTCAAAGTCCTCCATCTGCTCCGAGCGGGTACGGATAATACCCTCCAGATGATATTGCGGCTGTCCCATATCGGCTCCTTGCACAGAATTTACCCATGATAATTTTTAGTATTATACCACCATTTTTTACTGATTGCAAGGCTTTTTGCCACAATGCCATTATTGCCCCATTTGCGAAAATAAAAACAGCACCCCACGGGGTGCTGTTTTTTTATCACCTGTAAAAGCTGTTGCCGCCGATGAACTCCCGGACCAGACTTGTAGGCGGTATTTCATCATCCACATCCGCAGCATGGACATAGTTGAGGATCTTCACGATGGCGCGTACTTCATCGTAGCTTTCATCCTCCGGCGGTACTGCGGTAAGCAGCGGGAAAATGTGCTTTTTCAGCACTGCCAGCTCATAAAGGGTGGAGCTGTTGAAGATCACATCCGCATTCTCCTGATACGGGAATATCCAGCGCTTTTCCCCTCTGCGGACGCTGTCCCACATGGCGATGGTCCTTTCCACAGATGTACCCCGGCTCTCATAGTCCCGGACGATGCGCCGCAGCAGCCGCAGATAGGATGTGGGAATGCGGTTATGGTCATCCAGGTTCAGCGGCAGCAAGGGGCTGATGTACAGCCTGAAGACCTTATTTTTATCCAGGCCCTTTGGCAAAAGCACAGGATTCAAGGCGTGCAGGCCTTCCACAATAATCACCGAGTCCGGGCCAAGGCGCATTTTGTGGCCGTTCCACTGCCGCTTTCCGGTTTTGAAATTGAATACGGGAATCTCCACCTCTTCCCCATTCAGCAGCGCCCCCAGGTGCTCGCCGAAAAGGGCTGTGTCGATGGTGTTGATGTGTTCTAAGTCCAACTTTCCGTCGGGTCCCGGCAAAATCTTGTCCCGGTCGATATAGTAATCGTCAAGACTCATCAAAACAGGCTTTTTGCCATGGACACGCAGCTGGGTGGCAAGGCGGTTGGCAGAGGTAGTCTTGCCGGAGGAGCTGGGACCTGCCAGCATCACCGCCTGTGCCCCTCTCTGGCAGACCATGTCCGCCACCTGGGAATACCGTTTTTCATGCAGCGCTTCATTGACCCGGATCAGCTCCCGGATACGTCCGCTGTCCACCAGGTCATTGAGGTCCGCCACCGTCTGGCATTCCATCAGCTCGCCCCAACGCTCGCCTTCTGAATAAACGCTGAAGAAATTGGGCATATGGCTGTACTGCGCTACCTTGTCGGGATTCTGGTCATCCGGGAAGATGAACAAGAATCCACCCTCGGCGCTTTGAATGTCCCACGTGCGCAGATACCCGGTTGACGGCGCCATTTCCCCATAGTAATAGTCGGCAAATTCACCGTAGGAATAGACGTCAAAATATTCTTTTTCCCGCCATTTCAGCAGCCTTGCCTTGTCCTGCCTGCCTTGGCGCAGGAAGTGGCAGATGGCTGTTTCCGTTTTGATCCGGCTGCGCAGCAGCGGAATATCCGCAGCAACGATCTTTGCCACCTGCTGCTTCAGCTGATCGGCAGAAAAATCCTCCGCGCCGTCCACCTGCACAAACAGGCCGGCACCTACCGTGCAGTTCATCTTGGCTCTCGCCTTCGGCCACAGCTGCCACAGCGCCAAAAACAGCACAAACTGAGCCGTGCGGACATAGGCGTCCTTGCCGGTGGGATCGCTGTAGCGCAGCAGGTTCACTATGCCGCCGGATGCTGCCATGGCTCTTCGGATAGAAGGGCGCTCTGCCTGGGCATCCTTTTGCCGCAGCGGTATGTAGTTCAAGGTGAACACCTCGCCGGCGATCTTTGCCGCCAACGGATCTGTGGAAAGCTTTCCTGTCACAAGTCCCAGCTCTTTGATGATTTCCAGCAGCGATTGCCCGGGCTTTGCCGTAACCTTTCTTCCGTCGATAACAAACTCCATAAGCTGCCTCCTCTCTCAATATATCAGACATATTCGCTTTCTTCCTTTATTATACGGCATGCTCTTAAAGTTTGCAACTGTGCACAAAAAGAATTGCATTCAAGCCCCAAGTGTGCTATGCTTTGGCTGTAGTAAACCTTTCAGGAGGTTACATTTTTGGAAAACAAATATCACATTCATTATGAATACATAGCCTTTGACAATGCTGAACTTTTTACTGTTGTCTGCCTTCCCGATACCCAGGGCAGCTTCCCCACAGTCGTTTGCCGCACCCCCTACGGTGCCATCAGCTGGACGAAGGAAGAGATCCTAGCCGAAAGGCTGGAAGCCTACAAGATCTTTTTGGATAACGGCTATGCCGTTGTCTATCAGGATTGCCGTGGCTGCGGCCAAAGCACCGGCGACTGCATCCCCTACATCCACGAACGGGAAGACGGTCTTTTCCTGCAGGATTGGATCAGAAAGCAGACCTTTTACAACGGCGAAATGTATTTGTGGGGCAAAAGCTACGGTGCCACCGTGCATTTTGTCACCGCCCCCTTTGCCGAGGATATAAAAGGCGCTGTGCTGGAAGTGCAGGACACCCAGCGCTATAACTGCAACTACCGCAACGGATTTTATAAGATCGGTCTGCACGGCAACTGGTATGTGGGTATGTATAAGAAAAAGAGCATGCCCAAAAAGGATTACACAAGCGATTGCTACAATATGCTGCCTCTGTGTAAATTCTCCGAAACCGTATTTGGCGAAAAGGCAGATTCCTTTGATGCCATTTTGCAGCACCCCAAAAAGGACGATCCTTTCTGGAAGACCCGCTTTGGCGGCGGTGAAGCCGACCATGCCATCCGCCATGCAAATATCCCTATTCTGCTGGTAACGAGTTTTTACGATTTGTACACCGACGGTGTTTTTGATGTATGGGAAGACCTTGATCCCCAAACCAAGGCTCAATGCGCCCTCGCAGTGAATCCCTTTAATCACAGCGGCAAAAGTGAGGGACAACCCATCGCCTTCCCCATGGGTGAAATGGACTCCGCTTTCCCGGACTATGCCGCATGCTGGTTCAATGCCATCCGTGGCAACGGCGAAGCCCCCTTCCCCAAAGGAAAGGTGACCTATTACAATTCTTTTGAAAATGCTTGGCGTTGCGACGATTTTGAAACGCCCGCAGCCGGCATGACCGTCCCGCTGGGCGCAGGTGAAGTGACCTACCGCTACGATCCCAATGACCCCGCCACCTTCAAGGGCGGTCTTTCCGGTAACGGTGGCGGCACAGCATGGCAGGATCCGCCCCAACAGCGCGATGTCATTATCACCGTCTACTCTCCCGTCTTTACAGAGGACACCCTCATCAAAGGCAAGATGAAAGCCACACTAAAAGTGCGTTCCTCTTGCACAGATACCTGCTTTTACATCCGCATCAGTCTTTGCAAGGCGGAGGGTGACTACGGTCTGCGTGACGATATTAACCAAATCTCCAATTTCTGCGAAGACTATGTGCCGGGCAGTGATATGGAAATGG
>JAZNJN010000093.1:0-3415 GCA_045578025.1 Faecousia sp. | reverse complement strand
GCAGTGATTACATCCTGAGGTAAGGTGACCGCATTTCCATAGCTTTTATTATCCGGTGGCTGAGGCAGCAGGATGTCGCTGTAGCGGCCATTGGCAGAATGCCATAGGGAAAGTCCCGGCTTGTGTAACTTCCGTCCTATGACAACAGGGTCTGCCTTGGCCAGATCCCCGATGGTATGAATCCCCAGCAAGTGCAGCTTTCGTTCCGTTGCCGCACCTACCATAAAAAGATCCCGCACCGGTAATGGCCAGAGTTTCTTCTCCATCTCCCAGGGAAACAGCGTATGCACCTTATTGGGTTTTTCAAAATCTCCCGCCATTTTTGCCAGCAGCTTATTGCTGGAAACGCCTACATTGACGGTAAACCCCAATTCCTCCCAGATCCGCTGGCGCATCTTTTCCGCTGCCAGCCGGGGCGGACCCCACAGCCGCTGCGTGCCGGTCATATCCACCCATGCCTCGTCTATGGAATACTGCTCCACCTTGGGACTGAACTGCCGAAGCATGGCAACAAAATGCCGGGACGTCTCCACATACAGCGGGTAATCCGGCGGCACGATTTTTAAGTCCGGACATTTTTCCAGCGCCAGAAACAACGGCTCTCCCGTTTGGATGCCGTACTTCTTTGCGGGGGCACTTTTGGCGAGGATGATGCTGTGACGGGACTCTTTATCCCCTGCCACTACGGAAGGAACATCTCTTAAGTCCTCGGTTTCTCCAAGTACCTTGACCCGATAGGCAGCTGTCCAGCTTAGAAATGCCGAGTTGGCATCCACATGAAAGATCACTCTCTGCGCCATCAGTACACCCTCCGCATCAGCCGCCAATTATGGGAACGGATAGTATATTTCAGTTCAAACATCCACTCTTTCCCCTTTACCGTCGCCTTACATAAAAAGATCTGCGCCTCGATTCCCGCATATTGAACGGGCTTCATATTCACGATCTCTTCAATGTCGATCCGGAGCAGCTGATGCTCCTCATCCTCCATCCGAAGCCGCAAAGGCCGAATCTCTCCGTCTGCGCTACACACAGAGATCACATCCACCGCGCTGTTTCGCATCATACTGCTCACCACCTTTCCTTTGGGAACATTATAGCACATTTGTTCGCTATTTACAAGTGGAATTTTCCGGTTGCCTATCCCCCGCCATTTTGATATAATCATCTGGAAAGAGGTGAAAACCGTGCTGAAATATCCCTGTCTGATTCTGGATCACGATGACACCGTGGTGCAAAGTGAAGCCACCGTCAATTATCCTTTCTTTGTAGAATTCCTGAAAGAGTACCGCCCCGGCGATACCATCAGTCTTCATGAATACATCAGCGGCTGTTTCCAGCCGGGTTATGTGGATATGTGCCGACAGCGGTTTCACTTTACCGACGAGGAGCTGCTGGTCGAGTACACCGGCTGGAAGGAATACATCCGCAGCCATATCCCCGATGCCTATCCCGGCATTGGGCAAATTATTCAGCGCTACAAGGAAGCCGGCGGCATTATTTGCGTGGTTTCCCAGTCCGCTCAGGAGAATATTGCCCGGGATTATGCCGCTCATTTCGGCATCCAGCCGAACGAGATTTTCGGCTGGGATTTAGCGCCGGAGCACCGCAAGCCAAACCCCTGGGCGCTGGAACAAATCATGGAAAAATACGGCTTCTCCCCTTCTCAGATGCTGGTAGTGGACGATATGAAAGCCGCAGTAGGGATGGCAAGTGCCGTAGGCTGCCCCATCGCATTTTCCGGCTGGGGTCGACGGGATTTCCCGGAGATCACAAAAGAAATGACAGCGCTGTGCGACTTTTCCTTTGCATCAACGAAAGATTTCGAGGATTTTCTGTTTGGCTAACTTGACATCTATGGTATAATACCCACTGAGTAAGGAGGTGAGCCGTTTTGGAAAAGCAGAGCATCAAAGTGATATCCACCAACCGGGAGGCCCGGCACGAATACTTCGTGGAAGAGGAATTTGAAGCCGGTATCGAGCTGCGGGGTACGGAGGTAAAATCCATCCGGGCAGGTACGCTGAACCTGAAGGATAGCTGGTGCGGCATCAAGGACGGCGAGCTTCTGATCAACCAGATGCACATCTCCCCCTATGACCACGGCAACCGCTTTAATCCCGACCCCCGCCGTGTCCGGCGGCTTCTCATGCATAAGCGGGAGATCATGCGGCTCTTCGGCAAGGTCAAGCAGGACGGCTACTCGCTGATCCCCCTGTCCGTATATTTCAAGGGCAGCCGGGTCAAGGTCAAGGTCGGCCTGTGCAAGGGCAAAAAACTGTACGACAAAAGACAATCCGCTGCAGAAAAGGACGCCAAGCGCCAGATCGAGCGGGCAATGAAAGAGAGGTACTAACTATGAATCCTACTTTTAAAATCACCATGGCAAACGGCGGCGTGATCGAGGGCGAGCTGTATCCCGACAAAGCGCCCCAGAGCGTGTATAACTTCATCGATCTTGCCAATCATAATTACTATGACGGTCTGATCTTCCACCGGGTCATTTCCGGCTTCATGATCCAGGGCGGCTGCCCCGATGGCACCGGCATGGGCGGTCCCGGCTACTGCATCAAGGGTGAGTTCTTCTTTAACGGCATTAAGAACGATCTGAAGCACAAGAGGGGCGTGCTGAGCATGGCCCGTTCCTCCTCCCCCAACTCTGCCGGCAGCCAGTTCTTCATCATGCACCAGGATGCCAAGCACCTGGACGGTCAGTATGCCGCTTTCGGCAAGGTCACTTCCGGCATGGATGTGGTGGACGCCATCGCAGCCACCAAGGTCGGTCCTGCCGATCGTCCCATCGAGGAGCAGAAGATCGCTTCCATCACTGTGGACACCCACGGGGAGACTTACCCCGAGCCCAACAAGCTGCCCGATCCCTACGGCAGGTTTTAAGTGAATTCCGGTGGGATGCCAGCCATCCCACCGACCCATATGGGGCCGTACTGGTTTCGACGGGGGTAGTGAGGCTGGAATAGCGTGCCGTGGCACCTGACCACGATAAAACGGGTAACTTTTTAAATTTAACTGACAACAATACTGTTGCAATCGCTGCCTAATTAGGCGCGCATCCGCTCCGGAAGGCCCACGAGCCGGACTCGGGTGTGATTTGAGTGGGGACCGTGCGTACGCAAAGCTTTGCGCGTACCATGCATTATGAAGCTACTGATTTCTGCAGGGTGTTTGTTCCCGGCAGGATGAGGGAATGTAAATAACAAACTGCGCACGGAGAAGTTCCTTCCAAGTTGCTTTCGGACACGGGTTCAAATCCCGTCGGCTCCACCATATAAAAATACCACCCCTGTTGGGCAATGTCATTAAGTTAAGCTGACATTGGTCATGAAAGTGGGCAACCCCCTCTATCGTAAAGATAGAGGGGGCTTTTTTATTTCAGATAGATACGTTTTAACTTCTC
>JAZNJN010000092.1:0-7176 GCA_045578025.1 Faecousia sp. | reverse complement strand
GAGGTCATGCGCGACGGCAATGACCACGCCATCACCATCTGTGGCATGGAAAACATCGACCCCGTGGGTGTCCACACCGGCGACAGCCTGGTAGTCGCACCCATCATGACATTGAGCAAGGAAGACGAGAAGATGCTCAATGATTCCGCCATCAAGATCATTCGCGAGCTGAAGATCGAGGGCGGCTGCAACGTGCAGTTTGCGCTGAATCCCCATACCTCTGAGTACTACCTCATCGAGGTCAATCCCAGAGTTTCCCGCTCCTCCGCTCTGGCTTCCAAGGCGTCCGGCTATCCCATTGCCCGGGTCACCGCCAAGATCGCCGTGGGCATGGCGCTGGAAGATATCAAGATCGCAAACACCACCGCTGCTTTTGAGCCCAAGCTTGACTACGTCATCGCCAAGCTGCCCCGCTTCCCCTTCGACAAGTTCGCCTCTGCCACCAATCAGCTGGGCACCCAGATGAAGGCCACCGGCGAAGTCATGGGTATCGGCTCCAACCTGGAGGAGGCTCTCTTAAAGGGCGCCCGGTGTCTGGAGATCGGCTGCTGCCACTTCCATCTGCCCAAGTTTGACCATGTAGAAACTACGGAGCTGTTAGAGTATATCCGCCAGTTCCGTGACGATAACATCTTCGCTATCGCCGAGCTGATGCGCCGGAATGTGACCGTGGAGCAGGTACACGAGATTACTCAGATCACCCCTTACTTCCTGGAGGCTGTGGAGAGAATCGTCGCCATGGAGCGCAAGCTCAGCGCCAATGTGGGCAATCTGGAAGTTTTCAAGGAAGCTAAGAAGATGGGCTTCGGTGACAAGTTCATCGGCAAGCTCTGGGATATGAAGGAGATCGATGTTTACAACCTGCGGAAGGAAAACAACATCTATCCCGTGTTTAAGATGGTGGATACCTGCCACACCGGCGCTTATATCCCCTACTTCTACTCCTCCTACCAGGGAGAAAACACCTCCATTTTAACAAACAAGAAGAAGATCGTGGTTTTGGGTGCAGGCCCCATCCGTATCGGCCAGGGCGTGGAATTTGACTATTCCACCGTCCATGCCGTCATGACCATCAAGAATGCCGGTTACGAGGCCATCATCATCAACAACAACCCCGAAACCGTTTCCACCGACTACACCACCGCGGACAAGCTGTACTTTGAGCCCCTGACCCCCGAGGATGTGATGAACATCATCGACTTCGAAAAGCCGGAGGGCGTAGTGGCATCTCTGGGCGGTCAGACTGCCATCAATCTGGCACAGCCGCTGACCGACCGGGGCGTGAAGATCATCGGCACCGACTGCGCTGCCATCGACCGGGCAGAGGACCGCAACGCCTTTGAAAATCTGCTGAACGAGCTGAACATCCCCCGGGCAAAGGGCCTCGCCGTTACCAAGATCGAAGACGGCATCGCCGCTGCCAAGGAGATCGGCTACCCCGTTCTGGTGCGTCCCAGCTTTGTGCTGGGCGGCCGCGCCATGCAGATCGTTGCCAACGAAAATCAGCTGCGCCATTACCTGCGCACCGCTGTTGAGATCGACGAGGACAAACCCGTTCTGGTTGACAAGTATATCGAAGGCCGCGAGGTGGAGATCGATGCCATCTGCGACGGCATCAATGTCTTCGTCCCCGGCATCATGGAGCTGGTCGAACGCACCGGCGTCCACTCCGGTGACGCCATCTCCGTCTACCCCTCCTTCTCCATCAGCGACAAGGTCAAAGGCATCATCCTCCAGTACGCCAAGAAGCTGGGTCTGGGCATCGGCATCATCGGCCTGTTCAACATCCAGTTCATCGTGGACAAGGATGACAATGTGTTCATCATCGAAGTCAACCCCCGCTCCTCCCGTACCGTTCCCTTCCTGAGCAAGGCTACCGGCTACTCTCTGGCTGACATTGCCACAGAGGTCATTCTGGGCAAGAGCCTGAAGGAACTGGGTCTGTTTGACATCTACCCCGACGAAAAGGAGCGCTACTACGTCAAGGCCCCCGTGTTCTCCTTCAACAAGATCCGCGGTCTGGACGCCTACCTCTCCCCCGAGATGAAGTCCACCGGTGAGGCCATCGGCTATGACCGCACCTTGAACCGCGCCCTGTATAAGGCGCTGCAGGCCTCTGGCATGCATCTGCAGAACTACGGCACTGTTCTTGCCACCATTGCGGACAAGGACAAGGAGGAAGCACTGCCTCTGATCCGCCGTTTCTACAATCTGGGCTTTAACATTGAGGCCACTGAGGGCACCGCAAAGTTCCTGAAGGAGAACGGCATCAAGACCCATGTGCTGACCAAGATCAGCCAGGGCAGCGATGAGATCCCCAACGCGCTGCGCCAGGGCCACATTGCCTATGTTATCAACACCCGGGATCCCGGCGACAACGAAAAGGACGGCATTGAAATCCGTCGGGTGGCCATTGAGTACAATGTGACCATGTTCACCGCCCTGGATACTGTAAAGGTTCTGCTGGATGTTCTGGAGGAGACCACCCTGACCATCTCCACCATCGACGCCTAAGGTGATACCATGAAGCAAAGTATTTTTGAGATCCGCAGCAATGAAGCGCTGACGGACAGCGTATACAAAATGGTGCTGTGCGGCGACACTGCCGCCATCACTGCACCGGGTCAGTTTGTGAACATTCTGCTTGAGGGCAAGTTCCTGCGCCGCCCCATCTCCGTGTGCGACTATGACGGAACTACCCTCACCATCGTTTACAAGGTGGTGGGCAAGGGCACTGCCCAGATGAGCGGTATGAGCGCCGGAGAAAAGCTGGACATTCTCACGGGCCTCGGCAACGGCTACGATCTGACCCTTTCCGGGGACAAGCCTGTGCTGCTGGGCGGCGGTGTGGGCGTTCCTCCCATGTACAATCTGGCGAAGAAGCTGGTTGCTGAGGGCAAAAAAGTTTCCGTTATTCTCGGCTTTAATACAAAATCCGAGGTTTTCTACGAGGATGAATTCAAAAAACTGGGCTGTAACGTCACCGTCACCACCGTGGACGGCAGCTATGGCGTGAAGGGCTTCGTCACCACCGCGCTGGAAGGCTCTAATTACACCTATTTCTACACCTGCGGTCCGGAGCCTATGCTGAAGGCGGTTTATAAGGCCTCCTTAAGCTCCGGCCAGATGAGCTTTGAGGAGCGGATGGGCTGCGGCTTCGGCGCTTGCATGGGTTGCTCCTGCAAGACCCTCACCGGCTATAAGCGCATCTGCAAGGATGGCCCGGTGATGAAAAAGGAGGAGATCTTATGGGAAAACTGAGTGTGAATCTCTGCGGCATCGAGCTTGACAATCCCGTGATCCCCGCCTCCGGTACTTTCGGCTACGGCTATGAATTTGCGGAGCTTTACGACATCAACTGTCTGGGCACATTCTCCTTCAAGGGAACCACCAAGGATCCCCGGTTCGGCAATCCCACTCCCCGGATCGCAGAATGCACCGCAGGCATGATCAATGCAGTCGGTCTGCAGAATCCCGGTGTGGAAAAGGTCATTTCCGAAGAGCTGCCCAAGCTGAAAAAGTGTTTCCACAAGCCTGTGATGGCAAATGTTTCCGGCTTTTCCGTTGAGGATTACGCCTACACCTGCGAAAAGCTGGATGCCGAAGAACAGGTAGGCTGGCTGGAAGTGAATGTTTCCTGCCCCAATGTCCACGGCGGCGGTATGAGCTTCGGCACAAATCCGGAAGCAGCTGCCGAGGTGACCAGAGCTGTCAAAGCAGTCACCAAAAAGCCGGTGATCATTAAGCTTTCCCCCAATGTCACCGACATCGTTTCCATCGCCAAAGCCTGCGAGGATGCCGGCGCTGACGGTATCAGTCTGATCAACACATTGCTCGGCATGCGCATCGACCTGCGCACCAAAAAGCCGGTGATCGCCAACAAGATGGGCGGTTTCTCCGGCAGCGCCATCTTCCCGGTGGCGGTGCGGATGGTCTACCAGGTGGCGAGCGCCGTGAAAGTCCCCGTGGTGGGCATGGGCGGTGTCAGCAGCGCGGAAGATGTGATCGAAATGATGCTGGCCGGTGCTACCGCCGTTGAGGTGGGCGCTGCCAACCTTGTAAACCCGTATATCTGCCGGGATATCGTAAACGATCTTCCCGCTGTTATGGAAAAATACCGGATTAACCGCTTAGATGAGATTATAGGAGGCGCAAAATAATGGGTAAGGACGTAATCGTCGCGTGCGACTTTGCTTCCGCGGAAGCTACCTTTGCTTTTTTGGATAAATTCACCGGTCGCAAGCCTTTCGTGAAGATCGGCATGGAGCTGTACTATGCGGAAGGCCCCAGCATCGTCAAGGCTATCAAGGCCCGGGGTCACAAGATCTTCCTGGACCTTAAGCTCCACGATATCCCCAACACCGTAAAGAAGGCTATGGCAGTCCTCAGCAATCTGGATGTGGACATCACCAATCTCCATGCCGCCGGCACCACCGCTATGATGAAGGGCGCACTGGAGGGTCTGACCCGTCCCGACGGCACCCGCCCCCTGCTGATCGCTGTCACCCAGCTGACCTCCACCGATCAGGAGGCAATGGAGAAGGATCTGCTGATCCATCATCCCATCGACGAGGTAGTTATGCACTATGCAGAAAATGCCAAGAATGCAGGCCTCGACGGCATCGTCTGCTCCCCTCTGGTGGCAGGCAAGGTCCATGGCCGCTGCGGTGAAAACTTCCTGACCATTACCCCCGGTGTCCGTTTCGCCGACGGCGATGTGGGCGACCAGAAGCGGGTCATGACCCCCGCCGCCGCCAAGGAGATCGGCTCTGACTACATCGTGGTTGGCAGACCCATCACCGCGGCTAGCGATCCCGTTGCCGCTTACGAGCGCTGCGTGGCAGAATTCTGCGACTAAGCGGCGAGTCGCCGCTGACAATGCGTAACCCACTCGGGAGATAGGCGTTACGCCTTTGGGCACCGCTCGATTCGTTTCTGTTGTTGATTTTTGATACACAAAGGAGAAAGTTCCATGGAAGGTTACAAAAGAGAATTTATTCAGTTCCTGCAGGATGCAGGCGTGCTGAAATTCGGTGATTTCACCGCCAAGTCCGGCAGAAAGATCCCCTACTTCGTCAATGCCGGCATGATCAAGACCGGCGACCAGATCACCAAAATGGGCGAATTTTACGCCAAGGCTTATTTCGATAAGCTGGGCAAAAAACAGGCCGTTCTCTACGGTCCTGCCTACAAGGGCATTTCCCTGTCCATCTCCGCTGCCGTTGCCTTGAGCAAGAACGGCCTCAATGTTCCTTTCTTCTTCAACCGCAAGGAAGTCAAGGACCACGGCGAGGGCGGTATGTTCGTTGGCTATGTGCCTCAGGCAGGAGAAGAGATCGTCATCATTGAAGACGTGATCACTGCCGGTACTGCCATCCGCGAGTCCATGGAGATTCTCAAGCATCTGGAGGGCACCAAGGTGGTCGCTACCTTCATCATGGTTGACCGGAAGGAAAAGGGTCAGGGCGAAAAGGGCGCTATGCAGGAGATCGAGGAGCAGTTCGGCTTCCCTGTCTACTCTGTGGTAGATGTGTATGACATCATCGAGTATCTGGAAGAAGACCCCGCCAACGAGGAAAATGTCACCCGGATCAAGAACTATCTGGCTGTCAACGGAGCGAAGTGATATGAAAAGTTTGATCAGTATTCTGGATTTCAGTGTGGAAGAGCTGGATCAGCTCATTGCCACCGCAAAAGACATCATCGCCCATCCCGAAAACTATCGGGAGGCCTGCAAGTACAAAAAGCTGGCAACCTTATTCTTTGAGCCCTCCACCCGTACCCGTCTGAGCTTTGAAGCCGCTATGCTGGAGCTGGGCGGCAGTGTGATCGGTTTCAGCGAGGCCAGCTCCTCCTCCGCATCCAAGGGTGAGAGTATGGCCGACACCGCAAAAATCCTCTCCTGCTATGCAGACATCATGGCCATCCGCCATCCCAGAGAGGGCGCGCCTTACGCCGCATCCCGGGCAGCTACCATTCCCGTGATCAACGCCGGTGACGGCGGACATCAGCATCCCACCCAGACTCTGGCGGATCTTCTGACCATTTCCCGGGAAATGGGGCGGCTGAAGGATCTGACTATCGGTCTGTGCGGTGATCTGAAATACGGCAGAACTGTCCACTCTTTGATCGAGGCGATGAGCCGTTACACCGGCATCAAGTTTGTACTTATCTCCCCCGAGGAGCTGAAGCTGCCGGACTATGTCCGCTGCAATGTGTTAGACAAGGAGAATATTCCCTACACAGAAGTTACCTCCTTGGAAGACTCTATGCCGGAGCTGGATGTGCTGTACATGACCCGTATCCAGCGGGAACGGTTTGACGATCCTGCAGAATACGAGCGTCTGAAGGACAGCTATGTGCTGGATGTGGAGAAGATGAAGCTTGGAAAGCAGGATATGTGCGTCCTGCATCCCCTGCCCCGGGTCAATGAGATCTCTGTGGCGGTTGACGATGACCCCAGAGCCGCCTATTTCCGGCAGGCCCTGAACGGAAAGTACATGCGCATGGCGCTGATCCTCAAGCTGCTTGAGGAAGCAAAAGATCCTAAAAAGCCTGCTGAGGACACCGAAGGTCTTATTTACGACCGTGTGTGCCGTAATCCCAAGTGCATCAGCGGCGTGGAGCAAGAGCTGCCCCATATCGCAAAGCCCTCCGACGACGGAGTGCGCTGCATCTACTGCGAGCAAAAGGTATAAAAATATCGGGTGTGCTGAACGCACACCCGATTTTATTTTTCGATCAACTTCAGTTTTTCTTCTCTTGGCAGGGCTTTGATCGCTAACTCTCTGCGCAGGGCTGTGGCATGATCACCGCACAGCTCGGTATAGACCAGCTCCAGTGGCCCTCTGCCCCGGGTATATTTTGCGCCTTTGCCGGTGCGATGCATCTCAAAGCGGTGCAGCACATCCAGCGCGATACCGGTATAGAGGCTTCCGTCACCGCAGCGCAGGATATACACCTTCCAGCCTTCGCTCACGGTTGTTCTCTCCGTTTTCTTGGCTTGAAACGGATGGAAAGGAGCTGATCCAGCAGGTAAAAGGTCACATTTCCCATCACCAGCATGATCACCGTCACCCAAGCGCCCATAACAGCATAGTCCTGAGATAGCTCTTCCAGTCCCAGAAGCCGCAGCAGAACAAAGTACAGAGCCGCGATACAGACATTGAAAAACAG
>JAZNJN010000091.1:0-16588 GCA_045578025.1 Faecousia sp. | reverse complement strand
CTGGGTATCCACAAAAGCAAAGAAATCCTCATTGTTATCCTGGCTGTAGGCTTTATCCAGAAGATCCTTCAGCACGGTTTCCCGCAGTTCCCGGCATTCATTTTCATCTGCAACCCGAAAATCTGCAGGCAGATCCAGACGATAGGCATATTCCCGCAGCAGATCGCCGCAAAAACCGTGGACTGTGGAGATTTTGGTCAGATACAGCCGCTGCATCTGCCGTTGCAGATGCCGGTTTTCCGGCTGCTCCGCCAAGCGCTCTGTCAGCTTGGCTGCGATCTTTCCCCGCAGTTCCGATGCGGCAGCTTTGGTGTAAGTAATAATCAGAAAGTCATCTAAGTTGGCAGGGTCGTTTTCGTCCAGAAGATAGGTAAGTAACCGATCTACAAGGACTTTCGTCTTGCCCGAGCCGGCAGCGGCAGACACTAATAGCCTTCCGCCCCGGTCATATACCGCAGCTTTCTGCTGAGGTGTCAGCTTTTCAGCCATGGTCTGCCTCCTTTCCGATCTCCTCCCAGAACCGCTGGGAGGTCATCGTCTTGTAATTGCGACGCCCCTCAACCGTTGCCTGGTGGCATACCGCGCCATAGGGGCAGTATGCGCAGGCATCATGGGAGCTGCCCCGGGTGTAGGGATTGGGAGTCACATTGCCGGAAGCAATGTCATCCACCATCTGCCCCAAAATCTTGAAAATATAGCATTTCAGCATTTTCAGCTGCTGACGGTCCGCAAGGTCACCGGAAATGCTGCTGTCTTTCTTCTTTGTGCAGCAGAGTCTGCCGGTTTCCTCCGGATCCATAGCTTGGAGCACATCTTCATCGTTAAGCAGAAGTCCCTTGCGTTTCCATTCCTTGCGGCGGGCGGCTTCTGCTTCCTCGTCCGTCAGAGCGCCGTCAGATGCCACCAGCGGCGCTCTGGCGGGAAAATACTGCACGCCGGCAGCCATAGGCATTTCGCCCAAAAGTTCTTCTCCTCCCTGCTCCAGCGCAAACAGGTACAGCAGCATCTGCAGGCCGACGCCGTTAAACACATCGCAGTAGTCAAAGTCCTTTTTACCGGTCTTGTAATCCACCACCCGGAAGTAATTCCTGCCGTTTTCCTGCCAGATATCCACCCGGTCCACAAAGCCCCGAAGCACTGCGTTCATCTTTTCGGCAGGAATAGCAATCGCAGGCATAGCACCCTCGTCGCCAAATCCGACCTCAAAATCCTTGGGTTGGAATCCGGAGGCTTTCAGCTCCTGCCAAAGCTCCGAGACCACCATTTCCAGTTCCCGCCGGTTGCGGCGGAACAGATAGGAAAGCCGCTGAGAATCGATTTGGGCGAAGTGTTCCTTGGTGTATTCGTTGGAATACTCCATGGCGATGTCCAAAGTTTCCTCCAAAGATACCTGATGGAAACCGCCTAACTCCATGACTTTTCGGGCAGTATCTTCCAGGACTGCATGGACGTAGGTGCCGAATTCTGCCGGGTCTACGGTGGCTTCCTTGCGCTCCTTTGCCCGCATGCCGTACTTGAGGAAATAAGACATCCGGCACTCTGCCTGCCGGTCCACCTGGGAGGCAGACAGGTTCAGTGTATCGCCGTAGAGGCCCTTGATCCCCTCTTCGGAAACACTGCCGATGGTATATGCCGCCTGAGAAGCGGTCTTTTCATACCATTCGGTCAAACCAAGTTCCCGGGCAGTTTCCGGAGCAGACCAAGCCGCAAGACAAGCACCTGCCTCTTTAGAATCAGTCATTGCCGCACCCAAACAAGTGCCGGCATCAATCTGCTTTCCCGCCATCTGGGCGAGTCTTCTGTACACATAGGAGGGCTGGGCATCGGCGCAGGACACGGTCACTGTCTCCCGAGCGCCGGAGAATACGCCGTAAACCTCCGCAAATTCTGCCTGCAGGCCCTCCAGCGCGCCGCCGGTGAGGGGTACACCCAAGTCCCGCAGGGCAGTCCGCTCCTGATCGGACAGCAAGCCCGCAGAGCCGCCGTAACCGGGAAGCTTTCCTTCCTCTGCGCCCAGTACGAACAGGTGTTTTTCCTGCTGGCAGCGCATGGCGCTGACCGGGCCGACTGTCACCGCATCCAGCACCGGTGGGATGGTACCCACATCGTATTGGCTTAAAAGCAAGCTAAAGAGTCTGGTAAATACTTCACTATCCCATTGGGTCTGCCCCAGCACATCATGAAGCTGCTCCAGGGCATTCAGCAGGATCTCCCAAAGCTGATTGAGAATCTGGGCGCTGCGGTTATCTCCGGCGGCATCCAGCTTCCCAGCCATTTTCTGAAGTCCGGAAGCCAGCCGGATCTCCTCCAGAAAATCATACAGCGCCTTCGTTTGCTCTGCCAGATTTTTGGCATTCTGGAAGCCTTGCTTCAGACGCACCAAAGGCTCTATTGCCGTAACACGGGCAACATCCAGCTCCTCCAGTCGGCGCTGGGAGCTCTCTGTCCAGTTTTGGCTCAAGCCCTCGGGATGGTTGACCCAGGGCTTCAGCCAGGCGCTGCCACGAATACCCCAGATGATAGCATAATTTTCCACCCGGTCGCACAGATCCTGAGAAAGGGGCGACAGCGCGGATTTTAGATACCGCAGCACATCCTTCTGCTCAAAGCCCTCCAGTGCCGCCTCCAAAGCAGCGATCACCGTGACGATGCCGTTCTTCTGCAAAATATCCTCTGTTCCGGACTGGTAAAAAGGAATGCCGCAGCGGCCAAAGTGCAATTTTATCAAATTTTTGTAAACTGCCATATCCGAGCAGACCACACTGATATCCCGGTAGCGGCAGCCGCCCCGGACCAGCTCCAAGATCCTGTCCGCGGCATACTGCACCTCATGGAAGGCAGAGTCCGCCTGCACGATCGTCAAGCATCCCTCAGCAGTGGGCAGCGCCCCTTGGAAAAGCCCTGCACACACCGGTGCAAGAGGCGTTTCCTTTGCCGGGATGATCTCAATATCCACTTCCACACCGGCATTTCGGGCGCAGCGAAGGATCTGCGCGGCGGTGGCGCCTGCTTTCTCGAAAGCAAGGGCAGCGGAATCTACGCAGTCGCAGTTCAGGCCCACCGTCACCGAGGGCGACACCCGGATCAGATGCTCCAGAATTGCCAGATGCTGGTTTGTAAAATCCGGAAAACCGTCTATGTAGAACACATGGTTTTCCCCAAAATCCCCATCTTCCAGCTGCTCAAGGAGCCAGTTCATCTGGTCTCTGGGATCTCGCTTGCCCTGTGCGCACAGACCGTCATAGGCGCTGAGCAGCAAGGAAAGCTCCTCCAGCTTTTGGGCAAGGCTGCCCTCAGATTGCTTTGCGGCAGCAGAAAGGTCCTGGGGCGTAATGCAGCAGCGCTTGAATTCATCCACCGCATCCACCAACGCGGTGAGAAACTCCGGCTTGGTCTCCACGGACGCATACGCCTTGAGCTTACTGGACAGCTGCCGAGCCGCTGCCGCCATAGCAACCACACGGCCGCCGTTATCCATACATTCCGGCACCGCGTGACCGGCATACTCCGCCACCCGGCGGGCAAGTCGGGTAAAGGACAGCACCTCCGCAAACCGACTGGCAGTATCTCCCGCGGCAGCACAAAGCCGGCGCTCCGTATCATGGCTGATGAGTTCGGGCACCATCAAGATCCTGCCCGGCTTTTCCTCCCGGACATCCCGGGCGATCCTACGGAGTATTTCCTCTTTCACTGTGACCCAGTCCGTACCCAGCAGAAGATGCAGCATTTTGCCACCGCCTTTCCTTTTTCCCTATCATATCACAAATTTCGTCCAAAAAATAGGGTATGAACAAAAAAACTCCGGTGTTTTACACACCGGAGAATATATTTTGCAGCCAGCCGAGGCAATCCAGAAAGAAAAATCGGATCTCATAGCCATCTTCTTTTTGCAAAGTCTGGGTCAGGGGCTCGGAAAAGCCCGCGCCTACCGCCGTATCGGAAAAGCCTTCCCCGGCAGCCGGCAGGCACAATGATGGAAACACAACGCACCACCAGTTTTGCCCTTCCCCCTCCCCAATGGTGACCCGCAGGGACTCATACACCCCGGCAGGCAGGGAAAAGGTATCGTAATCCCTGGTAGAAAAGGCCTCCTTTGTCAATGTGACCTTTGCCCGGTCCTCCACACCCGCCGCTTCTAACACTTCATTGGCAATGATCTGCAGATTCTCAAGCTGGGTCTTGAGGTATGCCTTTGCCGATTCCACATCGGAAAAGCTGTGCATCATATCCTGCAGACTCTCCATGATGGCGTCCCGCACTTGCAGCTTGATGGCCTGATCTTCCCCGGAATCGGAATTCGCCACCACATGAAGCCGAATCAGATTTTCATTTAAGTCCATTCGGTCGGCAATCAGGCCGAAGGTCCAGATCAGCGCAAACACCAACGCGCCGATGATGCTAAATCTCAGAATTTTTTTCATAAAAACACCGTCCACACTGGAATACTACCAGTATGGACGGTTTTTGGCAGGATTATACAGGCTTGGCGATAAACACCTGAGGATAATTATCCTTCAACATACTGCAGATCACCGCAGCAAACTCAAATTCCGGCACGATGGCGAACACCGCAGAGCCGGAGCCGGTCATCTGCTGACCCACAGAGCCGTAGGAATTGAAGATGGACTTGATATAATTCAGCTCCAGATGCTCCTCGGTCACCACCGGGTCAAAGACATTACAAAGGTTCTGGGCGATCTTTCCCAGATCTCCTGCCAGCAACGCACTTTCCATAGCGGTATGGTCAGGACGCTGTCCGATACCCTTTTCATCCAGCTTGCGGTACAGCTCCGGTGTGGAAGCAGAAAAATCCGGTTTGCAGATCACAAAGACACAGTCCGGCATATCCGGCAATTTGCGCAGGCGCTCGCCCCGTCCCTCTGCCATAGCTGTGCCGCAGACGGTGCAGAAAGGCACATCGCTTCCCACCTGCGCACCCAGCTCTGCCAGCGCCAGAATAGAAAACGGCATACCATAATGCCGGTTCAGCGCCCGAAGCACCGCTGCCGCGTCGGCGCTGCCGCCGCCCATGCCCGCTTGGCTGGGGATGCGTTTCGTAATACGGATCTCCAGACCGTCGGGATCTTTCTTCACAGCATCAAAGAATACCTTTGCCGCCTTCCAGGCGAGATTGCGCTCGTCTGTGGGAATGTCCTCTTTATCACATTTTAAGCACCAGGGCTTGCCTGTGCCCACATCGATCTCCACATCATCGCGGATAGAGATGGTCTGCATGACACTTTTGATATCGTGATAACCGTCCTCGCGCTTACCCAGCACATCCAGAGTCAGATTCAGCTTGGCGTAAGCGCCCTCGTAAAGGGTCGTCATATGGTATATCCTCCTGGGAGTTTTTTTCTCATTATAACGAAATGCTTTGGTATTTTCAACGAATTTTTTGATTTCCATGCATAATAATCCTGTCTTTGGGGATTCTATGAATAGCCAAAATAAGGAATGGAGGTATTTCTATGGATACACTGGCATTGATTTTGTCCATCATCGGCAGCCTGAACTGGGGTCTTGTGGGCATTTTTCAGTTTGACCTTGTGGCATGGCTGTTCGGCGGTCAGGGAAGCGTGATCAGCCGGATCATTTACACTCTGATAGGCCTTGCAGGTCTGTGGTGCATCACCCTGCTGTTTCGCAAGGGCCGTCATGTGGATGGTGAATAATCCCGTACAAAATAAGCGGCAGCACCTAAGTGCTGCCGCTTACGCTTTATTCCGCTTTTTCCTTGGGCTTTACATGAACTTTGCAGGTATAGGTTTCTTCCTCGTAGGTCGTAGACACGGTGATATGTGCAACCGTATCATTTTCGCCACAGGCAAGACCGGTGATCCGGCTGCCGTCGATGGTGACAAAGCCTTCCTTGCTGGCAGTCCACTCCACCTGGATCTTAGCGCCCTCGCTGTTGGTCAGGGTCAGCATAAAGGTCTCGCCCACCGCGATGGTGACATCATCTTTATTCATCCTGTAGGTAGGTTCTGGCTTCTGATCCGGAGTAAAGGCGACATACACTTTACAGGACGCAGTCTGGTCGCCGATGGTGGCACGGACCACAGTATTGCCCTTACCCACGGGAGAGACTACACCTTTTTCATCCACAGACGCGATTTCCGGATCATCTACTGTCCAGGTGATGTCAGTAGCCTTGATATCATCATTCTTTCTGTAAAGAGAAACGGGGTCGGGATGCCGTTCGGAGATGGTAATATCCTTATGACGCAGTTCAAGCACAAAGCCAGCGGGGATCTCCACAGGGGGCTCAGTAGGCTGGGTTGTTTCCTGATTGGGATCGGCAAAGGTGCAGCTGATCTTGCACTCAGCAGTCTGGTCGCCGCACTTGACAGTGATCACAGCTTTGCCACCGCCAACAGCCAGGATATTGCCATTCTCGTCTACGGTTACGACCTGCTCGTTGGAAGAGGTAAAGGTAACCTCATCAGTAGTATCCTTCGGTTCTTTCTCCACACCCAGCACCCACTTAACGCCTGCCTCAGAGAACTCGATGGTGGTATTGGACAGCTTCAGACCGGTACAAAGGATATCCTCCGGCATTGAGGTGGTGCTGGAGATGCTTTCGCCGGTAGTGGAGCCGGTCTCATTGGGATTGGGCGCATCTGTGGGGAACAGGAACCGGACACCAATATAGATCAGCACGGCTACGATGGCAAGCAGCAGGATCAAGATCACCGCCACCAGACCCTTGTTCACACCCGCTTCGCTCTCGGATTTCCGGTAATTCATGCGGGGAGCATCCTTCATCTTCTTGTTGCGCTTACGCACATTGGACTTGGAAAAGCGGCCGCCCTTGACATAGGTGTAGGTGCCGGATTCTCCCTGCTGGGTGCTGTCGGCAGCAGTCTGCTCCGTTGTATTCTTTGCGCAGCCGCAGATGGGACAAACGGAAGAGGTTTCCGGATATGTTGTTCCGCAGACATCGCAGATCACTTTGTTCATATATGTACCTCCGCTCCGGCGCTGATTCCGCGCCTTTGATTTCCGGGCACATCAGATGACGCCGCCTACCGAAAACACAGGAAAAAGCAGCGATCCTCTGACATCTTATTCGGGTTGGGGTTATTATATCACACCGGCTCGATTTATGCAAGTGGACAAAAGCAGGACCCTTGGGCAGTTTGCCGTCGGGGAATGGGTTTTTCCATGCCCTTCACCATGGATTCTGTGTAAAATCCATGGAAATAGTGTTGCAATTTTACCATTTTTATTTTATCATATATGAGTATATGATAAAAGGAGGCGTTGGATGTGTCCGAGCCGAAACTGATTTCCCCTTTGCTGGATGGATTCGTCATGGGCGACCCCATCAGCAACCATGACGGTGTGCGTTGCTGCCCCGCCATGCAGGTGGATTCTGATAAAAAATACATAGTGAAGGTCATCTCGATCCCTGCATCTCAGGTGAAAGTAGATGCCTTGCTGCTGACTGGTGCATTCGCTGATGCAGACTCTGCCGCCGCCTATTTCAAGGATTTAGCAGAAGGCGTGGTGGAGGAAGCTGTTCTTCTGCAGCGACTTTCCAGACTGGAAGGTTTTGTGCCTTATGAAAACTGGCAGGTCGCGCCCATGGATGAGGGCGAAACAGGCTATGATGTCTATCTGACCGGCAACTACCGCATGACACTGGAGCGCTATGCCCGCCGGGAAACCATGACTCACTTAAGCGCTGTGAATCTGGGTCTGGATCTGTGCGCTGCACTGGCAGTATGCCGCCGCAGCGGCTATCTGTATGTGGATCTGAAGCCGGAGAACATCTGCATTTGTGACGACCACGAGTTCCGGATCAGCGATCTGGGCTTTGTGAAACTGGACTCTCTGGCTTACGCCTCTCTGCCCGAGCGGTATCTGAGTAGCTATACCCCGCCGGAGATCGCGGATGCTTACTCTGCGCTGAACGACACCATGGATGTCTACGCAGCCGGTATGATCCTGTATCAGATCTATAACGGCGGCGAGCTTCCCTTTGAGGGCCGTGCGCCTGCTGAGCCCCTGTCTGCACCTCAGTATGCAGATTCCGATATGGCGCAGATCATTCTCAAAGCCTGTGATCCCAATCCCGAAGTGCGTTGGGCAGACCCTCTGCAGATGGGACAGGCCCTTGTAACCTATATGCAGAGCAACAGTGTCAATGACACTCCCATTATCGTGCCCCCGGTGGAAGAGATTCCGGAGATCCTGATGGAAGAGCCGGTGCAGCCCGAGGAGAACGAAGAACCCTCCACCGAGGATGTGATCGCTGAAGTGGATGAGGCACTGGACAGTGTGGGTGTGACGGAAGAAATGCAGGAAGCTTATGCTGCGCCTGCAGTGGAAGAAGCTCCCGAAGAGCCTTCTGAGGAAGAAGAATCCGACGCAAAGGATGAAGAAATCGCAGAAGAATCTGGCAATGAAGAATCCTGCGAAGAATCTGCAGAAGAGACCGTTGCCGAAGAAGCCTGTGAAACATCTGACGAAGTAACAACAGAGGATGCTCCTGAGGAGGAAGAAGTTGCCGAGGTTGCGGTGGTCGAAGAAGAATCCAATCTGGAAGCAGAGGCCGCTGCCATTCAGGAGGAACTGGGTGTAACTGAGGAAGTATCCCATATGCTCGCTCAGGCAGAGAATCTGATCGCCCACGAAACACCGGAGGGCGTGGTAGCGCCCGAGCCCGTAGAGATCACCGTCCCCGCAGCAGAGGAGGAAGAACCCGAGGAGGCTGAGGAAATCCCCGCAGCAGAGGAAGAATCCCCTGCTGACGAAGAGGTCCTTACCGTTATGGAAACGGATGCTGAGGAAGAGGTCAAAGAAGCGGAACAAGCTCCCAAGAAATCCCGTAAGGGCTGGCTTGCTGCCATCGTGGTAGTGCTTTTGGCTGCTGTGATCGGTGTCAGCGGATATCTGTTCTACCAGCACTATTATCTGCAGACCGTTTTGGCTATCAACTTGACCGGCACGGAAGACCGGCTGACTGTGCAGCTGAACACCCAAGTCAGCGATGAGCTGCTCACGGTTCTTTGCACCGACACTTACGGCAACACCATTCGGAAGAATGTCGTAAACGGCATTGCCACCTTCCAGGATCTGAAGCCCTCTACCCGCTACAAGATCTCTGTGGAGATCAGCGGCTTCCATAAGCTGATCGGCGCCACTACCGGTGTTCATGTCACATCCGACCAGACCTCCATCGTCAGCTTTACCGCTGCCACCGGCTCAGAGGACGGCTCTGTGATTCTGAATTTCACTGTACAGGGCCCGGATACCGGCGAATGGAAAGTGACTTACACCGCCGACGGTGAGGAAGAAAAGTCTATCACCTTCAGCGGCAGAATGGTCACACTGAATGGCCTTACCATCGGCAAGGAATACACCTTTCGCTTAGAGCCCACCACACCCCTTTACATGGTGGGAGAAGACACTGTCACCTATACCGCATCCGCCATTGTGTACGCTGAGAATCTGGCAATCCAGGGTTTCCGCGGCAACGCCATGACCGTGACTTGGAAAGCACCGGAAAACGTGACCGTGAACAACTGGGTCGTCCGTTGCTATAACGATGTGGGATTTGATAAGACCATCACCGTTACAGACACCACTGCCGTCTTTGAAGATCTGGACAGCAGCGCTGCCTACACTGTGGAAGTCAATGCTGCCGGTATGACTCTGGGTACCAGAGCCTTTGTATCTGCAAACTCCGTCAGTGTTACCAACATTCAGGTGGACGATTCCAACCGGAATCAGCTCTCTGTCAGTTGGAGCTTCGAGGGCACAGCACCCGAGGGTGGCTGGCTGCTGCTTTACAGCATTGACAGCAGCGAGGCCCAGCAGGTAGTCAAGTGCGGGGAAAACAGTGGTGTGATCGCCCCCATCGTTCCCGGCAGCCGTTACACCATCGCCATTCAGCCTGCCAACGGCAGCACCGTATTTGGCGGCACATACAGCTACGAAGCACCTGCCGCACAGGTCTTCTCCGGTTATCTGCTCACTGCTTCCAATATGGAGTTTCGCATGTGTAAGACCCCTGCAAAGGCCGATTGGACCCAGTACGATGTCCCGGCAGCGGATTACACCACCACCTTTGCAGTTGGCAGCAACGCTTCCTTTGCGGTGAAAATTCATCACGAGTACAACACCTCCCCCGACATCATCGTGACCCTGTTCGTCATCCGGGATGCAGAAGGCAAGATCGTCAGCACCGCCACCCAGAGCCGGACATGGACTTCCATGTGGTACCGTGGTTTCGGCAGGATCAACATCCCTGCCCTGCCCCAGACCCCGGGCAACTACACGGTGGAGATCTATTTCAACGGCACCAGCGTCACCTCTCAGCAGTTTACCATGGTATAATTTCTTCACGGCAGCCGAAAAACCGGCTGCCGTGTGCTATTTTCCGACAGAATGCCGTGATTTTTCTCTTGCTTTTCTGCTTTTGCCGTTGTATAATATTCGCAGCTACCAGATTAGGAGGCAAATCATGCTGAACCTGAATGCACAGTTCTATTTTGGCTACTATTACTTTTTTACCCCAAAAAAGTAATAGCGATTTGTGCTGCAGGTTTTTCAGGAAGCTGAAATAGTATTTTAGGGCGCCGCACAGTTCGCATCTGTGCGGCGTTATTTTTTGTCAGGAGTTGTTGTTATGATCGCGATTTTGAAACACGGTACTACACCCGCCCAGACTCAGCATCTGGTGGATTGGCTCAAACATATGAATCTGGATGTCCATCTGTCAGAGGGCCAGGAGGTTACCATCCTCGGCCTCATCGGTGACACCAGCCGGGTGGACATGGAACTGCTCAGCAGTCTGGAGATCGTAGATACTGTCAAGCGGGTGTCCGAGCCTTTCAAGCAGGCAAACCGGAAATTCCACCCCAAGGACACCATTGTGGAGATCGGCAATGCAAAGATCGGCGGCGGCTACTTTGCCATGATCTCCGGTCCTTGCAGTGTGGAATCTCAGGAGCAGATCATTGAGGTCGCCACCGCAGTCAAAGCATCCGGTGCCGATATTCTCCGGGGCGGCGCATTCAAGCCCCGTACTTCCCCCTATGCCTTCCAGGGTATGAAGGATGAGGGCATCCGGCTGCTGCTGGATGCGAGGGCCGCCACCGGTCTTCCCATCATCACCGAGATTATGAACATCAGTTCTCTGGAGCTTTTCCAGGATGTGGATATCATCCAGGTGGGCGCTCGGAATATGCAGAATTTTGACCTGCTGAAGGAACTGGGCAAAACCAAAAAACCTGTCCTTTTGAAGCGCGGTCTGGCAAACACCCTGCAGGAGCTTCTCATGAGCGCTGAGTATATCATGAGCGAGGGCAACGAGAATGTGATCCTCTGTGAGCGGGGCATCCGCACCTTCGAGACCTATACCCGCAACACACTGGATCTTTCTGCCGTTCCTGTGCTTCATGAGCTGACCCATCTGCCCGTGGTAGTAGATCCCAGCCATGCCACCGGAAAATCCCGCCTTGTCCCCTCCATGGCCGCGGCAGCCACCGCCGCCGGAGCAGACGGCATCATGGTGGAAGTGCACAACAACCCCGCCTGCGCCCTTTGTGACGGCGCACAGTCCCTCACCCCGGAGCAGTTTAATGAACTGAATGGCCGCATCCGTCGAATCCGGGAGGCAATGCAATGAAGGTAGGTATTTTGGGTCTGGGCCTTATTGGCGGCTCTCTGGCGAGGGCTTACGCCATGGAAGGTCACACAGTTTATGTTGCAGACCTCGACAAAACAATGCTCTCCTTCGCCAAGCTGGCAGGTGCCGTTCACGGTGAGCTGACCGAAGAGTATATCGGTCAGTGCGACCTAATTCTCCTTGCCATCTATCCCGATGGCAGTGCAAGCTGGCTGGAGAGAAACGCAGGCTTCATCCGCAAAGATGCGTTGGTCATGGACTGCTGCGGCATCAAGCGGGAGATCTGTGACCGCTGTTTCCCTGTGGCGGAAAAGTATGGTTTCACCTTTGTTGGCTCCCACCCCATGGCAGGCTCCCAGTTCTCCGGCTTTAAGCACAGCCGGGCGGATATGTTTGAGGGCGCACCTATGGTATTGGTTCCCCCCAGATTTGATGATATGCAGCTGCTGGATCGGGTAAAGCAGGCGCTGAACCCCTGCAACTTCGGCTCTTTTTCCGTCTGTACCGCAGCGGAGCATGATGTCCTTATCGCCTTTACTTCCCAGATGCCCCATATCCTCAGCAACGCCTTTATTAAGTCCCCCACCGCATTGGGACACAAGGGCTTTTCCGCCGGCAGCTACAAGGATCTGACCCGTGTGGCATGGCTGAATCCCCAGATGTGGGCGGAGCTGTGCATGGAGAATCGGGATAATATGCTCTTTGAGCTGGATGCGTATATCGAATGTCTGAAAACCTATCAAAAAGCCCTACAGGAGCAGGATATGCAAACCCTCACCGCCCTGCTGGACGAGGGCCGCAAACGCAAGGAGGAGGTAGACGGATGAAGACCATCACTGTCAGCGCCTCAAAGGAATATGAAGTAAAGATCGGTACAGGACTTCTGCGGGATTTGGGTGCAGAAACCGCTGCCCTTTGCAAGGGACGAAAGGCTGCCATCATCAGCGACAGCACTGTCTGGCCCCTCTACGGCGAGATCGCAAAAAGCAGTCTGGAAACTGCCGGTTTTGAGACGGTACATTATGTGTTCCCCGCCGGGGAAGCCAGCAAAAACGGTACTGTCTATCTGGACATTTTGAATTTTCTGGCAGAAAACCAGTTGACCCGTAGTGACTGCCTCATCGCCCTGGGCGGCGGTGTGGTAGGTGATATGACCGGCTTTGTGGCTGCCACCTATCTCCGGGGTATTGCCTATGTACAAGTCCCTACCACCTTGCTGGCAGCTGTGGATTCCTCTGTCGGCGGCAAGACTGCCATCGACCTGCCCGCGGGCAAGAATCTTGTCGGCGCGTTCTATCAGCCCCGGCTGGTGCTCTGCGATACCGATACCCTGCATACTCTTCCCGAGGACATCTTCCGGGACGGCTGTGCAGAGGTGATCAAGTACGGCATTTTGTATGATGATGCGCTGTTTGTCCATCTTCAGCAGCACGGTCTCGCCTTCGACCGTGAAACTGTCATCTCTCGGTGTGTGGAATTAAAGCGGGATGTGGTCATGGAAGACGAATTTGACACTGGCGCCCGGATGCGGCTAAACTTAGGTCACACCATCGGCCACGGAGTGGAGGCGCAAAGCCACTTCACCTCTTCCCACGGAAAAGCCGTAGCCATTGGAACAGCCATCGTCAGCCGTGCCGGTGCAAAGCTGGGAATTTGCAGCGAGGAAACCCGGGATGCAATCGTAAAGATTCTGGAGCAGTTCGGTCTTCCCACTGCTACAACACTCTCTGCTGATGACATCTGCACCAGCGCCCTTTTTGACAAAAAACGCAGCGGTGGTACTGTGCAGCTCATCGTCACGGAGCGGATCGGCTGCTGCGCCATCCGGCCCATCCCCGTCGGGGAACTCAAATCCTTTATTCAAGCAGGATTGTAACATGGATATTACCATTCACCCAAAAAAATTGACTGGCAGCGTTGCCGCCATCCCGTCAAAATCCCAAGCCCATCGGCTGCTGATCTGCGCTGCTTTTGCGGATAGAGAAACGACTCTCCTGTGCCCGGACACCAACCGGGATATCGAGGCAACTGCTGACTGCCTCCGGGCGCTGGGCGCGGACATCCGCCGGACCGCCGACGGCTATACTGTTACCCCAATCATGCAGCTTCCCGAAAAAGCAGAACTGAGTTGCTGTGAAAGCGGCTCGACCCTGCGATTTATACTCCCCATCGTGGGGGCATTGGGTGTGGATGCCACCTTTTTGATGGAAGGCAGACTCCCCCAGCGTCCCCTCTCTCCTTTGTGGGAGGAGATGGAGCGGATGGGTTGTACCCTCACCAGGCCCACCGAAAATACCATCCGCTGCCAAGGAAAACTGCAGCCGGGCGAATATGCCATTGACGGCGGCGTTTCCAGTCAGTTTATCACCGGTCTAATGCTTGCCCTATCCTTGATGGAGGCCAAAAGTAATCTCACCGTTACCGGCAAAATAGAATCTCGGCCCTATATCGACATGACAGTAAATGCCATGGCAGCTTTCGGCGTAGATACTTCGGGGAATCAGCCCTTCCGTTCCCCCGGCAACCTTACCGTGGAGGGCGACTGGTCAAACGGTGCTTTTTGGCTAGCGGCAAAGGCATTGGGAAGCGATCTTACCGTCACCAATCTTGACCCCAATTCCCCCCAAGGTGACCGGGCTGTGGCAGAGATTTTGCCATTGATGAAAAACGGAACCCCCACAGTCTGCGCTGCTGACATCCCCGACCTTGTACCCATTTTGGCGGTGGTCGCAGGAGCGAAAAACGGTGCGGTCTTTACCAATATCCAGCGGCTGCGGCTGAAAGAATCCGACCGGGTTGCGTCTGTTATCGCCATGCTCACTGCACTGGGCGGAAAAGCGGAGGCAACGGAGGACACCCTCACCGTATACGGCACCGGCTACCGGGGCGGCATTGTGGATGCTGCAGGCGATCACCGCATCGCCATGTCTGCTGCTATCGCTGCAACGGTCTGCTCCGACCCCGTCACCGTGCAGGGTGCAGAAGCTGTGAACAAATCCTACCCCCATTTCTGGGCGGAGTACCGCCGGTTAGGAGGAAATATATGAGCTCTACATTTGGCGAAAGCCTGAAGCTTTCCATTTTCGGTCAATCCCACGGCACTGCCATCGGCATGACCTTGGATGGCATTCCCGCAGGTCTTCCTGTGGATTTGGATACCCTGCAGGTATTCTTGAATCGCCGGGCACCGGGGCAAAACGACTGGTCTACTCCCCGCAAGGAGGAGGACCGGCCGGAGTTCCTTGCCGGCATCGTAGACGGATATACCTGCGGCGCACCCATCGCCGCAGTGATCTATAACCGCAATACCCGCTCCGGGGATTACGATAACCTCAAAGATTGCCCCCGCCCGGGTCATGCGGATTACACCGCCCAGATCAAATACGGTGGTTTTCAGGATGCTGCCGGCGGCGGACATTTCTCCGGTCGGCTGACAGCGCCATTGTGCATCGCCGGCGGACTGTGCAAGCAGTGGCTGGCGGAAATGGGCATTCACATCGCCGCGCATATTGCATCCATCGCCGGTGAGGAAGATACGCCTTTCGACCCCCTTGCACCCCAACTGGATGCTGTTTCTGCTGATTTCCCTGTTCTCTCCCCCGCAGCCGGCGAGAAAATGCGCGATCTGATTGAGGTCGCAAGAAAGGACGGCGACAGTGTGGGCGGCAGCATCGAATGTGCCGTCACCGGCTTGAGCGCCGGCTTGGGCGAGCCCATGTTCGGCGGTGTAGAAAGCCGGATCTCCCAGATCGTTTACGGCATTCCCGCGGTCAAGGGTCTGAACTTTGGCGACACACAGCCTTTCGGCAGCGAAAATAACGATGCTTTCACTGTGGCAGATGGCAAAGTCAAGACGGTAACCAACCACTGCGGCGGTATTTTGGGCGGCATCACAAACGGCATGCCCCTGATCTTTTCCGTGTCCGTCAAACCCACCCCCTCTATCGCAAAGCCCCAGCAAACGGTGAATTTACAAACTGGAGAGGTCACCACACTGGAGATTAAGGGTCGCCACGACCCCTGCATCGTACCCAGAGCCGTACCTGTGGTAGAAGCCGCAGCGGCAATCGCCATTTATGATCTTATTCTTAGCAACACCCAAACGGAAAGAAGGAAATGACTATGGATATCAAGGAACTTCGCGGTCAGATCGACCGGATCGATGACGAGCTGGTCGAGCTGTTTATCCAGCGCATGGATGTGGCCGCTCAGATCGCCGACTATAAAAAGGAGCAAAATATGCCCATCTTCGTCCCTGCCAGAGAGCGGGAAAAAATGGCAGATGTGGCAGTAAAAGCAGGCCCGGAGATGGCAAATTACACCCGGGTGCTGTATTCCATGCTCTTCGAGCTGAGCCGCAGCTACCAGAGCAAGCGCAACGGCTCTCTTTCTCCTCTTTTCAAGACAATCACCGATGCGATTGAGTCCACCCCCAAGCTGTTCCCTCAGCAGGCCATGGTAGCCTGCCAGGGTGTGGAAGGTGCGTACTCCCAGATCGCCTGCGAAAAGATCTTCAAGAACCCCTTTATCATGTATTTCAAGAACTTCGAGGGTGTTTTTTCCGCCATTGAGCAAGGTCTGTGCCAGTACGGCATCCTGCCCATTGAAAATTCCACTGCCGGCTCGGTGAAAAAGGTGTACGATCTGATGATCCAGCACAATTTCTCCATCGTCCGCAGCTTCCGACTGAAGATCGACCACAATCTGCTGGCAAACCCCGGCGCTACCGTCGATTCCATCAAGGAGATCTACTCCCACGAGCAGGCCATCAATCAGTGCAGCGAGTATCTGGCAGGACTCAAGGGCGTGAAGATCATTCCCATGGAAAATACCGCAGCTGCCGCGGAAATGGTCTCCAAATCCGGCAGAACGGACGTGGCAGCCCTCTCTAGCCGCAGCTGCGCAGAGCTTTACGGGCTGAAGTGCCTTGCCGCCTCCGTGCAGGAC
>JAZNJN010000090.1:0-4950 GCA_045578025.1 Faecousia sp. | reverse complement strand
AACCCGGTGCATTTTTCGTGCTGTGGAGAATGGTAGCGTTTCGTGATTCGCCTTTGTAGCGGTTTCCGGCCACCTGAACGAAGCAGCGCCCGCTCCACGATCCGCTGTCGGCTACAATGGCCAATTTGGAACCGAGCCAGGGAGCTATTGAGAATATACGAAATAATAAAAGTGTGATTGCCCTGTTGACCATATCAGCAAAGCCAATAATCATTTCCTGCGCTCTGTCGTAATGTACGAACGAATCGACACAAACGCTCAGGTGTTCCATGGTTGCGCCCTGGTGGTATGTTCCCGGACAGTTTTTGTCGTATTGATCAAGACGATTGATAGGTAATACTTACAGTAAATTCAGGTCAAGTTAATTTCTCCCATGCAAATCCCACCCTTCTATGCTATACTTGTCACAGACCAATCCGACAGATTTCAGCATTTTCAACTAACCAGATAACCAAAATTGCACGAATACGTAAATAATGAATTTTTTCTGAATTTACTGTTGCAAAACGAAAAACACCGTGGTATCATGTATGTGAAATGTGGATAGTTACTGTTCGGCAGGCTAGACCTTTCAACTGAATTGAATGTAGCACTTGCGGATAGTGATTGCGATTGTGAGCTATACCTGCATAGGGATATTATACTTATAGTATCCTTATGCAGTTTTTTCATACCATAAAGGCTGTTAGAGAGGGCGTAGGCTTATGATAAAGATACACAGAGTATTCAATAACAACGTCGTATTGTTTATCGATGAGGATGGCAAAGAGGTCATTGCCATGGGCAAGGGAATTGGCTTCCAGAAAAAAGCGGATGACCTGCTGGATGAATCTAAGGTAGACAAGTATTTCCACATGCAGGATGAAAATGCCAGCCACAAGTTCCAACAGTTTTCCGATGTGATCCCTATGGAGTACATTCAACTGGCAGATGATGCGATCCAGTATGCCCGTATTACCCTGGGCAAGAAATTCAGCGATTCTCTCTGCGTTTCTCTGAGTGATCACATCTACAATGCAATTTCCAGATTCCTTAACGGCATTTCCCTGAAAAACCCCATGCTCTGGGAGATCAAGCGTTTCTATGAGCCGGAATTTGAAATTGGATTGCATGTTCTGAAGATGATCGAAGAGAAATTCAAGGTAAAGCTCCCGGAGGACGAAGCTGCGTTTATTACCATCCACTTTGTAGACGCAGCACTGGACAACGGCTCTATTGAGCATGTATATGCCATCACAAAGGTGATCCAGGATATCAATAATATCGTCCGCTATTTCTTCCGGATGGAGTTTGATGAGAAATCCATCCATTATTACCGCTTCATTACCCACATCCGCTTTTTTGCCCAGCGTCTTGTAACCAATACCACCTACAAGGACGATGGGGATGACAGCCTGTTTGAGCTGCTGAAGAAAAAATACAAGAATTCCTATAAGTGCGTCCTGAAGATCGAATCGTATATTCGGAACAATTTCCATCATGACCTGAGTACAGATGAAAAGCTGTACCTGATGGTACATATTGAACGCACGGTATACAACCCCCAGAATGACTGAAAACCCTTCATAACCTGTGCAATGATCAGAGATGGTGACATTTGGTTGGCTATACTGCCATGTTCGCTCGCGACGAATATGGGACTGATTGTTCTATACAATTACTATTTATCACAATTTTTAGGAGGAAACCGAAATGGGTAAATACGAAAGTTTAGCCAAGAGCATTGTTGCAAACGTAGGCGGCAAGGGAAATATCACCAATGTCGCCCATTGTGTCACCAGACTGCGCTTCACTTTGAAGGATGAGGCCAAGGCCAATGACGAAGTCCTGAAGAATATGGACGGCGTGGTCACCGTTATGAAGGCCGGCGGCCAGTATCAGGTTGTCATCGGCAACCATGTGCCCGAGGTGTTCAAGGATGTCTGTGCGATTGTCGGCATCAAGACCGGTGAGGCTGCCGAGAAGCCCAAGATGGGTCTGGGTGAGCTGATTCTGGACATGATTTCCGGTATCTTTGTTCCCCCGATCAGCATTCTGTGTGCCTGCGGTATCATTCAGGGCATTCTGATCCTGTGCAAGATGTTTGGTATTCTGGCTGAAACCGATGGCCTGTACCAGCTGTTTGATGCTGCCGGTCAGTCTATGTTCTACTTCTTCCCTGTGGTTGTGGGCTATACCACCTTCAAAAAAATGGGCGGCAACCCCTTCCTGGGCATGATGCTGGGTGCAGGCCTTTTGTATCCCGCCATCCAGGGTGTCGACCTGAACGTCTTTGGCTTTGTGGTCAATGCTTCCTACTCCAGCACTGTTATGCCCACCGTTCTGCTCTGTCTGGTGGCCGCTCCCTTTGAGAAGTGGCTGAACAAGGTTGTTCCCGATGTGGTCAAGACCTTCGTTGTCCCCGTTATCATTATGATGGTCTGCCTGCCCCTGGGCTTCTGTGTCATCGGACCCGTTGCCAATATGCTGGCTGGCATGATCAGCGGCTTCTTTGGCTTTATTTACAACTTCAGCCCCATCGTTGCCGGTGCTGCTCTGGGCGGTCTGTGGCAGGTGTTGGTTCTGTTCGGTATCCACCATGTTCTGATCATGACCTTTATTATGGCTCTGATCGGCGGTGTGCCGCAGCCTCTGATGGCTTGTATGCTGGTTTGCTCCTTCGTTCAGACCGGTTCCGTTATGGGCATCTGGGTTAAGACCAAGGACAAGAAGCTGAAGAACATTGCACTGCCTGCCTGGATCTCCGGTATCTTCGGTGTTACGGAACCCGCCATCTATGGTGTTACGCTGCCCCAGGGCAAGCAGTTCCTGTACACCTGCCTGGTTTCTACTGTTATGGGTGCCGTGATGGCGCTGTTTGGTGTGACTTGTTACACTATGGGCGGTATGGGTGTCTTCTGCATCCCCGCTCTGGTCAATCCCGCCAACCCCGCAGGCTCCATGATCACTGCACTGATCCTTCTGGTTGCTTGCGCTGCAGCAGGCTTCGCTGTGTCTTTCGTCACCTTTAAGGATGCAGGTGCTGAGGCTCCCAAATCTGAAAAAAGAAATGATCTGAGTGTCAAGAAGGAAGTCATGGTCAGCCCCATGAACGGCAAAGCCATCCCCCTGAGCGAAGTGCAGGACGAGGCCTTCTCCAGCGAAATGCTGGGCAAGGGCATCGCCATCGAGCCTGCTGACGGTCATGTGTACGCTCCCTGCGACGGCACTGTTTCCATGCTGTTCTCCACCAAGCACGCTGTGGGTCTGGTGAGCGAGAACGGTGCAGAACTGCTGATCCATGTGGGTATGGACACCGTAAAGCTGGAAGGCAAGTACTTCACCACCCATGTTGAGCAGGGCGATAAGGTTAAGAAGGGTCAGCTGCTGATCACCTGTGACATGGATGCCATCCGTAAGGAAGGCTATTCCATGGTGACCCCCGTCATTGTTTCCAACACCGACGATTATCTGGATGTGGTCTCCATGAAGCTGGGCGCCATTGAGAAGGAAGAAGAACTGCTGACTCTGATTCACTAAAAAGGAGGCAACTATGAGCAAGTTTCCGAAAGAATTTTTGTGGGGCGGCGCAACTGCGGCAAATCAGTTTGAAGGTGGTTTTGGTGAGGGCGGCAAAGCTCCTACCATGATCGACGTGACCACCGCAGGCAGCCATAAGAATCCCAGAAAGATCGGCTGGATCATTCCTGAAACCGGCGAGACCGGCGTGGTGGAGATGAAGTTCGGTGCCCCTATGGAATTCCCTGAAGGTGCTGTTCCCACCGTTCTTGACGGATACTATTATCCCTCTCACAAGGCTACCGACTTCTATCATCACTATCAGGAGGACATCGCTCTGATGGCGGAGATGGGCTTCCGCACCTTCCGCATGAGCATTTCCTGGCCCCGGATTTTCCCGGTGCTGGAGTCCGAAACCCCCAATGAGGAGGGTCTGAAGTTCTACGACGATGTGTTTGACGAGCTGCGCAAGCATAACATCGAGCCTCTGGTTACGCTGTCCCACTTTGAGATCCCTGTTGATCTGGTCATTAAGTATGGCGGCTGGCTGAACAGAGCCGTTATCGACCTGTTTGTCAAGTACACCACCACCGTCCTTGAGCGTTATAAGGGTAAGGTCAAGTACTGGCTGACCTTTAACGAGATCAATATGATGGAGTTTATGCAGCCCTCCACCATCGGCGTTCTCCATGCGAATCCCCAGAACATTGCGCAGTCTGCGCTGCACCAGTTCCTGGCCAGTGCCCTGACGGTCAAGGCTGCTCATGAAATCGATCCCGAGAACATGGTTGGTATGATGCTGGCCTATCAGCCCCTGTACGCCGAAACCTGCGATCCCGCAGACCAGCTGTTCGTCCAGAAAAAAAGCCAGGAACAGTTCCTGTTCTACAGCGATGTACAGATGCGGGGCAAGTACCCCAACTACAAGCTGAAGGAGTACGAGCGTAAGGGCGTCGTGCTGGATGTCCAGCCCGGCGACATGGAACTGCTGGAAAACTATACCTGTGATTTCCTGAGCTTCTCCTGCTACGGTTCTTCCACCTTTACGACCCACGGTGATTTCATTAAGAGTGGCGGCGGCAACGGCATCCACGGCATGAAGAACCCCTACCTGACTGCCAACGAATGGGGCTGGGAGACCGATCCCCAGTGCCTGCGCATCTCTCTGAACACTTTGTACGACCGTTACCAGAAGCCTCTGTTCATCGTAGAGAACGGCATCGGCTGGGCAGACAAGCTGGAAGCCGATGGCACTGTCCATGACCCCGAGCGCATCGATTATCTCAGGGGCAATATTCAGGCCATGAAGGATGCGGTTTTGCTGGACGGCATTCCCCTGATGGGCTACACCATGTGGGGCTGCATCGACCTGGTCTCTGCCAGCACCGGCGAGATGCGGAAGCGCTACGGCTTCGTCTATGTGGACATGGACGACCAGGGCAATGGCTCCCT
>JAZNJN010000089.1:0-11193 GCA_045578025.1 Faecousia sp. | reverse complement strand
TTTCCTCCAGCATCAGCAGTTGGGTGAGGATTTGGTCGGCAAGGCCTTCGTCCTTCGCTAGGTCGTATAGTGCCTGACCGTATGCGTTTGCAGCCTCTGTCATACCTGATCACCCAATTCGCTGATAAAGTTGTCGATGAGTGTGCCGTGATCTGCGGCATTGAGTTCTCTGCCCACTACCTTTTCCGCAATGGCCATGGCCATGCCGGAGATCTCGTCTTTGGCATCGTTGATGGCTTTTTTGCGTTCCATGGCAATGTCAGCTTCGGCTTTGCTGCGGATGCGGGAAGCCTCGGCATTTGCCTGCAGGAGGATCTCCTCCTCCTTTGCCTGTCCCCGAGCGGTGGCATCCTTTACGATGCGCTCGCCGGTCTCCATGGCGGCAGAGAGCTTGAGCTTGTAATCCTCCTCCAAAGCCTTAGCGCTTGAACGGGCAGTGTCTGCCTGGGTGTACATATCATCGATCTCCTGCTGCCGTTCCCGGATCATTTTCATCACAGGGCCAAAGAGAAATTTCTTACCCACAAAGTAGATGGTCAGGGTGTTCAGCAGAACCAGCAGTGCGGTCCAGAAGTTTACGCCGATAAATGCTTCAAATTGTCCCACTTGCGCAGACTCCTTTCTTTGATGTTTTGAGAAAGGGTCTTACAGCAGGAACATGATCAGCAGAGCGATGACCAGGGAGTAGATGCCGGTGGTCTCTGTGATGGCACAGCCCATAATCATGGTGCTGCGCAGCGTACCTGCTGCTTCGGGCTGACGGGCCATACCGTCCAGAGCGTGGGCAACGGCAGTACCTTCACCAACACCGGGGCCGATAGCGCCAATACCCATACACAGACCTGCACCCAGTGCCTTACCTGCGATTGCAATTGCTTCTGCGATTTCCATAAATAGTTCCTCCAAATTTTTGTATAGTAAATTAATTGATTGATAGAGTTAAGCTGCCGTTTCCTGTGTGGGTTCGGGCAGGGAGCCGGAGATATACACCATGGTCAGCAAGCTGAACACATAGGCCTGTACAAATCCGGAGAAGAGGTCAAAGTAGCAGCTCAGCACTGCCGGCACGCCGTAGGCGAGAATGGGTACGCCGCTGAGAAGACCGGTTGCTTCCAGCACACCAAAGAGTCCCAGTACGGCGCTGATGCAGCCGAAGACCAGCCATACTTTCTTTCCTTTGGACTTCCACAGGAAGATCGTCACGCCTCCGGTGACCAACAGCGCAGCGCTGACGATCCAGCCGCTGGCGGTGAGCAGATTCAACACCGCAGTGGATGCAAGACTCAGTGCGGCGTAGATGATGGAGGTGATGACACCGCCGCCGGCCACATTGCCGAAATGACGGAATGCCATGGAAAGGGGCTGAGCGATCTCCGAGACCACATTCATGGGGGTCATGACCACGATGGGCTCGGTAAAACCCTTCAGCCAGCCGACAAAACCGTTGTGCTTAATATTGTTGTACCAGATGATCACGCTGACCATCACTGCCCACACAGCTACACAGCTAAGGTCTGCCGTAGTGGAACGGAGAAAGCCGGTGAGGCCGATAAAGCTGCCGCAGATGCTGGAGAGGAAGATTGTACCGATAAAAGGTGTCCAGTGGGCATTGTGTGCGCCCATGGTCTCGATGACCATGTTTTGCAGCATCGTCACGCCTTTTTCCACCAATACCTGCTTGCCGTCGGGGCGCTTTTTCAGACTTTTTCCGAAATACACAAATGCCCAGCACAGCAGCGCGGTGACAATAATGGACGAGATCATGGTCTGGGTCACATTGATGCCGCCGAAGATGGGGATGGTGAAGTATATATACGGGCCGGTGACCTCAATATTCATGTGTCGCAGACCTCCTTTTTGTAAGCGCATCTGCTACCGCCGTTGCCGGACGGACAAAGAGCATGGGCAGCGCCAATGACAAAATATCAAAGATGCCGGTGATGGCACACAGCACCAAAGCAACAAACATACCGATCATCCGCAGGGAGTAAGACATCCGCATCAGCTTCTGACCACCCTCTACATCCTGCATCTTCGCTTTTTCTGCGGCAAGATTCACGCTGATGATAATGGATACATAGTAGGCCAGAGCAATGACCCAGCCGGCCACAGCGCCCAGCACCACAGATAGGTCAAATTTATATACAAACGCCAGAATCACCACCATGATGGCACAAAAGACAGCCTCGCAGATGGCGAACAGGGATGATTCCTTTGCGATTCTTCTCAAATTCATACAGACACCTCCGGTCAGTCGTGGTCGTTAAAGCTCACAGGGGGCGTATCTTCGCCTTTTTTTCGGCCCATCCGCGCCAGTGTTTTCAGGGAGTGGCGGAAACCGTCTATGGCGGTGACAGCACCTAAAATGATACCTGCCCATAAGACCCAGCCGCCCAATCCGAATCGGTTTTGCAGCCAGACGGCAAGCAGCAGAAAGCCGACAAAGGGCAGCACCACAGAAAGACCCAGCTGAGTCATAAAGACCAAAAGATTCAGATCCTTCATTGTCCACCTCCGACCATAAAGTCCTAAATTTCCACAAATACAGTATACCCCAAAATTGAAACAAAGGCAAGGGTGAAAGTAAAAAATGGTAAAAATGAGATGGAAAAAGGTGTTCCCTTACAGCATGCCCGGGAATGGAGAAAGATTTCAGCAAAAAGACTTTTCAAACGGACAAAAATCATGTAAACTATAAGTAATGTTTTTTGACTGGAGGTGAGAGCATGGCACAGCAGGAATTGGAGATCATTCAAGGCGTCATCAGCGCTGTGGTCTATCAGAATTATGATAACGGCTATGCGGTGCTCCGCCTTGCAGGGGAGGATGGAAAGACGGTTACGGTGGTGGGTACGATTCCCGTGCCAAGTAGCGGCGAGCGGCTGATGGTTACCGGCAAGTGGATCAGCCACCCCAGCTACGGCCGCCAATTCGAGGCAGAATTTCTGGAGCGGTTGCTGCCCCAGACGGAATCGGAGATTTTGAGCTACCTGTCCAGTCGGATCATTAAGGGCATCGGCCCGGTGACAGCTGCCCGAGTCGTTAAACGGTTTGGCGAGCAGACACTCATGGTGATGGAGCGTGAGCCGGAGCGGCTTGCGGAGGTGACTGGCATCTCCAAAGAGAAGGCAAGGGCCATCGGCGAAGAGTTCCGCCTGCGGGTGGGCATGCGCCAGCTGATGGAGTTTTTCGCCATGCATCAGCTTCCTGCAGAGTTGGCGGTGCGTACATATAAGCTCTATGGGGAGAGCGCTGTGGAGCTATTATATGATGACCCCTATCTGCTGACGGAGGAGGGTCTGGACGCGCCCTTTGGCGCTGTGGACCGGTTTGCCGTGGAGCTGGGCTTTGCGGGGGACGATCCCCGTCGGGTCAAGGCAGGCATCCTTTTTGAACTGAACTATAACTTAACTGCAGGTCACAGCTTTTTGCCTCAGGACAAGCTGATTATGGCCACAGCCCAGCTGCTGAATGTAGACAGTGAGGCGGTTGCCGGTCGGGTGGACGACCTTGTAGCGCATCAGCAGCTTATCCGTCAGACGCTGGCGGGAATCACGGTGATCTATCTGCCCCGTCTTTACGAGGCGGAGACCTATATTGCGGAGCGGCTATTGAGAAATGCAAACCGCAGCTTCCCTGAGCCGAAAAATCTGAATAAGATGATGCGTGAAGCGGCAAAGGAAAGTGGGATCTCCTATTCTGCACAGCAGGAGCAGGCGATTCGCCAGGCGGCCACCAGTGGCGTGCTGCTGATCACCGGCGGTCCCGGCACCGGCAAAACTACCATCTTAAAGGGAATTCTCTCCCTGCTGGGTCAGATGCAGATGAAATGTCTTCTGGCAGCACCCACCGGACGGGCAGCCAAACGGCTGACTGAGGTGACCGGGGAGGATGCTTCTACCATCCATCGCCTGCTGGAAGCGGGTATTGACCCGGCTACCGGCATCATGTCCTTTGCCCGGGATGAAAGCAATCCCTTAAAGGCGGATGCGGTGATCGTGGACGAGATGTCCATGGTGGATGTGCTGCTACTCAGCGATCTTTTACGGGCAGTACCCCCGGGGAAACGGCTGATTTTCGTGGGTGACCCGGACCAGCTGCCGCCGGTAGGCCCGGGATTTCCCTTTGGCGACTGTCTGCGCAGTGATGTGCTGCCCTCTGTCCGGCTGACGGAGATCTTCCGGCAGGCCCAGGAAAGTCTGATCGTCATGAATGCCCACCGGGTCAACCAGGGAGAAATGCCGGATCTGCGGACGAAAAACAGCGACTTTTTCTTCCTGCCCTGCCGGTCAGAGGAGGAAGTGCGCGCTACCATTGCAGGACTATGTGCAGAAAGACTTCCGGAAAGAATGGGTATTCCCGCTGACCAGATCCAGGTGCTTTCGCCTACCCGTAAGGGCGGTGTAGGCACAGCGGTGCTGAATCAGACATTGCAAGGCGTGCTGAATCCTCCTGTGCCCACGAAAAAAGAACGCCAATTTGGAGATTTTTCTTTCCAGGAGGGCGATCGGGTGATGCAAATCCGGAACAACTATGATATAATGTGGAAAAAGACCGACGGCAGCGCTGTGGGCACCGGCATTTTCAACGGGGATATCGGCACGGTCAAAGCCATCGACCCCCATATGGAAACCATGACAGTGGTCTTTGATGACCGGGAGGCGGACTACGATTTCGACCAGCTTGGGGAATTGGAGAGCGCCTATGCCATCACGGTGCATAAAAGCCAGGGCAGTGAGTACCGGGCGGTGATCCTGTCCGCTTGGAGCGGATCGCCGTATCTGCTGAGCAGAAGTGTGCTCTATACCGCCATCACCCGGGCGCGGGATCTGCTGATTATCGTGGGCAGACCGGAAACCGTGGCGGCCATGACGGAAAATGCCAAGCGAGGCCGCCGTTATTCGGGTCTGAAGCTGCGTCTTCAGGAGAAAGTGACATGAGCATGCCGGATCTGTTGGGACGGTTGCTGTTCCCACCTAAGTGCGTGCTTTGCGGCAGACTTTTGGAACAGGATGAAACCGATCTGTGCCATATCTGCCGGGTGGATGCGCCGGAATGCGCGGATAAGCACAGAAAGTTCCCTTTCCTTGACAGTTGGACAGCAGTTTGGTATTATGAAGGTCCGGCACGGCGCAGTATTCTCCGGTTTAAATTCGGAGGGAAAAGGCATTATGCCAAGTGCTACGGAAGACTCCTTGCCATGAAAATCGAGGAGGATCACCCGGAAGGCTTTGACATACTGACTTGGGTGCCTACCGCACCGCTGCGGAAGCTGACCCGCGGCTATGACCACGCAGAGATGATCGCGAAAGCGGTGGCGGAGGAGCTGGGCGTAAGCCCGACGCGGCTTTTGAAAAAGGTGCGGAACAACCGCCCGCAGTCCAGTATTTCCGGGCAGGCGCAACGCAGAGCCAATGTGTTGGGTGTCTACCGGGTGTGTCCCGGGGTGGATTTTACGGAAAAGAAGATCCTGTTAATTGACGATATTATTACCACCGGCGCCACCGCAGGCGAGGCAGCCAGAATGCTGCTCACTGCCGGCGGAGCGCAGGTGCACTGCGCAGCGATGGCACTGGCCAGACGCAGTGAAAAACGAAGTAGGTGACGATTATGCAATTATTCTCTTATGACTTGGGTATCGATCTGGGAACTGCAAATGTGCTGATCTATGTGGACGGCAAGGGCATCGTTGTCCGGGAGCCCTCTGTAGTGGCGGTGGACAAGAACACCGGCAAGATCCTGCAGGTAGGCTCCGCTGCCCGGAATATGCTGGGCAGAACCCCCGGCAATGTGGTGGCCATGCACCCGCTGAAGGACGGCGTGATTTCCGACCATGAAATGACAGTGAAGCTGCTCCAGACTCTGTTCCGGGATGCTGCCAAGGCTTCTTTATTTACCCCCAAGCCCCGTGTGGTCATCTGTGTGCCCAGCGGCGTGACCGAGGTGGAGGAGCGGACGGTGATCAATGCCGCCATTGATGCCGGCGCCCGCCGCGTCTATCTGATCGAAGAGCCCCTGGCTGCCGCCTTGGGTGCAAATTTAGACATCAAGGGCCCCAACGGCCAAATGGTGGTGGATATCGGCTGCGGCACTACGGATATCGCAGTGCTGAGCCTCAACGGTGTGGCCTCTTCTTCTTCCATTAAGGTGGCAGGCAACGCCTTTGATGAAGCCATCGGTATGTATGTCCGCCGGAAGCACGGCGTGATCATCGGTCAGGTCACCGCAGAGGATATCAAGATTCAGATCGGTTGTGTCTATCCCCGGCCGGAGAATATCAGCATGAACGTTAAGGGCAGAGATGCCAAGACCGGTCTGCCCAGAGAGCTGACGCTGCTGTCCTCTGAGATCTACGAGGTGTTGCGCCGTCCCGCCCGGCAGATTGCCGATGAAGTTCAGTCCTTGTTGGAGGAAACCTCTCCGGAGCTGGTCAGCGATATTTCCGAAAACGGCATCACCCTTACCGGTGGCGGCAGCCAGATCTGGGGCATGGATAAGCTGCTAACGGAGCGGACGGGTATCGTCTGCACCCTGGCGGACGATCCGGAATTTTGTGTTGCCTACGGCTGCGGAAAGAGCCTTGCCTGGATCAACCATATGCAGGAAGGCCCCATCAACCTTGCCAGAAAGCGCATCATGCGCAGTAAATAACAAAAAATCCGCCGGGTCAGCCCGGCGGATTTGTTTTAGCTTTGGCAGCCGCAGGTGGTGTAGCCGTCGGGGTCGCCCCCCGGACAGTTACTGTCGCAGCCGCTGGGGGCGAACTGGGTGGCAGGGAAGGGGATCCGGGAGAACATTTCGCAGGGATCCTCCGTGCAGCCCGGGGCGTCGCAGCATTCCTTGGTGGGAATGGCGTAGTCCAACACCGGCACGATCAGCTGGGCATCCCGCTCTAGCCGGACGATGGAGAACTGACCCAGGGTGACAAACAGACGGCGGCGTTCCCCTGCCAGCACCAGATCATCGTCAAACAGTTCCTGGATGGCAGCGGGGATCTGCAGGGAAGCCTCTTCCCGGCACTTATCCTCGCAGACCTCCCGGACCTTGGAACTGAGCACCATGGGATCCAGCACTTCCACCATTGACACCAATTCGCTAAGTGTCATTAGACGGCTGCCATATCTTCAAACTTCTTCAGTACCACACGGACATTGCCGTTTTTATTTACCGAGATATGGTCAATAATCCGGCGCATATCCATATTGGTAACGGTTTCTAATTCTAAAAATCGAAGGATATCCTGACGGTAGTGCTGAATAATTTGCTCTGCGTTGCTGATGATCTGCGCTGACTGGGCGATTTGTTCTAAATCCAAATCCACAGTCTTCAGTTCTTCCGTAATACCTGCAAGCTTGTCTTTCAGCTCCGCCATACTGATCAAATCATTGGCATACATTTCTTGATACCGGACCTTTTTGCTCAGCAGTTTCTTCCGCTTGGCTTCAATTTCCTGCTTAACCTGTTCGGGGTCCTGTGCCTCCGGAATCTGTTTGTCCAAGCTTGCCAAAATGCTTGCCACAAAAACGTCCTTGTCTTCAATCAACGAGGCAAAGTATTTGCGAAGCTCCTCTATCAGTTCCGGTTCATCCAGAATTACGCGGTTATCGCACTTCTCTGCTGTGTACTGATCATTGGTAACACATCGCCAGTAAACCCGGGTGTTCACATATGTATAGGTCTTCCGAGTGAAGGACCTACCACAATGTTCACACTTAATGAGGGTGGAAAATACATGCTTGGAACTGTATCTGGCGTCTCTGAAAGGCTCACCGGAGTCATATTTTGTCCGCCGGGAATCCATAATCTCCTGCGCTTTTTGGAAGACCTCCGGGGTCACAATGGCCCAAGACGGACGCTGGTGATAGAAATGATCCTCTTTGGGAATGTTCACTTGCTTTCCGGTCAAGAAATCTTCAATCTCATATTTATGGTTGACTAAAATACCGCAGTATAGTGGGTTCACAAGTACCCTTCGAACACCCCGTGCATTCCAGTCGTTTCCGTATTTGGTTTTGTCATTGTCTCGATTTAAAGTCATGCTGATGGTTCGGCAGCCTAAGCCCTGTTCGTTGTATAGGAAAAATATCTTGCGGACGATCCGGGCTTCCTCGGGGTTGATCTCTAAGGTGAACTTGTCGATCCGGTCATAGCCGAAGACCCGCTGAGGAACACGACCTTTTTCCGCATTGATTTTTTTGCCCCACTTGACACGCTTGGAAAGATTGTTGCTTTCCTCCTGCGCCATAGCAGAAAACAGGGTAAGCACGAACTCGCTGTCTCCCATGGAATCCATATTAGCTGTGAGAAACAGGGTGTTGATACCCATAGATTTCAGTTTGCGGATACTCTGCAATGCATCTACTGTGTTTCTGGCAAAGCGGCTGATATCCTTAACTACCACCATATCGAACAGGCCCAGCTCCGCATCCCGTAAAAGCCGTTTGAATTCCTCACGCTTTTTCAGGGATGTACCGGTAATGCCTTCGTCCGCATACAAGCGGAATAGTTCATGGCCGTTCCGTTTGGCATACTCCACAAAGAATTCCTTCTGGTGGATTAAGCTATCAATCTGCTCGTCCTTGTCCGTCGAGACACGACAATATGCAGCTATTTTCATTTGTTGGTTGCTCCTTTCTGTCAACCAACCCATATCCTGCCTTTATTATAGCATAAAAAGCAAGAAAGGGGAACGAAAACATTCCCCTTTCCGGATGTAGGTTGGTCAACTAACAGCTACCCTGTTCTCCCAGTACTGAGAGAGCAGCTTGTCGATTAAAATCTTTTGAAGTTGCCGTTCAAACTCCCTTGGGGTGTTAGGGTTCACAAAGGTAAAGGTTAGTTGCACCTCTTGCTTTGCCATTGCACAGCCCCCCTTCCTTAAAACATTCTATTAGGAATGGAGGCCTGTAATGCCTGCGGTATCGTCAAACCAGTATGCTTGGAATACCGTTCCGTCGTGCAAAACGAATCTGCCGCGGGCGTCCTTGGGGATCTGCTCGGCAGCGTCGGTGCTATCCAGGATGATTTGTGACAGGATGGTATCAGCACGACCGCAGATCCGACAGTTCACATTATTCTTGATCTGACCGGACAGAATGTTGGCATCCGGACGCTGGGTGGCAAGAATCAGGTGGATGCCAAAGGCGCGACCCTGTCTGGCAATCATAGAAAGCTTGCTTTCGATCTTGCCAACGATCTCTTTCTGCTCCTTTGTCAGACCGGTTTTGTCCAACACTTCCGCAATCTCGTCACAGGCGAAGATATACCGTGGCAGGTCTTCTCCCGTGGCTTCGTTGTAACGGTCAATGTTGGGCTGCCCAGAGGCTGCCAGCAAGGTTTTGCGCTGCTGCAGTTCGTCAACAAGCTCTGTCAGGAGCGCAAGCGTAGATTTCTCCTCAATACACATACGACATTGTTTGTGCCAAATGGGTGGGAAATCCACGCCACCCTTGAAATCCGCAATGCAGACGATAGCGCCTTTCTTTAATGCCTGCATGAGAAGTAGCTTCAGTAGAACACTCTTACCGCTGCCGGTAGAACCGCCTAAAAGAATGTGAGGTACTTTTACCAGATCTACTGTGACCGATCCGGTAAAGCTCTCACCCAAAGCCAGTAAGAAAGGATTGTGGGAGAGGTACTTATCATTCCAGTCTATCACTTCCGGCAGATCCGTTCTGGCAGGCACGGTATAGAGCAGAACACGGCTCTTGCCAGACCCATATTTCATCTTGACGATGGTGATGTCCAGAATCGTTTCGATAGCTGCTTGCTTGTCCTCCCAGGTTTTTAAAGGAATGCCTTGGGAGCTAAACTCCCAGACTGAAATACGAGGATTCTGTTTGTCCTTGTACTTCCGTTTCAGAGCAGGCACCATATCAGCATGGTTCACAAGTCCAATGCTTCGCAGCTGATCCTGCGCAGCCTTCTTTCCAAGGGGAAACAGAATGAGTATGGAGAGGAACACTCCGCCAACCAACAGGTAGGTAGCAAAGATATGCTGCATAACAAAGCTGGCTATAGGCGAAAGTAAAGCGGTGGCCTCGGCGGTCAGTGCGATCTCGTCTTGCTTGCTCCATATCAGGATTGCTCCAAGGATACAGAGAGCGATGAAGATCAGTTTCACAGGCGCGTCGGAGGTAGAATTCGGTCTGGGGAGATGCTCCCGGAGACTGGAACGGCGTTGCAGCCGTTCCTTTTCAAAGCGTCTCATGGGGAACCTCCCTTGGGGGCATACCCCGGCGGAACTCCGTTACCGTATGAATGCGTCGCAGAAATGCGCGCCAGGTTTCCATCTCATGCTTTTGGATATCACGGTATTGATCCTCCGGCGGGATGTTGGAGGTGATGTAAACCGTATCAAAGCAGGCCACGCGGTCACGGTATCGAGCGGGCAGTCTCAGAGGGTAAATATCCAGAAAGTTCAGCATCGCTGAGATGGGCACCTGGGAATGGAATTCCTCAAACACGATCACAGGTTCTCCGTGGTAGTCGTCAAAGCGAGCACCGGATTGTCCACTGTAATCGGTAATACGGTATACATCCTCCGGTGCGTGCTTTTCATAGATGCTCCGGGTCTTACCGGTACCGCTATCACCAAAGAGGTAATTCACCTTTACATGGCGGTTTTCTTTCCGGAATCTCTCAAAAAGCAGCTTCTCCCGCAGAGCATCAATATCATTGATCTTAAAAGCAAAGCTGGGATCGTTTTCAATGATCTCTGTGGTGGAAAAGCCGTCCTTGACATCCTGCATCAGCTGCGCCATTTTGGGACTCTTCTCAGAAGCCTCATTTGGCAGCACGCCGAACTCCTTGAATGTACCTTCTACACGGGTCTCAGATTTGTCGGTGTCAGCCCATTTGCCTTCCTTGCGGATATAGGCTCGGTTATCCTGAACCGTTCCGTTTGCCTTGTCAATGTGGGCGGTAGGAAACCGCTTTTTGACCGTGCCGAACCGCATAGGCGAGGATGAGTAGAGGAAAACGTGCGTGTGATATGTCCCGGATTCACCGATCTCGTCCGCCATGCATACATAGTCCGGATTGAACTTCTGCGCGCGGTCGATGATCACGTCATGGGTCATACCGTGGTCATGTGGGTTGTTGATGGTCAACTGCCACTTGCGTGTTTGGGTATAGCTTTCGTACATAGTACAATTCTCCTTTTGCTACTGCTACTTCGCTCGCATAGGTAAT
>JAZNJN010000088.1:0-10111 GCA_045578025.1 Faecousia sp. | reverse complement strand
GACGGGAGAGGACATTGTGAAACTCGGCGACAAAATGAAGGAAATGGCTCTGCGGGAAAAGGAACTGCAGAAAAACCACTTTATCCGGGATGCCATCAACCTCTGCATGGCCCAGGCCGTGGTGATGATCGGCGTAAAACGGGTGTGGTACGGCATGCCCTACTGCTCCATGTGCGGCTTCGCAAACTGCGCCGAGTGCAAGGCTGCCTGCGAGGCATACCTGAACACCATGGACGACTGCACCGCCAACAAGGCTGCTGCTGACGCTCTGGTTGCCATTCTGGAGAAGGCTCCCGCCAGCGAGATCGTTGCTGAGATCCTGGCTGACAAGGAATACCTGGCCAAGAAGTCCATGTGGATCTTCGGCGGCGACGGCTGGGCTTACGATATCGGCTTCGGCGGTGTTGACCACGTGCTGGCTTCCGGCAACGATGTGAACATCTTCGTCTTCGATACCGAGGTCTACTCCAACACCGGCGGTCAGGCTTCCAAGGCTTCCAACATCGGTCAGGTTGCTCAGTTCGCAGCCGCCGGTAAGGAGATCAAGAAGAAGTCCCTGGCTGAGATCGCCATGTCCTACGGCTACGTCTACGTTGCTCAGGTCGCCATGGGTGCCAACCAGGCTCAGACCATCAAGGCAATCTGCGAGGCCGAAGCCTACAACGGTCCCTCCCTCATCATCGGCTATGCTCCCTGTGAGATGCACTCCATCAAGGGCGGCATGATGAACTGCCAGAGCGAAATGAAGAAGGCTGTTGACTGCGGCTACTGGAACCTGTTCCGCTTCGATCCCTCCAAGGAGACCGGTAAGTTCACCCTGGACTCCAAGGCTCCCAAGGATGGCTATCAGGAGTTCCTGATGAACGAGGCTCGTTACAGCCGTCTGACCCGTGAGTTCCCCGAGCGTGCAACTGAACTGTTCGCTAAGAACGAGGCTGCCGCTAAGGAGCGCTGGGAGCACCTCAACAAGCTGGTTGAGATGTACAAGGACTAATTCCCTACAAAATACCGCCCCCGGTCCCCGGGGGCGGTTGCTTTACACAATGTAAATATAAATGATCGTTTAGCTTCCTAAGGCCCCCTTGTGTAAAGGGGGCTGTCACGCGGACAGCGTCACTGGGGGATTGACAATCCCTCCGTCTCCGCCTTGCGGCGGAGCCACCTCCCTTTGCACAAGGGAGGCTCGCGCTTCGCGCTCCGTTGCTCACATAAACGATCATTTACCACAGGATGAGTATAGGAGGTACTTTATGTTTTGTACCGTGACGGATATTCGGGGCGACTATGCCTATGTCAAGTACGACGACACAGGTGTGGTCAGCGAAGTCGCCATTGCGCTGCTGCCTTTTGGCATTGATATTGGCGACAGGCTTAAATTTGAGGATTACGAATTTACACAGATATAAAAAGCTGCCATCCTTGGATGGCAGCTTTCTTTTATTTTTCCTTGTTTTCGGAAGCATCTTCTTTTTGACGAAGCTTTTTCTGGAACAATCTGTTTTGTCTCTGTCTTTCCCGCTCGCGACGCCGTCCGGATTTCAACTCTGGGGGCTGATCCTGCAGCTTTCGGGACGAGATACCTCTGGCGAGCAGTCGCTTATCTGTAAACTCCCTCAGAAGCGCATACAATACCGATGCCAAGGGAATCATCAGCAGCATTCCGCCAACACCCATCAAGTCACCGCCAACGGCGACAGCAACCAATACCCACATGCCGGGCAGCCCGATGGAGCTTCCCACCACTCTGGGGTAGATGGTATTACCCTCGATCTGCTGAAGGATCAGGAACATCACCACAAACCAGAATGCCATAATGGGATTATCCACCAGAATAAAGAACGCACCCAGCGCACAGCCCACAAACGCACCCACAATGGGTACCAGTGCGGTAATGGAAATGATCACACTGACCAGGGGCATATAGGGCATTCTGAAGATGGACATGCTGATGGCAAACATGACGCCCAGAATCACCGCTTCCAGGCACTGCCCGGAAATAAAATTGGAGAATGCGGAATTGGTCATTCGCAGGATACGGACGGTTTCATCGCTGACTTTCTCCGGCAGGAAGGAATACAGGATCCTTCTGCCCTGGCGGGCGAGGATCTCCTTCCGGCCCAGGCAGTACAGAGCGAACACAAAACTCAGCACCGCATTGAAAATACCGGTAGACAAACTGATCACTGCATGGAACGCCTTATCCACAATGGTCGTGAGACCATTGGTCACCATGCTGACTGCCCGCTGCAAAAGATCCGACCAGTTGATGCTGGCAAAATCCGTATTCTCGTACAGCCACTCCATCAGCTGAGGATTCTCTGCCAGGAATGCATTTGCAGTATTCTGAACACGGGAGAAAAATTCCGGCAGTTTGGCAACCAGAGATTCTACCGTAGCGCCTACTTGCGGAATCAGCAGATACACCACGCCAGTCAACACCAACAGTACTGCAATCAATGTAAGCAGCATGGCAACCGCCCGACGCAGTCCGTTCTTTTTAATTCCCTTCAGCCACCGCTCGATGGCGCGCATGGGCACATTTAAGATAAATGCGATCACTGCGCCGATGATGAAGGGCGACAGAATGTTCCAACCTGCCGTCAGTACAGATGTGAGACGCTCTGTTTCATGGAGCAGCCAATATAAGACAATGCATCCGGCTGCCACAAAGAACAGATTTCGCAGTGTCTTTTTATTCAGTTCCAAAGCACATTCCCCCTTTTGTGCCATTATACCAAAACAAATCGTAAATTACCAATAAACTTTTTAGAAATTTTCGCTGCACAGACGGCAGAGCGCATCACACAGGGCATCTGTATTTTCTTGGGTCGTTGCCCAGCTGGTACAAAAGCGGACTGCCCGATGATGATCATCCACCCGCTCCTGCTCGGAAAATGTAAATTCCTTGCCCAGCTCCTCCAACACGCTGTCCGGAAGGATGGGGAAAATCTGATTGGTAGTGCTTTCCACCAACAGCGGCACTCCTTGCTCCTGCAGGGTATGGCGGATCTGGTCTGCCAGTCTGTCCGCCCGGGCAGCCAGAGAAAAGTACAGGCCATCGGTAAACAGAGTGTCAAACTGAAGGCCCAGCAGTCTGCCCTTTGCCAGCATACCGCCATGCTGCTTGATCATATACCGGAAATCCTCGTCAATGGCAGCTGTGCGGATCACAATTGCCTCGCCAAACAGCGCGCCTACCTTGGTGCCGCCGATATAAAACACATCACACAGCCTTGCAATGTCAGGTAAATATACATCATTGCCCGCTGCCTCCAGTCCGTAGCCCAGACGGGCACCGTCCAGAAACAGATACAGTCCGTATTCGTCACAAACCGAGCGCAGATCTTCCAGCTCGGAACGGGTATACAACGTTCCCAGCTCTGTGGGTTGGGAAATGTACACCATCTTCGGCCGCACCATATGCTCTGCGGCATCGGAATTGCGCTGCTCGGTGACCAGGCGGATCACCTGCGTCGCTGTGATCTTGCCGTCGGCCGAGGGAACAGCCAACACCTTGTGTCCCGTTGCTTCCACAGCGCCGGTCTCATGGACATGGATGTGGGCACTGGCCGCACCGATGACACCTTGATAAGGACGCAGGGCAGCGTCGATCACCGTCAGATTCGCCTGAGTGCCGCCCACCAGAAAGTGCACAGCTAAAGCTTCATTTTCACAGAAAGAACGAATCTTGTCTGCCGCGCTGCGGCAATAATGATCTTCACCATAGCCGGGTGTTTGCTCCAGATTGGTCTCCAGCATTCTTTTCAGGATCGATTCGTGACAGCCTTCACTGTAATCATTATGAAACAGGATCATATCCATCCCCCCTGTTAAGCATAATTCTGACACCATTTTATCTTGTTTGTCCCACTGTGTCAAGGACGCATATTTCCCTTTGTGGATGCATAGGTTTTTCATGGTAGCACACAGCATCGGAGGGGAGATTATGTCAGATACCATCGAGGAACGCGCCTGCGTATTGGCTGTGTACATGATTGAAACCGGCGCCACAGTGCGCTCTGCAGCGCAGCATTTTGGCATCTCAAAATCTACGGTACATAAGGATCTGCAGCAGCGGCTGCCCCGATACAACCCTGTTCTATACGAGCAAGTTCGGAAGGTGCTGGATGTGAATAAATCTCAACGGCATATCCGGGGCGGTTTGGCCACCCGAAAAAAATACAAAGGGGAATAATTTTAAGTGCCCAACCGTTTTGGTTGGGCACTTGCATTACAGATCGTCTGCGTCCTGCACCGGTACTTCATTGGGATCTGCCGGTACGCCTGTGTAGCTGCCCTGAGGATCGGCGTTAAACAAACCCAGCATATTCATCTGCCCCTCCAAGGGCGGATAATTGGTTACTTTCTCAATCTGCTTGTCCCGTTTCACAAAATTCCTCCTTAGTTGCCTTTTTAGCCTTACCATGCTATAATACCCACAAAGGAGGGAGACTATGTTCGACATCACACTGATCGCCATGGGCAAGCTGAAGGAAAAATTCTACCTCAGCGCCGCGGAAGAATACGCAAAACGGCTGAAAGGCTACTGCAATTTTCATCTTGTGGAGCTGCCGGAATACCGTCTCCCGGAAGATCCCTCCCCTGCGGAGATCGCAACAGGACTGGATAAAGAAGCGGAGCTGATTTTCTCAAAAGTTCCGAAGGGCGCATGGCTTTGCATCTTCACCCCCGAGGGAAAGACTCTCTCCAGCGAAGGCTTTGCGGGAAAGCTGAAGGAAGTGAAGCTCTCCGGCAAGGGAGCCGCCTGTTTTTTGATCGGTTCTTCCTTTGGCATCTCTCCGAAAGTCAAGGAGAAGGCAGATTTCAAACTCTCCATGGGACCTATGACCTTCCCCCATCATCTGGCGCGGATCATGGTCCTGGAGCAGATCTACCGGGCGGAATCCATCCAGTCCGGCAGCAAGTATCATAAATAGCAAAACCGCCGGTGTTCTCACCGGCGGTTATTCTTTAGAATTCTCCTGCGTCGTACATCACAGCTGAGAGGGCACACAGAGGTGCTGTCTCGCACCGCAGGATCCGTTTTCCCAGGGTGCAGACCTTCAGACCGGATTCTTTTGCCTTCTCCACTTCCCTCGTTTCCAGACCACCCTCCGGGCCTGTCAGCAGACTGACCGTAGTATATGCTCCTGCGGACAGTGCCATTTTCAAAGTGGTTGCCTGTTCATTTTCATAGAACAGCAGGGCTTTGTCCGCTTTTGCCGCCCGTTCCAGAGCGGACTGATAACTGTTAAGTATCAAAACCTCGGGGATCCGCCCTCTGCCGGACTGCTCCGCGGCGGATGCGGCGATCTTCTGCCACCGTTCCAGCTTCTTTTTCAGACTCTTTTCATCAGGGCGGGATACACATCTGCTGGAGGGAAACGCCACGATCTCATAAGCGCCCAGCTCCGTTGCTTTCTGGATCACATGCTCCAGCTTATCCCCTTTGGGGAACGCCATGTACACGCTGACCTTTACGGCAGCCTCATTGCCCGACTCCCGGCGGTTTTTGACCACCAGACTGATCTGACCGGGGCTGACATCGCTGACGGCACATAAGCACTCTGTCCCCTGTCCGTCACAGACGAGGACTTCTTCGCCCTCTTTTAAGCGCAGCACCTTGGCATGCTGGGCGTTCTCCCCTGTCAGCACCAGAAAATCCGGCTGCAGCTCCTCCGGGGCAACAAAAAAACGGGTCATAGTTTTCCCTCCTGTCTTTGTTACAGTCTATCAAAGCTTTTCGAAACTTTCAAGGGATTCTTAAAAAGATGTTGACAAAAAATATGGAAAAGGTTATAATACATAAGCGCTTGCGAGAGTGTTGGAATGGTAGACAAGCACGTTTGAGGTGCGTGTGGTTACGCCGTGTGGGTTCGAGTCCCATCTCTCGCACCAAAAATCCGATTGCCCCATACGGGGTAATCGGATTTTTTATTGAGGTGGGACTCGAATAGTTAAATGCAACGCGAGCGAGCGTTGCCGCCGCCAGCTGGATGGCGGCGAACCTCTATCTGTGCCTTTGGGCGCAGATGCAAACGAGTCCCATCTCTCGCACCAAAAATGAACACCACCCTAATGGGTGGTGTTCATTTATTATTAATAAAGGAAAAGGATAAATACGCAAAGCCTATTTGTCTGCCTTATATTCTATCACATCTTCGACTGCGCACTCTAAAATTCTACAGAGTCTGTCCAAAGTATACATGTTAATGTTCTCGTTTTTGCGTATTCTGTCTAATTGTCCGTTGCTAAAACCGTATTCGTGAATCAGTTTATATTGGGTAATACCCTTTTTCTCCATAGTTTTCCATAATTTGTCATAGACAATCATACACATACCTCACTTTCGTATGTGTTTAGCCTATTTCATCCTCCGATTCTTGACAATTGCCCGTATTCGGGCTATATTGTTTTATACGAAATTATAAAGAATTGCGAGGTACTATTATGCAAATATCTACAACCATTACAGTTCCACGGTTTATTTACGAGCTATATTCCGATGTTGCTAAGGACTTGGGTGACCACACTCCAGAGCAAGCCATGTCATCCGCTTTAACCGCATATGCTCAGCATATTTTTCACGAAATGAAAGAAAACTGAGAATTGCCCGATTGAGTAAGAATGGTGTGTCACCATTTTAATTCCTCTATATCCAGATCCGCAAAAGGATACACCCGCTGCCATTTTCCATCCACCCTGCGAATACTGCTGCGGTGAGAGCTGAGCAGCCGGACGATATCGTACACGTTGATCCAGATCTCTGAATTGCACTCCTTCTGGCTCTCATCGAATACCAGCTGCATTCCAAAATGCAGATGCACCGTTTCTATATTATTGACATTTTCCTTATCGGAATAGCCGGTGCGGCCCATGAAGCCGATCAGGTCGCCCGCCTGGACGATATCCCCCTCCTGCAAACCTTCTGCAAAGGGGTGATCTTTCTGCAGGTGGGCATAGTAATAGTAGCGTTTTGAGTCAAAGGAGCGAATACCGATCCGCCAGCCGCCATACCGATTCCAGCCCATCGCCTCTACCACGCCACCCTCTACCGCCACGATGGGCGTTCCCAGTCCGCCCATCAAGTCATTACCAAGGTGCTTTCGTTGAAAGCCAAAACTGCGGCTGACACCGAAATCGGAACAATGGCTGTATCCATATCCAGCCGCGATGGGAGAAAAGGCTTTCAACCCGTATGTTGCCTTCCACTGCCCATCCACCTCAATGGCATAGCTACCAAGCAGTCCTCCCAGCACCGCGGAGAAGGATTCGTGATAATAGTCATAATACTTCGCAAGATCTCCTGCCAGCTCCTTGGGCGAGCGCTCCCCTTTCAGTTCGGATGCCGCCTTTTTTACCGAGGTCAAACCGCATTTTCCCCCGGTGCGGCAGGCGCTGAGCGCCAGAATGTCGATCCAGCTGATGTGCTTTTCCTGCTCAAAGGTGGCAATATCCTGTTCCATGGCATATTTCAGCGACCCATAAGGCACGGAAAAATCCACCCACCGGATAGGCTCTGCCGCCACCGGGATCACCAGTGCAAAAATCAAGATAAGACATAGAAAAAACCGCCGTTTCATCCCTTTCACCTCTTGGTTTAGGGTGTGAATCGGCGGAAATTTCATACTTTCCACTTATTTCAAATCCCGGACGACATCCTTTGCCACCCGGTAAATATCCTCCATGGTATTTAAGGAGGAAATTTGATTTTTATAATAGCTGCTGTGGGCAACCCCCCGCAGATACCAGGCAAAATGCTTTCTTGCCTCCAAGCAGGCGATATGCTCCCCGTGGTCCTGCTCGGAAAGTTCGAATTGCCGCACTGCCACCGCGATCCGATCCTTCAGCGGCAGACGCTCGGGAATCGGCTCACCGACAATGGCCGCCTTCGTTTCCGCAAAGATCCACGGATCGCCAAATGACGCTCTTCCGATCATGATGCCGTCCGCGCCGGTGCGTTTTAGGCATTTCACCGCTGTTTCGCCGCTGATGATATCGCCATTGGCGATCACAGGAATGGTAAGCTGCTGCTTGACTTTTGTGATCATATCCCAGTCCGCAACGCCGGAATAAAGCATAGCCCGGGTCCTGCCGTGGACGGTGATCATATCCGCACCGCTGTCTTCCATCCGTTTGGTAAAATCCAGCACGTTGATAGAGCCTTTGTCCCAGCCCAGACGACATTTCACGGTGACCGGTACATCCACCGCCTTCTTCACTGCGGACACGATCTGCCCTGCCAGCTCCGGGGTACGCATCAGACCGCAGCCGTCACCGGAACCCGCGATCTTCGGCATAGGACAGCCCATATTGATATCCAGAAAATCACAGCCGGAGATCTCCAGCGCAAGGCGCGCGCCCTCTGCCATAATAGCAGGATCATTTCCGAAGATCTGGGCACCACAAAGACTGCCCTCGTTCCTACGCAGCAATTTTGCGCTTTTTTGATCCTTGTATACCAGCGCCCGGGAGGAAACCATCTCCGTCACGGTGATATTTGCTCCCAGCTGAGCGCAAATAGTGCGGAATGCCCAATCCGTCACACCGGCCATAGGGCCTAAGACAATGGGATTATTGACTTGAAGATTCCCGATCTGCATATGTTTTCTCTCTTTCTATAACGGTAAATGATCGTTTAGCTGTGCAAGTACGATAGGAAGCGTAGGGCGGGGCCTTGGTCCCGCCGCCGATACACACCCGGGTTTTTTCGGCGGGAGCAAGCCCCCGCCCTACATTCTCAATTTGGGTTTGCCCACATAAACGATCATTTACATCGATTGCACTGCAATTATAACACACCTTTGCAATGTGTGCAAATCATAGTAAACTGCTGATCAGCCACACCACGCCGGTCAAAACCGCGCCGGCGCAGGCCCATGCCGGTCCGTAGAGATACAGCTTTCTTCTTCCAGCTCCCCTTGTCGGAAACCGTACCGCTTGCTTTGCCTCTTTCAAAAGCTGTTCATCCGTCACACCCTGGGCATCCTCTTTCAAAATAAAGATCGCCTGCTCAAACAGCTTGGGATCGGGACTGTGTACCACGATCACCTGCTTGGAAACGCCTTTTACCATCTTTTACCGCCTCCTTCGGCGGTAGTATGCCCCGATGGAAAATGTTTCATTCCTGATCCTTGGGCCGCTTATACCGGCCCTTCGGCTCCCACTCCGGCAAAGGATACCGCTGCATAGCACCAAAGATCCGCTCCTTCAGATCCGGATAGGTACTGCTCAGATCATAAATAAGCTTTTTGATCTCTTCCCGCTTGGTGGTCTTGTCCACCGGGCAGCGGTTTTCCACCACCGGCAGCGCCATTCGTGACGCAAAATTATCCACGGTCTTTTCATGGATGTAGAGCATGGGTCTGATTTGGATCACACCGGTGCGGTCTAAGTCCGTCACCGGTTGAAAACAGCTGATCCGGCCCTCATAAAGCAGGGACATCAAGAAAGTCTCCACCGCATCGTCATAATGATGTCCCAGCGCCACCTTGTGGATTCCTCTATCCAGAATTGCCTGATTCAACGCACCCCGGCGCATTTTGGAGCACATGGAGCAAGGATTCTTCTCTTTTCGGTGGTCAAAAATGATGGGAGCGATCTGGGTCTTGACGATGGTATAGGGCACTTCCAGTTTATCGCACATTTCCTGTACGCCGGAATAGTCCATACCAAGTCCCATATCGATGGTGATGGCCTCCAGATGAAAGGGCAAATATTGCTTCAGCCCAGCCAAAAGCTGCAACAGTACCAGGGAATCCTTTCCGCCGGAAACACCGACCGCGATCTTATCCCCGGGTTCGATCATATGATAATCCTCCACGCAGCGGCGCACCAGACCCATTAACTTCTGCATTGTTGGATTTCCTCCTTATTTTTGTGAAAATAGCACGTTAGCATTTGCGAGTATTTGCAAGTATTTACGCGTTTTTAAGAGTTTCTTCCGGTTTTCATAAATTTCTTTTAAAAAGCGGTTGACATTTGATTTTTAATATGGTATAAGATTCAAGCGATTTGAAGACATTGTACTTCATGTATGTTTGTTTGTCAAAATATTTTACCTATTGGAGGAACGCATAATGTCCACTACTCTTTTGAAGAAGGAGACCCT
>JAZNJN010000087.1:0-5782 GCA_045578025.1 Faecousia sp. | reverse complement strand
TATGGCTATGCCATCTGGGAAAATATCCAGAATATTATGGACAAGGAGTTCAAGAAGCAGGGCGTTGAGAATGTCTATATGCCCCTTTTGATCCCCGAAAGCCTGTTGCAGAAAGAGAAGGATCATGTGGAGGGCTTTGCTCCCGAATGTGCTTGGGTCACCATGGGCGGCGGCGAGGAGCTGGAGGAGAAGTATGCCATCCGTCCTACTTCCGAGACACTGTTCTGTGAGCATTTTGCGAATGTGCTTCAGTCCCACCGGGATCTGCCTATGAAGTATAACCAGTGGTGCAGCGTGCTGCGCTGGGAGAAGACCTCTCGGCCTTTCCTGCGTCACAGAGAGTTTTTGTGGCAGGAGGGTCATACCATCCATGCTACTGCGGAGGAAGCAAAGCAGTTTACAGAGACTATGCTGAATGTCTATGCCGACTTCTGTGAGAATGTGCTGGCGATGCCCGTCACCCGGGGTCAGAAGACCGAGAAGGAAAAGTTCAACGGTGCAGAGGCGACTTATACAATCGAGTGCATGATGCACGACCGCAAGGCGCTGCAGGCCGGTACTTCCCATTACTTTGGCGACGGCTTTGCGAAGGCTTTTGAGATCGAGTTTACCGACAAGAACAACCAGAAGACCAACCCCCATGAGACCTCTTGGGGCGTATCCACTCGCTTGATCGGTGGTATCATCATGACCCACGGCGACAACAACGGTCTGGTGCTGCCTCCCAAGGTTGCTCCCATTCAGGTAGTCGTTCTGCCCATCGCTCAGCATAAGCCCGGCGTTCTGGAGGCTGCCAATGAACTGAAGTCCCGTCTGCTGGCTGCCGGTGTCCGTGTAAAGCTGGATGACAGTGACAATTCCATGGGCTGGAAGTGCGCCGAGTACGAGATGAAGGGTGTTCCCCTCCGGGTGGAATGCGGTCCTCGGGACCTGGAGAACGGCGAGTGTGTTCTGGTCCGCCGGAACGACGGTGAGAAGACCGTGGTCAAGCTGGAGGATCTGGAAAATGCCGTTGCCCAGCAGCTGGAGCTGGTGCATCAGGGTATGTACGCAAGAGCCAAGAAGAACCTGGAAGACCACATCTACGAAGCACATTCTATTGAGGAAGCCAAGGAGCTGCAGGAGCGCAATGGCGGCTTTGTAAAGACCATGTGGTGCGGCGAGCTGGACTGCGAGCTGAGGATGAAGGAAGTTGCCGGTATGTCTTCCCGCTGCATCCCCTTTGCACAGGAGCACTTAAGTGATACCTGCGCCTGCTGCGGCAAGCCTGCCAGCAAGATGATCTACTGGGGCGTTGCATACTAATTATCATAAAGAAACAGGGCTGCTTGAGCAGCCCTGTTTTTATTTTACCCGGGGAAGAATGTCTGTTTGAATGACTTCTACCAGCTTGTTCACCTCATCCGGGGTAGTGTCCTTGCACAGAGAAATGCGGAAAGAACTGTCCATTACCTCCGGTGACAGATTCATAGCCGTTAAAGTATGGCTGCGGTGTCCCTTGGCACAGGCAGAGCCGGCAGATACGCAAATAAGCGCATCCTGCAGGATGTTAATGGTGTTTTGCGTGGGTACGCCGGGGATGGATAGGGAAAGAATATGAGGTGCATCGTGAGCGCCGTTGATCTTGATGCCTTCAAGACCGCTTAATTCGGCAATCAGTTTTTCCAGCAGCTCCTTTTCCTGTGCGCTGTCCGTCTTATAGGTGGCGCAGATTGCTTCACAAGCTGCTGCGAAACCCAAGATAGCGGGGGTCGCTTCCGTGCCGCTGCGAAGTCCGCTTTCCTGTCCACCGCCAAAAAGCAGGGGAGGGAAGGATTTCAGACGGGGAGTGATATACAGCGCGCCGGCGCCCTTTGGACCATGGACTTTGTGGGAGGAAACGGTGATCAGATCCGCACCCAAAGTCTTGGCGGCAAAGGGGATCTTCAGAAAACCCTGCACCGCGTCGGTGTGGAAGATAGCATCGGGGCAGATCTTGTGGGTCAGCTTTGCCATTGCGGATATAGGCATCACAGAGCCGACTTCGTTATTTACCATCATAATGGAGACCAAAATGGTGTCTTTCCGCAGCGCGGCTTTCAGACTGTCAAGCGTGATATTCCCCAGACTGTCCGGCTGAAGGTAGGTCACTTCAAAGCCTCGGGATTCCAACTCTTTCATACAGTTGAGTACGGCGTGATGCTCGATGGCGGTGGTGATGATGTGCTTTCCCCGCTTGCCCATGCGCTTGATCGCGCCAAAGATCGCCCAGTTGTCCGCCTCCGTGCCGCCGGAGGTAAAAAACACCCGATCCGGCTCTGCACCTATGGCAGCCGCGACTTTATTCCGTGCTGTTCGCAGTTCACGGGCGGCATCGATGCCGAAATTATAGAGGGCGCTGGGATTTCCCCAGCTTTGGGTTAATGCGTTGGTCATTGCCTCCACGGCAGCCTTACAAGGCTTTGTGGTGGCAGAGTTATCCAAATAGATCATAATTTCACTTTCCTACGCAAAAGCGCTCAAAAATTCTTGCGGTGATGTCTTCTCGCACCGTTGCACCGGTGACTTCGCCCATGGCCAGCATGGCTTCTTCTACATCGGTCAGCACCGCATCGGGGGTCAATCCCAGTTTCAGTCCCTGCAATGCCGCGCACATGGATTCGTATGCTCGGCGGATGGCATCAAACTGCCGGGCGTTGGTGAGGATCGAGCCGTCGCAGGGCAGTTCGTTTGCGAACAGGGTGTCCACCACATCGGCAAACTGCTCAAGACCCGCTCCGGTATTGGCGCAGACCTCAATGATGTTCATAAAAGGCAGATCACTGGGCATAACTGTCTTACCCAAATCTGTCTTATTGATCAGCGCGATGGCATTTTCCCGGTCTGCGCACAGCTCAATGATTTTGTGATCATCCTCGGTCAAAGGCTGAGAGCCGTCGCAGACGAATACCACCAGATCCGCGTTTTCCACAGCCTGCTTGCTGCGCTCCACGCCCATAGCTTCGATCTTGTCGCTTGTTTCCCGGATACCGGCGGTGTCGATAAGCCGCAGACGGGTAGCGCCGACCATAACGGTTTCTTCTACTGTGTCCCGGGTAGTGCCTGCAACTTCTGTAACGATGACCCGCTCATAGCCGGCAAGGGCATTGAGCAAACTGGATTTTCCCACATTGGGCTTGCCCACAATGGCGGCAGAAACGCCCTGTCGCAAGATTCTGCCTTGACCGTAGGTGCTGAGCAGGGAAGAGAGGGCTTTGGCATCAGCTTTCAGCGCAGATTCATAATTATTAAGACCAAAATCTTCGATATCCTCATCGGGGTAATCCAGAACCGCATGAAAATGGCTGCAAAGGTCCGTCAGATTATCATAAATAGGCGCAAGCCGCTTTTGAAGATGTCCACCCACCTGACCGGCGGCATTGGCGGCAGCATCGGCAGTATCCGCTTCGATCAGATCGATCACCGCTTCTGCCTGAGTCAGCGCTAGTTTGCCGTTTAAGAATGCCCGTTTGGTAAATTCGCCCCGCTTTGCAGGCTTTGCGCCGGCAATGTAGAGGGCTTCCAGTCCGGCAGCCAGCACCGCTGGCGAGCCGTGACAGTGAAATTCCACCGTATCCTCACCTGTATAGCTATGAGGACCCCGGGAATAGACTGCCATGCATTGGTCAATGACTCTGCCGTTTTTATCGTGGAGCTCACCCAAAATCAGTTTTCTGTCCGCTGCCTGAGAAAGGGGCATACTATTATATAATGTGAATACCTGTTCAGCCACCTGGGCGCAGCCGTCTCCGGAAAGGCGGATAATGCCAATGGCGGATATTTGCGTGCCGGTGGATACGGCGGCGATCACATGTGACATGGCTGGAGTCGCTCCTTCATCGAAATATCTGTAATTATACCATCCTTTTTTGAGAATTGCAATTCCATCTTCCGGGTATGCTACCGGGGAGGTGACATTTATGGAAAACTACACGCCCCGCAAAGATCCCATGTACCCCGGCGAGATGACGGATCAGAACATTCGCGCCATATTCGCTGAATGCGGAGATTTTAATACCCGCACCCTCCAGTGCGGAGACTATACGCTGTACGCATATACCATTGACGGACTGATTTCCGGCGCAGATACCTCGGAGTACGTCTTTCAGCCCATCATGGAACAGCTGCATGGCGAGTCTATGCAAAACCTCTATAACCGCGCGTTGAACGGTGTGGTGGTCAATTCTGTCGCCAAGCCCTGCAATGGGCTGGACGATGTGGCGTTGATGCTGGTCAACGGCTTTTGCGTGGTGCTCTTTCCTGGTGCGGGGGCGATCGCCTTTGAGGTCAAAACCGGTGAAAAGCGGAGTATTGCCTCTCCGGATGTGGAGAACACCTCGAAAGGGCCGAAGGATGCCTTTGTAGAGACCGTCCGCTCCAACACATCCTTGATTCGCCGCCATCTGCGCACACCGGATCTGCGGCTGTATGAAACAAAGGTAGGGCGCAGGTCGCTGACCAATGTCACGGTGATGTGGATTGAGGGTCTCACCAATCCGAAGCTGGTTACCCGGATGAAAAAGCGGCTGGACAGCATCGATATTGATGGCCTTATCTCCCCCTCGGCGGTGGAGGAGTATGTCACCGGATCCCGGTATACGGCATTTCCGTTGCTGCAGTATACGGAGCGGACAGACCGTTTCTGCCATGGTTTGCTGGAGGGGAGGGTAGGGCTTTTTGTGGACGGTCTGCCGGTGGGCTACCTTGCTCCTGTGGATGTCGGTTATCTGATGGATTCTCCTGAGGATATGGGCAGAGATTTTATCTCCGCATCCTGTATTCGTGTTCTGCGGTATCTGGCACTGCTGATCAGTCTTTTGCTGCCGGCGCTGTTCATTGCTATGATCGACTTTCATCCCCACCTCCTGCCGGAGGTTTTGGGCGGTGTGCTGATGGAAAGCAAGCAAACCACACCCTTTGCCTCCACGTGGGAGGTGCTGGGTATGTTAATTGCCTTTGAACTGATTCAGGAATCCGGTATCCATTTGCCGCAAAGCATCGGGCAGTCCGTATCCATCATCGGCGGTATTGTAGTGGGATCTGTGGGAGCAGAAGCGGGGCTTATTTCCCCGGTAGCGTTGATCACAGTCAGTATTGCAGGTATCTGTGGGTTTGTTCTACCAAATCGGGACTTTGCGACAGCTGTACGGGTGTGGCGGTTCGTGCTGGCAGTCTTTGCATCCTTACTGGGACTGACCGGAATCGGTTTGGGTCTGGCGATCCTGCTGCTGCATCTTGCAAACCTGAAAAGTTTGGGCGTCCGGTATCTCATTCCCTTCGAACCCGGATTAATAAGAAAACGCATGGTAAAGTATAAAATGCGGGATGCAATCAACAATCCTGCGGACAAAAGAAAGCAAAAGTAAACCCTTGTGCGATTTGCACATATATGGTGAAAATCTTCCTGGAATAGGGGCAATATTTAGGGCTGGAAACCCACTCAAAACACAAGGTATAGATGCCGAAAAAAAGTCGTAAAAAATTGAAAAATATGCTTGACAAAAACGAGCAGTATTTGATATTATATCGAAGCTTCCCTCATGGGGACTCTTATATCAGCAAACCGCAAAAAAGTTTGAAAAAACTGAAATTAGTTGTTGACAACGATTTGTGGTTATGCTACTATAAGCAAGCTGACCGCTTGGCGGCCGGGACTGTACCTTGTAAATTGAATAATGTGAGACGAACTATAAACACCTTGGACAATTATATGGATTGTTTAAGCGATGTATATCGAATAACAGCCAACGAAAATTCTTGAGTA
>JAZNJN010000086.1:0-5661 GCA_045578025.1 Faecousia sp. | reverse complement strand
GGCGATCCTCGTAGATCTCACGGGGATTTAAGTGGCAGTGGTAGTCGACCAAGGGCATCTTGGCGGCGTAGTCGTGATAAAGGTGCTTAGCGGTTTCGGTTTCCAGGATGAAATCCTTGTCCATAAAAGCTTTCATATGTGTATGCTCCTTTGCATAATATTCTAATTCTATTATAAACGATGAACCGCAGATTGCAAGATGGGAAAGACAATAAAATCCCGTTTTTGCAGAAAAACTCCCCGCGGGTAGGCGGGGAGAAAGATTATCTTGGGGGCTGGATATACCGCTCGTGACTTCGTGGTGACGGTCGGGCGTGAACACCGGAGACCAATCCCAGCATGGCGTAAATGGTAACGATGGAGCTGCCGCCGTAGCTGATCAGCGGCAGGGTCAGACCGATAACGGGCACGATGCCGATACACATACCCACATTAACGCAGACCTGGAAGATCAGGGCTGCTGCCGCACCGAAGCAGACCAGTCGGCGCATATAGTCCGGACTGTGGACACCCACCCAGATGCACCGGGCAACTACTGCCAGTAGCATGATGACCACCAATGCGCAGCCTAAAAAGCCCAGCTCTTCGCCGATGGAGGAGAAAATAAAGTCCGTATGCTGGGCGGGCAGGGCGCCTGCCTGAGTCCGGTTGCCGTTGAAAAGGCCCTGTCCGGACATGCCGCCGCCGGTAAGGGACTGAAGACTCAGCTTGGAGTGGTAGCGGACACCGATACCCTGGGGGTCAACTGTGGGGTCGAATAGGACCAGGATGCGATTCCGCTGGTGATTATCCATGTGCGTCCAAAGAATCGGCCAGGCGGCGGTTACCAGACCGCCACCGATGATAAACCAGAAAAGCTTCACACCGCCCGCAAATGCCATACCCAAGAAGATAAATACAAAGATCAGCGAAACACCGGCGTCCCGGGAGATGATCATGTTGGTACCCACCAACAGCGCCATATGAAACACGGTGTGAAATACGGACCGAATGGATGACAAATGGTTTTGGTGGGAGTTCATCACCGATGCGGTGATGAGGATGTAAAAGATTTTACAGATTTCTGCGGGCTGAATGTAAAAGGGCAGGAAAGGGAAGTCCAGCCAGCTCCAGTTACCGGAATTGTTATCTGTACCGAAGGGAATCAGCAGCAGAAGAAGACCGATGCTGAAAATAACCAGCACAAGCCGGTGCTCGGAGAAAAATTCCAGATCAATGGATGACATGATGGCATACATCAATACGCCCAGACCGGTCGCGGCGATCTGAATGACGATGTAACGGATAGACCCGCCGAATTTTTCGGCTCCGGTCACACTGGAGATCACAAGACAGCTAAAGGCGGAGATCGCAAGACACATGATCAGCAGGACCATATCGCCCTTACGGAAAAAATTACGCAGCTCTCTGCCAAAATCGCGCACACGATCGCCTCCTTTCTATCTGCGTTATTGTACCATTAAATGAGACAAAAGTAAAGGCATGAATTATGGCGGTGGTGTAAACATTGGGAAGACAAATGATCGTTTAGCTTAACAAAGGCTCCCTTGTGTAAAGGGAGCTGTCAGCCCAAGGCTGACTGAGGGATTGTCACAACCCCTCCGCCCCTAACGGGGCACCTCCCCTTACACAGGGGAGGCTCGCGCTGCGCGCTCCATTACACATATAAACGATCATTTATGTACAGCAATAGATAGCAAATGTCCCCGCGGGGCTGCCGCGGGGACAAGAAGCTATGAAATTATGCCAGATAAATTGCCTTGCAGGCCAGCATGGTTTCCCAGCAGTCCAGCTTGGAGACCAGCTCTAAAGGTGCATGCATGCTCAGCACCGGCACGCCGGCATCCACGGTGACGATGTCCCGGTTTGCCATGTAGGCTGCCACGGTGCCGCCGCCGCCCTGATCCACCTTGCCCAGTGTGGCGATCTGCCAGATGACACCTGCGTTGTCCAGCGTGGTGCGGATATGGCCCATGGCTTCGGCAGAAGCGTCGGATGCGCCGCCCTTGCCCCGGGAGCCGGTGTACTTGCAGATGGAAATGCCGTAGTTCAGCTGGCTGTTGTTCCGGCGGTCGCTGACCTCAGCAAAGTTGGGGTCAAAGGCGGGGGAAACGTCAGCAGACAGGCAGAAGGAATTGTGGAAGCACTCGGTGAGCTTCACGCCCTGTGCGTCGCACAGAATGCCCATGAAGTACTCAAAGGCCTGGCTCTGCATACCGCTGATGCCCACGGAGCCGATCTCTTCCTTGTCGGCCAGGATGCACACGGCAGTCTTTCTGGGTGTGCCGATGGTAAGCAGTGCCTCCAGCTCTGCGTAAGCGCAGACCCGGTCATCGTGGCCGTAGGCGGCCAGCAGGCTCCGATCCAGACCCACCTCCCGACACTTGCCGGCAGGAACGACAGTCAGCTCTGCGGACAGGAAGTCTTCTTCGATCAGACCGTACTTTTCGTTCAGCAGCTTCATGATGTGCAGCTTCACAAGATCGCTGCCGTCGCCCTCCAGAGGCTCAGTGCCCAGGATCACATTCAGTTGCTCACCCACGATGCCCTCTGCCAGAGTCTTTTTCATTTGGTCGGCAGACAGGTGGATCAGCAGATCGGAGACCATGAAGATAGGATCCTTTTCGTCCTCGCCGATGGTGACGGTGACCACGCTGCCGTCCTTACGGTAGACAACGCCGTGGAGTGCCAGAGGCACGGTGACCCACTGGTACTTCTTGATGCCGCCGTAGTAATGGGTCTTAAAGTAGGCGATCTGGGAATCCTCATACAGAGGGTTGGGCTTCAGGTCCATACGGGGGGAGTCCACATGGGCGGCGCAGATGTTGGCACCATTTGCAAGGCTCTCGCTGCCTACAACAGCCAGCATGATGGATTTACCCCGATTGTTGAGGTACACCTTGTCTCCGGGCTTTGCATCCATGCCGGGAACCAAAGGCTTGAAGCCGTTCTTCTCTGCCAGGGCAACGGTCCACTCTGTAGCTTCCCGCTCGGTCTTGCACTCGTCGATGAATTCTACATAGCGCTTGATATAGCTTTCCATTTCTGCTTTCTGCTGGGCGTCGATACGGGCATAGCCGTTCTTGGGTGCGGCCAGCAGGTTTTCACGCAGTTCTTCATTGGTCATGGTATGATCTCCTTTACGATTTTTCTTTCATTATACTAAGGCTTTGCAAAAAAGCAAGACATTTGGACTCAAAGGCGCCGAGATCGCAATCGTTATTTAGCACACGGTCACATTTTTCCCGAAACCAGTCGTCTGTATGCTGGGCGGCGATGCGCTTTATGGCATATTCTTCAGAAATGCCCTCCCGGGCCATGAGCCGCCTGATTCGATCCTCTACAGGCGCGGTGATCGCCACGGTCACATCACACAGCGGGGCAAGATCGCCTTCAAAAAGGCCGATGGCATCAATGGCAGCCAAGGCAGGCTTTTCCGCCAAACGCGCCAGCACTTCTTTTTTTACAGCGCTGTGGGTGATGCGGTTCAGATCTTTCAGGGCATCTTCGTCAGAAAAGACGATGTTACCCAGCTTTTTACGATTCAGAATGCCCTTTTCTACTGTGCCGGGGAAGCGGGTCTCGATAGCAGAAAGAAGTGCTTTATCCGATTCCAAAAGCTGATGGTAGATCCGGTCACAGTCCAGCACCAAACCGCCTTGCTTGCGGATCAGTTCCAGCAGGGTGGTTTTTCCGCTGCCGCTGCCGCCGGTGATGCCGATGATCATGCTTCCACCTCCGCATCCACGATGTGGAAGGCAGCAGCCTTTTTTAGCCGGTTCTGCACCGCGTAGGCAACGCCGCCGCCCACGGGGCAACGGGCATAGACTTGATGGATGTTGGGGTCGTCCAGCTCCCGGAGGGCAGCGAACAGTCCGGCAGAAAGGGTGCCCACATCTGCCTCCTGTCCATAAGATAGGGGGTTGCAATCTGCGTAGAGAGGAAGTTCTTCTTCGAAACACAGCACCCGGTCACCGGGGATAAAGTGCCGGCGGATATATTCCGCCGCCTTTTCCCGGCTGCCGGACACGATGACCACCGGCTCGGCAGGGGCATAGTGGCGGTATTTCATGCCCGGTGCTTTCACAACAGCGTCATGATCAATCTGGGCGGTCACGGCCTTGTCTACAATCAGATCGCCCAGCACCTCCAGTAGCTGCTCCGGGGTGATCCCACCGGGGCGCAGCAGTCGGGGACGCTCCTCCGTCAAGTCCACGATGGTGGATTCCACACCCACCCGGCAGGGGCCTCCGTCCACGATGGCATCGATCTTTCCGTCGTGATCGTGGCGGACATGCTCTGCGGTGGTAGTGGAGGGCTTGCCGGAAATGTTGGCAGAGGGAGCAGCCAGTGGCACGCCGGCAAGACGGATGATCTCGCGGGTCACATCACAGTCCGGGCAGCGGACGGCTACCGTAGAAAGGCCACCGGTGGTGCGCCGGGGCACATTGTCCCGGGCGGGAAGGACGATGGTCAGCGGGCCTGGCCAGAATTTCTCGGCCAAATCATAGGCTTTCTGGGGAATGTGGTGGCAGAACTGCTCGATCTCCTCCGGACCGGAAAGGTGGAGGATCAGAGGATTGTCCTGAGGACGACCCTTGGCTTCAAAAATCTTGGCAACTGCCGTTTCATCCAGGCCATTGGCGCCAAGACCGTAAACGGTTTCCGTGGGAATCGCCACCAGACCGCCGGAGCGGATGATTTCCGCCGCAAGAACGGGGGTTTTTGCATCCTCGGCAGACAGATATAAAGTTTGCATATTACACCTCCATATGAGCGGAAATCAGTTGAAAGTTGAAAATCACCGAACAGAATCTTTCCACTTTCCTCTTTCAACTATCAATGAAAAACGGAGCAGCGAGTGCTGCTCCGTTTTGAAATCACACGGTGGGCTGGTTAGCAGCTTCGATGATCTTCACGAACTTCTCGGGAACCAGGGAAGCGCCGCCGATGAGGCCGCCATCGATGTCGGGCTGCGCCAGCAGCTCGTAGGCGTTCTTCTCATTCATGCTGCCACCGTACAGGATGGAGATGGCGCGGGCATTCTTGGAGGAGTACAGCTTACGCACAACAGTACGGATCATCTCGCAGACTTCCTCAGCCTGCTCGGGGGTGGCAGTCAGGCCGGTGCCGATGGCCCAGATGGGCTCGTAGGCGATGACGACCTTGCGGATCTTCTCTTCGGGTACACCCTTCAGACCCAGCTTGATCTGCATGGTGATGTGCTCGGCAGTCACGCCGTTCTGACGCTGCTCCAGAGTCTCACCGCAGCACATGATGGGGATCAAACCGGCATCCAGTGCAGCAAGAACCTTTGCATTGACATCGGCGTCGGTCTCGCCGAACATCTCACGGCGCTCGGAGTGGCCGATGATGACGTACTTGCAGCCGGCGTCGACCAGCATGTTGGTGGCGATCTCACCGGTGTAGGCGCCGGAGGCGTTGGCGTTGCAGTTCTCAGCGCCGATGCCCACGCGGGTCTCACGCATGGCGCGGACGGCAGCGGGGATGCAGACGGCGGGGACGCACAGGGCGACGTCGCACCAGCGGCCCTTGGGCATCATGGCCTTGAAGGCAGTCATGAACTCCTTGGTCTCGGAGGGGGTCTTGTTCATCTTCCAGTTGCCGGCAATGACGGTCTTACGGTACTTTCTGTTCATA
>JAZNJN010000085.1:0-10418 GCA_045578025.1 Faecousia sp. | reverse complement strand
GGCTCCCTTGTGTAAAGGGAGCTGTCAGCCGAAGGCTGACTGAGGGATTGTCACAACCCCTCCGCCCCTAACGGGGCACCTCCCCTTACACAGGGGAGGCTCGCGCTTCGCGCTCCGTTACTCGCATAAACGATCATTTACAATTCGTCTTCACTGGCTGCTTTCTTTTCCTCCGGGGGCAGGATAAAGGGTTTGCAGACTACTTCACAGCGGTTGATGGGCGTACCCAGGGCATAGAACTTCTCCTCGTAGCCGGTCATGATGCCCACCACGCCGCCCGCGTGGAGATCCCGGGTCAGATTCTTGATTTCCAATCCGCAGGTAGCAAATTCTTCTACACTGAACTCAAACAGAGGAGCGTTATCGGTCTTGAAGTGGAATTCGCCACCGGTGCGCACCACCCGGCAGTACTTGTCCAGAAAACCTCTGTGGGTCAGCCGGCGTTTGGCGTTTTTCTTTCTGGGCCAAGGGTCGGGAAAGTTGATAAACAGCCGGTCGATCTCCTCGGTCGCAAAAATCTCCTCAATGCCGGCAACATCCATGTCGATGTAAAACACATTGGTAAGGCCCATGCTCTTTGCTTTTTCCATAGCTACCACCATGGCCTCCCGGCAGCGCTCCACAGCGATGAGCAGCACATCGGGGTTTGCTTCGGCGGTTTCGGCAGTAAACTTACCCTTGCCGCAACCCACTTCCACCCACAGAGCGGTGGCATCCGGCTTCAAAGAGCGCCAGTTGCCCTTCAATGCGGCAGGATCTTCGATCCGCAGGGCGGCACAAGCAGCCATCCGGGGCTCTAAATTCTTCATCTTTCTCATTCGCATATATCGTTACCTCCACATGGGGTCGTATTCTCAATTTATTATTATACCAGACAGATTCCCTGCCGTCAAAACATTTTGCGTAAAATATCCCCCCTATGGGCTTGCACTGGGGCAAAAAATGGAGTATAATGCTGGAAAACGGGAAAAGGAGGGCGGCTGTTATGGCAGACCACCATCACGAACATGACCATGCCTATATGCACGCCCACGGTATCGAGCACAGCCACGGTCATGTCCACGAAAATCAAAAAGCGGTGATTAATCGTCTTGCCCGGGCCATCGGTCACTTGGAAAAGGTGAAGCGGATGGTGGAAGAGGGGTACGACTGCTCCGATGTGCTGGTGCAGCTGGCGGCTGTCCGCAGCGCCATCGACAATACCGGCAAGGTGATTTTGCAGGATCATATGCGCCACTGTATGGTGGACGCGGTGGCGGCAGGGGATACGGAAGCCATCAATGACCTCTGCGAGGCCATCGACAAGTTTATGAAGTGAAACAAGCTGCCGGAAGGCAGCTTGTTTTGTTCTATCTTATGGACAAGGCACATAGGCTGTACCACCAAAAATAGCGGAGGGGTCGGATATGAAACGGGTGGGTTTGATCGTTGTGCTGTGCATGGTGATAGCCATGCTGCCGGTAAGGGCGGATGCGGTGGATATGCAGGTACCGGGGAAAAGTGCGCTGCTGATGGATATGGCCACGGGAACGGTGCTCTATGAGCAGAATCCCCATGAAAAATTAGCGCCTGCCAGTGTGACCAAGGTCATGACCATGCTGCTGATCATGGAGGCCATTGATTCCGGTAAGATCAAGTGGGAGGATATTGTGACCACTTCGGAGTCTGCCGCTGCCAAGGGCGGCAGCCAGATCTACCTCAAGGTAGGGGAGACCATGACCGTGTCGGACATGGTCAAATCCATCGCCGTCAGCTCTGCCAACGATTGCGCCTGTGCCATGGCGGAGCATATCGCCGGCTCGGAGGCGGCTTTCGTGGAGCGGATGAATCAAAGGGCAAAAGAACTGGGCATGAACGATACAAATTTCGTCAACTGCACCGGGCTGGATGATGCAGAAAATGCCAAGGAGCATCTGACCTCTGCTTATGATATTGCCATTATGTCCCGGGAATTGATGAGAAATCACCCGGATATTCAAAAATTCACCACCATCTGGATGGATACCGTCCGGGGCGGGGCATTCGGCCTGTCCAATACCAATAAACTGGTGCGGTTTTACCGGGGCGCAACGGGATTAAAGACCGGCTTTACTTCCGGGGCAGGCTACTGCCTTTCCGCTACGGCAGAGCGGGACGGACTGGGGCTGATTGCTGTGGTCATGGGCGCGGAGACTTCCCAAGAGCGGTTTGCCGCCTGCAAGTCCATGCTGGACTATGGCTTTGCCAATTATGCTTTGGTGCAGCCGGAGATAACGGAGGGTTCTGTACCGGTGCGGCTGGGGAAAGAGGATTCTGTAAAGGCAGTTCCTGCAGAGCCGGTGCAGCTGCTGATCGATAAGGCCCAGAGCAATCAGGTGTTGGTGAAAACGGTGCTGGATGAGGAAGTGACTGCTCCCGTGAGCAAGGGACAGCGGCTGGGAACACTCACCGTAAAAGTAGGAGAGCAGGTGATCAAGCAGGTGCCCATGGTGGCCCAAAACGGTGTAGAGCGGCTCAGCTGGGGCGATCTGTTCCTTATGGTGCTGCGCGCCTTATCAATGGCGAAGAATGGGTAAATGATCGTTTATGCGAGTAACGGAGCGCGAAGCGCGAGCCTCCCCTGTGTAAGGGGAGGTGCCCCGTTAGGGGCGGAGGGGTTGTTGCAAAGCGCAGCGTAACAAACCTCAATGATTGCCGGTGGCAATCATACCACGATTAGTGACAATCCCTCAGTCAGCCTTCGGCTGACAGCTCCCTTTACACAAGGTAGGCCTTGTTAAGCTAAACGATCATTTATAAGCATACCGCACAATAAAAACACCCCCGAGATTTCTCTCGGGGGTGCGGTGCTTTGATTAGTCAGCGACGTAGGGCAGCAGAGCGATCTGACGGGCACGCTTGATAGCGGTGGTCAGGTCACGCTGGTGAGCTGCGCAGGTACCGGTGGTACGGCGGGGCAGGATCTTGCCACGCTCGGACAGGTAACGGCGGAGCTTTGCAGTGTCCTTGTAATCGATAGCGGTCACCTTGTCAACGCAGAAAGCACATACCTTCTTGCGCTTGCGGGGACGCATACGCTGTTCGTTAGCCATGAAGATTACCTCCTTCGTAAGAATGTGAAAAAGTTCAGATTAGAAAGGAAGCTGTGCGTCGTCATCATCCAGCATCGCGAAATCGGATGCGGGTGCGGCAGCGGGAGCAGCGTAGGCAGCACCGGTAAAGGATGCGCCGCTGTTGTCACCGTCGCGCTTGCTGTCGCCAAAGTAGGCATTGTCTACAATGACCTCAGCAGAAGTACGCTTGTTTCCGTCTCTATCGGTCCAGTCACGCATTTCGAGTCTGCCGTCCACAACGATCATGCGGCCCTTGGCAAAGTACTTGGAGATGAACTCTCCGGTCTGCCGCCAGGCGACACAGTTGATGAAATCGGCCTTTCTCTCGCCGCCGTCCTTGGGAGCGAAGTCCCGATCGACAGCAATGCAGAAACTTGCCACTGCGACACCGCTACCGGTGCGGCGCAGCTCGGGGTCCCGGACCAGGCGACCCATAAGAGTGATGTGGTTGAGCATAATCTTACTCCTCCACTACGGTGGTCAGGCAGCGCATGACACCTTCGGTGATCTTCATAACGCGCTCCATCTCAGCGGGGAACTCGGGCTTGCTCTCGAAGTTCATCAGAACATAGTAGCCCTCGGGCAGATCATTGATGGGGTAGGCCAGCCGACGCTTGCCCCACTCATCGATGTTAGTCAGAGTACCCTCCGCTTCCACCATTGCCTTGAACTTTTCCACAAGTGCGGCGATGCCCTCCTCGCCCTGAGCGGGATCGATGATGTAGAGCACCTCGTACTTACCGGTGATCTTAGCCATGTTGTTTGCACCTCCTTTTGGACTTTTGGCCCCCGGCGCCGCCGGGAGCAAGGATATGTCCGCATTCGCAGACCAGTGTATTATATAGGGTCAGGGCCGGTTTGTCAATATTTATTTGGAAAAAAGTTAGGTTTTTCTAAGGAAATTCCCCTATCCTCTCACATTCCCTTGCCGGTGGATTTGGGAAAAGGGGTATAGGAAAAAACTTTCACAGATGGGTAATTTACCCTTTGCATTTTTTGTCGATATCTGGTATAATACCTCCGGATGCACAGCTACATATTGTGCTGCCATCCCAAGAAAGGATGAGACCTTATGGACTTCAAGAAACTGATTAAGCGCTGCCGGTCCTATGGCGCAGGCGCGATCGCTGTCATTTTAGTGGTAGTGATGATGATCCTGGTCGCCGCGTGCGGCTCCAATACCCCCACAGAGCCCAGCCAGGAATCCACTGGCGTGACCACACTGCCGACAGAATCCTCTGCTCCCGATGAGACTACCCAGCCCACTACCGTGCCCCCGGAGACCACCCTGCCCCCCGTGCTGTACCGGCATCCGCTGACCGGTGAACCGCTTGACGAACCCAACACCAGCCGTCCCATCGCGGTGATGCTGAACAACATCAAGCAGGCTATGCCCCAGCACGGTGTCAGCCAGGCAGATATTTTGTATGAAGTCCTTGCGGAGGGCGGCATCACCCGCTGCATGGGTATTTTTACCAATATTCAGAACGTGGAAAAGCTGGGCTCTCTGCGCAGCGCCCGGCAGTACTACATTGATATTGCACAGGGTTACGGTGCAGCATACCTACATGCCGGCGGAAGCGATGAGGCGCTGAATTATCTGAAAAATACAAAAGATATGAATCTGGATGCCAGTTTATCCGGGAAATACTTTTACCGGGATCAGGATCGTTTGAATTCCGGCTACTCTCGGGAGCATACCCTGTTCACTTCTGGTGAAAAGCTGTTGGCATTTGCCCAAAACCAGAATGTCAGCACCACTGTGGCAGGGGATAAGACCTACAATATGACCTTTGACGATGAGATGGTCATCGTGGGCGAAAGCGCCAACAAGGTTTCCGTCTACTTCAATCGGGGCGGCACACCCAACGCCTGGACCAAATCCACGATCCTCACCTATAACCCCGATACCAAGACCTACTTCGCTCAGCAGCACGGTGGCGATTATATCGACGGCAACAGCAAGGAGACCATTTCCTTTCGGAATATCGTGGTGCTGAAAGCGGCTACCAGCATTCAACAGTCCAACGGCAAACTACTGACCATCCAGACCGTCGGCTCCGGCGAGGGCTACTTCGCCTGCAACGGCCAACTGGTGAAGATCCACTGGAGCAGAAACAGTGTGAACGAGCCCTTCACCTTCACCCAGGAGAACGGCAATCCCATCACCTTCGGTGTGGGCAAGACCTACATCGGAGTGATCCCCACAAACGGCACAGCGACCTGGGAATAAACCGAAACGCAAAAAGGAGCATCCGCAAGGATGCTCCTTTTTGTCTGCTTAAAATTATTATAACAAACATTAAGAAAATACTTGATTTGAGCCTTGTAAAACCCTATAATGAAAATAAGATTATGTAAACAATCGGAGGGATGAAAATGCATACACAAGAAAATGCGGTTACGGAATCTGTACAAAAGATTCTGGAGCAGGTGCGCCGTGTGGTGGTGGGCAAGGACCAATGCCTGCTGTGGGCGCTGGCCGTGATCCTGGCAAGGGGACACATTTTGCTGGAGGATATGCCCGGTGTGGGAAAGACCACCCTTGCTGTGGCATTTTCCAAGGTTTTGGGACTTTCCTACAACCGTGTGCAGTTTACTCCCGACGTGCTGCCTTCTGACGTGACCGGTTATTCCGTGCTGGAGCAGTCCACAGGCAAAATGGTCTACCGCCCCGGTGCGGTGCTGTGTAACCTGTTTCTGGCGGACGAATTGAACCGTGCCACCTCCCGTACCCAGTCTGCGCTGCTGGAAGCCATGGAGGAGGGCCAGGTAACGGTAGACGGCATTCGCCATGAGCTGCCTCAGCCCTTTGTGGTTATCGCCACCCAGAACCCCACCGGCGCGGCAGGTACCCAGCTGCTGCCGGACAGCCAGATGGACCGGTTTACCATTCGCATGAGTTTGGGGTATCCGGGTATCAATGACGAAGTGGCCATGGTCATGAACCGACTGAAAAAGGATCCCATGGATTCCCTCGTGCCAATGATGACCCTTCAGGAGCTTATTACCCTGCAGGATACGGTGGCGCAGACCTATATCAATCAGACGGTTGTGGAATATGTGGTGGCGCTGATCGATGCCACCCGCCACCATGAACAGATCCTCCGGGGCGCCAGTCCCCGTGCCACCCTTTCCGTGACGGCTGTTGCCAAGGCGGTGGCCCAGCTTCGGGGCAGGGATTATGTGATTCCCCGGGATGTGCAGGAGGTGTTCCAGCGGACGGTGGCCCACCGGCTGCTGATGACCGCCAAGGCGGAAGCCAGCGGCATTACCCCGGAAAGTGTGCTGGCGGACATCGTCCGGTCCGTGCCCGCACCCAAGGTGCGCTGAGGGTATGCTGAGGCGTTGGTTATTGTATCTGGCGGTGCTTACCGGGCTGATCATTTTCTATTGGGCCTACCGGGAATGGTTTTCCTGGCTGGCGCTGCTGGGTGTGCTTTGCCTGCCGGTGGCGGTGCTGCTTATGAGCCTGCCGGCAATGCTTTCTACGAAATTATCTATTGAATGTCCTGCCTATCTTTCCATAGGCGATAAACACAAGGTCAGCTTTTCTGTGAAGAGCAGACTGGTCAGTCCGCCCTTTTCCGGCAGAATTCGGGTCAAGCGGGTGACCACCGGGGAGACCTGGCTGCTGAAAGAGGGAAAGCATCTTCCCACCAAGCACTGCGGGGAGCTGCGGTGCTATCCGGAAAAGAGCAGAGTGTACGACTATTTGGGACTTTTCTTCCTGCGGGTGCAGAAAAATGCCGGGGTGTCCGTGGTGGTGCGCCCGGTGGTGCAAAAAATTGACCGTGTTCCCCGCCTGGAGCGGTATGTATCCGTGTCTTGGCGGCCGAAACCCGGCGGCGGTTTTGCAGAAAACCACGATTTGAGACTGTACCGCCCGGGAGACAATCTGACCCAGATCCATTGGAAACTGTCCGCCAAGACTGGCAAATATATCGTCCGTGAACCGTTGGAGCCGGGAAAAAGCCGGGTGCTGCTGGAGATGATCCTGCGAGGCGCGCCGGAGGAGCTGGACAACAAATTCGGAAAGCTGATGGGAATGAGCCAGTATCTTTTGGAGCAGGGCCTTACCCATGAGCTGCGGGTGCTGACCGGAAGCGGCGTTCAGTGTCTAATTGTCAGCAACCGGACGGAATTGGAAACAGCTATCGATACCTTGCTCAAGATGCCTCCGGCACCCCAAGGCGCAAAGCTGGAGAGAGTCTCTGCCTCCTGGCAGTACATGGTGGGAGGTGACGGCGATGACGCGTGAAGCAAGGAAAACCTTTGTCGTTGCCGCAGTGCTGGCTTTCTCCATCGGCTTTGGCGGCGCTTCCTGCCTGGTGACAGGCTTTGCCTTGGAAACGGTGGATCTGGACGCGGCGCTGCTGCTTTGCGCCGCTTACAGTGTCTGCGCGGCGTGGTGTTTTGCCCGGAAACGGGGCGGATGGCTGCTGGCGGGTGTTTGGATTGCGGCACTGGCTTGCTTATGGCTGACAGACTGGCTTTGGCCGGGATTGGAAGCCTTTCTCTACCGGGTCAGTTCCCGATATGACAGTGCCTACCGATGGGGAACACTCCGCTGGAGCGATCTGGATATCACACAAGTATCGCCTGCGGTAGGTGTCTATTTGATGGCCTGCCTGGCCATCACGCCGGCAGCATGGACGCTAAGCCGGAGAAAACCGGCGATCTGGGCGGTGATCTTTGGCTTTTTGCCGCTGATTACCTGTCTGGTGGTGACCAACACAGTGCCCGCGCAGTGGTGTCTGTTCGTTCTTTTGAGCAGCATGGTGCTGCTGATTGTGACCAATACCGTCCGCCGCCGCAGCGAAGGGGATGGAAACCGGCTGACAGCCATGCTCCTGATCCCCGTATTACTTTGGGCAAACCTGCTGTTTTGGGCGGCGCCCCGGGATAGCTATGTAGTTGGAGGGAATAATTTCCAACAGACGATTCTGAATTGGGTCCAAAATCTGCCCTTTGTACAGATCACAGGGGACGGAAGCCTGCATCTTGGCGTCGGTGCCCATGGGGAAGAAGTGGACTTAAGCACCATCGGCCCAAACAGGCAGATGGAATATGCGGTGATGGAGGTGACCTCCACTAAGGGCGGAGTGATCTACCTGCGGGAGCGGTCCTATGATACCTACACAGGAAAGTCTTGGGTCACAACAGAGGTTTCCACGGGTAAGGACACCGGCTGGCCTGATGGGGGCGCAGTCATTTCCGGAAATGTGGATATTATTACCCAAGGCAGGCGTCCGAATATGTACCTGCCTTATTATCCCGGCGCGATCATATGCAGCCGCGATTTTGTGGATGGCGCTGTGCAAAGTCCGGAGCGGGCGAGGGAATATCATCTTACCATTCTGGAGTCTCGTATGGATGAGAGGCCGGTCTTTCAGGTGAATGACAGATATCTTTCCTTGCCGGAGGATACAAAGCAGCTTGTCCGCCCGCATTTAAAAGCTATGGGGCTGGATCGGGAGAGCATTTCCATAGGGCATGCTGTGATTGCGATAAAGGATTATGTGCAAAATACTGCCCGTTACGATCTGGATACAAGCAGGATGCCGCTGAACGAAAAGGACTTTGCCATGTGGTTCCTGGGTGAATCGGATACCGGTTACTGTGTCCATTTTGCCAGCGCTGCGGCAGTGCTGCTGCGAAGTGTTGGAATCCCTGCTCGGTATGTGACTGGATATATCGTAAATCTGCGGGAAAACCAACAGACTGTGGTGACTGCGGATAAGGCCCATGCATGGGTAGAATATCTGGACCCGTGGGAAGGCTGGACCATTTTGGAGGCAACACCCGCTGAGGGAATGCCTGAGGAGCAGATACCCACTGTCAGCACCACGCCTGACCAGACAACAGAGCCGACCCAGAGCCAGAATCCGAGGCCCACTACACCCACGGTAGATAACACCGAGCCCAGTGAAGATATGACACTTCCCGGCATGACCCGGCCTATCAATACGCCCGAAAAGAAGACGGACTTGAGTGGACTGTGGGCCACGCTGAAATGGCTGGGTATCATCCTTGGTGTCTGCGCTGCTTTGGCGGCACAGTATGCGCTTCGGCTTCGGCTGCGGAAAAAGAAAATGCGCACCGGTCCGAGCAATCAGCGCGCTCTTGCCCGGTGGCGGGAGGTGCTGCGATATGCCCGGTTGCTGAAGAAAAAACCGCCGGAGGAACTACTCCAGCTGGCAGAAAAGGCGAAATTCAGCCAGCACAGTCTAACGGCATCGGAGCGAATGATATTTGACCAATATCTGGATATCTGCAAAACCGAGTTGGCGAAAAAGCCGCTGATAATAAAATCTCTGATCCGTCTGATCTGGGCGGTAGAATAAAAATATGCGCATCCCTATGGATGCGCATATTTTTTTGCTGTTGGGTGAAAATAAGGTTGAAAGGAAGGGATCGTCATGAAGCAGGATGAGAAAAAGCCCATCACATGGGAGGTGGCGGATCCCAAGCCGCCGATCATCCAGTCCGGGCACATGGAAAATCGAAAGCAGAATGAAGTCGGATAAATGATCGTTTAGCGCACCAAGGCTCCCTTGTGTAAAGGGAGCTGTCAGCCGGAGGCTGACTGAGGGATTGTCACTAATCGTGGTATGATTGCCACCGGCAATCATTGAGATTTGTTACGCTGCGCTTTGCAACAGCCCCTCCGCCCCTAACGGGGCACCTCCCTTTACACACTAGCGCCCGCAGGCGCTGTGCAAGCGAGCAACCGGCGAAGCCGGCTCTTGGCGAGTCGTAGGGGAGGCTCGCGCTTCGCGCTCCGTTACTCGCATAAACGATCATTTAGCTTAACAGTCTTATGTAAACCAAAAAGACAAACAAACAGGGCAGGATATCCTGCCCTGTTGTCATTTGCAATTAGCCTTCTGCGCGCATCTGAGCGAAGCACTCGCTGCAGTACACGGGACGGTCGGACTTGGGCTCGAAGGGAACCTTGGCCTCGCCGCCGCAACGGGCGCAGGTAGCGGTGAAGAACTCACGGGGGCCACGGGTGGCGTTCTTGCGAGCGTCACGGCAGGCCTTGCAGCGCTGGGGCTCGTTCTGGAAACCACGCTCAGCGTAGAACTCCTGCTCACCGGCGGTGAAAACGAACTCGTTGCCGCATTCTTTGCAAACTAAAGTCTTGTCTTCGTACATGGAAAATACCTCTCTTCGGTTGTTTGCCCCGTGATAGCCCACCAAACTGACTGGTTGTAACGCGGAGTCAAATAGTAATAATGTGGGTAGACCACAAGATGCATTATACACAGAAGAATTTGGAATGTCAATCCTCTATTCATACTTTTTTTACAAATTCTTCCG
>JAZNJN010000084.1:0-3668 GCA_045578025.1 Faecousia sp. | reverse complement strand
ACTGGGGGATTGACAATCCCTCCGTCTCCGCCTTGCGGCGGAGCCACCTCCTTTTGCACAAGGGAGGCTCGCGCTACGCGCTCCGTTGCTCACATAAACGATCATTTCCCTTACCTTTCTGCAATTCCACCTGTTCGGAGGTTTCTATGAACAAGCTTTTTAAATCCACCAGCCTTCCCTGGTTTACACTGATCGCCGGCATTCTCGGCGGCGCCTTGCGGGCATGGCTGTACGCCACCGGCGTTGACAGCAAGGGTCTTCTCATCTCCGGTCACCCCGGTCAGTTCCTGGTCTGGGGTCTTACCGGCATTGTGCTGCTGCTGCTTTTGCTTGGCACGAAAGATCTGCTCCAGGCACCCAAATACCGCTTTAATTTCCCCGCCCGGACGTTGAGCGCTGTGGGCGCTGCCCTTGCGGCAGTGGGAATCCTCATCGCCAGCATCACCCAGATCGGCGCACCCGGCGACACCTTTGCCACCGCCGATATTATCCTGGGTCTTCTTAGTGCGGCGGCACTGGGTTTTCTCAGCCACTGCCGTCTGAAGGGAAAACACCCCACCGTGATTTTCCACGCAGTGATCTGCGTATATCTGATGGTGCATCTGATTTGCCAGTACCGGCTGTGGAGCGCTGACCCTCAGATCCAGAATTACGCATTCAGCCTGCTCTCCTCCGTGTGCATCATGCTCTCCAATTTTTACAGCGCCACCTTTGATGCCAACGAGGGTCAGCGCAGACCCCATGCCTTTTTCCATCTGGCATCGGTATACTTCTGCATCGTCAGCATTCCCTACTGCGAAGACCCCCTGTTTTATCTCAGCATGGCGCTGTGGATGTTCACCGACATCTGCAACCTGACCCCCATGCCCAAGGATAAGAGGTAAGCTATGTTTTTGCCGGAGTATGTGCGCCAGTGTATGGCGCTGCTGGAGGAGACGGGTTACCCCTGCTATGCCGTGGGCGGCTGTGTCCGGGATGACTGTCTGGGGCTAACGCCCCATGACTATGATCTATGTACCGCCGCCACCCCGGAAGTGATGGAAAAGCTCTTCTCCCACCGGCAGCTGGTGTTGGCAGGAGAAAAGCACGGAACGGTGGGTGTGGTCACCCAGGGCGGCGTGGTGGAGATCACCACCTTCCGCACGGAGGGGAGCTATGAGGACAGTCGCCACCCGGATTATGTAAACTTCGTCGGGGATGTGAACGAAGACCTTGCCCGGCGGGACTTCACCGTCAACGCCATGGCCTATTCCCCCACCCGGGGCTTTGCCGACCCCTTTGGCGGCAGGGAGGATTTGGAAAATAGAATTTTGCGGGCGGTGGGCGACCCCGCCACCCGTTTTACGGAAGATGCCCTGCGAATCTTGCGGGGCGTTCGGTTCGCGGTGCGGTTCGGTCTGACACCGGACAAGGATACCATGGATGCTATGGTATCCCTTGCGCCCCGGATGGAAAAACTGGCAGCGGAGCGGGTATTCGATGAGTTATGTAAGCTTCTCCCTCTGGTAACGGCAGAGGATCTTCTGCGCTTTACGCCTATTTTGACCCATGTCATTCCGGAATTAGCGCCCACCGTCGGTTTTGACCAGCACAGCCCCCACCACGCCTACGATGTGTTCACCCACACCGCCCATGTGGTGGAAGCCGCACCTGCCGACCTTACCCTGCGCTGGGCGGCGCTGCTCCACGACATCGGCAAGGTGGAGACCTTTTCTATGGACGAAAACGGGCGGGGACATTTTTATGACCATGCCGGGGTCAGCGCCCGGATGGCAGACACCATCCTCCGGCGGCTGAAAGCACCCAACAGTTTGCGGGAGCGGGTGGTCTTCCTCATCGATAAGCACATGGTGACCACAGAGCCGGACAAAAAGCTCCTGCGCCGCCGGCTGAGCCGGTATGGAGAAGCTGCTTTCCGGGAGCTGCTGGCGCTGCAAAAGGCGGACTTTTGCAGCAAAGGTGTGACGGGAGATGACCCTCAGTTTGAAGAAATTGACCGTCTATTGGAAGAAATTTTGCAAGAAGAAGGCTGCCTGCGCATCCCCGATCTTGCCGTAAATGGCCACGATCTGATGGCACTGGGCTATCAGGGAAAAGCCATCGGCGAAACACTGGAACGCCTGCTGTCCTTGGTTTTGGAAGAAGTCGTGCCCAACAAAAAAGAGGCGCTGATCAGCGCCATCTACAAGGAGGAAACATGATGAATATCGCCATCGTCACCGGAGCCAGCTCCGGTATGGGACGGGAATTCGTCCTGCAATTAAGCAATTATGTCACCGTTGATGAGATCTGGGTCATTGCCCGCCGGCGGAGTGCCTTGGAGAGTCTGGAGCAGGAATGTTCCGTGCCTCTGCGGGTCATTCCTCTTGACCTGTGCGACAGCGAAAGCTTTAGGGAAATGGAGGCGCTGCTGAAAGCGGAGAATCCCAACGTCAAGCTGCTGGTCAATGCCGCAGGCTTCGGCAAATTCGGCGATTTTCAGAACATCAGCACGGAAGATGACTGCCGGATGATCGACCTGAACTGCAAGGCGCTGGTGATGATGACCCGTCTTGCGCTGCCGTATATGCATTCCGGCAGCCACATTCTGCAGCTGGACAGCCTTTCTGCCTTCCAGCCTGTACCCTACATCACCACCTACGGCGCGACGAAAGCCTTTGTCCTCAGCTACACCCGTGCGATCAGCCGGGAGCTGAAGGAAAGCGGCATCCGGGTGATGGCCATGAATCCCGGCTGGGTTAAGACGGAGTTCTTCAACCACGCCCTGCAGACCAACGATGCCAAGGTCCAGTATTTTAACCACCTGTATGAGGCAAAGGATGTGGTGGCGACCGGTCTTAAGGATCTTTACAAGACCAAAAAGGACTACTCCGTCCACGGCCTGCCCATCAAGCTGCAAGTGCTGCTGGTAAAAATCGTGCCCCATCGGTTCGTTATGAGCATCTGGCAAGGTCAGCAGAAGAAGCCTAAAAACAACCAGGGACTGACAGTAAAAGAACGCAAATAAGCAGAAAACTCTTCCATTTTCTCCAACTTTCCTGTATAATCACCTTATTAACAACAAGGAGGCGTTACCATGCACGGCACGATGCACAAGAAAACCGAGACTATTATTCATAAGATCCTCCATTTTCTGGAAGTGGCCATCGCCATTCTGACACTGGTCGTGCTGGTGGGCATGGTGGGTTTGGAGATCTACAAGATGTTCACCGTAGCGGACTATTTCTACTCTCTGGACGGCTTCCTGCACAACATCTTGACCATCGTCGTGGGTCTGGAGTTTGTAAGAATGCTTATCGACATGACACCTGCCAACACATTGGAAGTGCTGATCGTGGCGATCTCCCGTCAAGTCATTTTGAGCCACGATAATCCCATAAGCAACTTAGCTTCCGTGATCTGTATCGCCGGTCTGTTCGCCACCCGCCGTTTCCTCATCCCCAAGAAGGAGATGAAGGTGGAGCTTTCCGAGGTGGAGTAAGTTACATAAGCCTTTCGATTTACCCAGTCCTTTCGCAACGAAAAGCCTCCCTCTGACGAGGGAGGTGGCTTCGCCGTGGTGCTCCGCGCAGCGAATCTTTAATATATGGTTGCCGGTGGCAACCATTCCTCAATTCACGGCGAAGACGGAGGGAGAGAAACAGGAAGCGGAAGTATCTCTCCCCCAG
>JAZNJN010000083.1:0-2861 GCA_045578025.1 Faecousia sp. | reverse complement strand
CGGATTCAAATCCATCGCTTGCCAGTGGCAAGCGCACATTCACAAAACTGTCACGCGGACAGCGTGACTGGGGGATTGACAATCCCTCCGTCTCCGCCTTGCGGCGGAGCCACCTCCCTTTGCACAAGGGAGGCTCGCGCTGCGCGCTCCGTTGCTCACATAAACGATCATTTACCGCTCTTGCGTAGGGCAAGAAGCAATGGTATAATAAATAGAATCCCACTTTTGGAGGAAACTATGAAAACTCTGCTCCATATTTGCTGCGCCCCCTGTGCCAACCAGCCCATCGAAGTGCTGCGCGGTGACGGCGTTGAGGTGGCCGGCTTTTGGTATAATCCCAATATCCACCCCTTTACCGAGTACCGCGCCCGGCGAAACTGCCTGCAGGAGCACGCCAAGACCATCGACCTGCCGCTGATCCAGCGGGACGATTACGGTCTGCGTCCCTTCGTCCGGGAGGTGGCGGCGGACATCGAGGGCAGATGCGTCAAATGCTATGAAATGCGCCTGTATGAAACCGCCCGACAGGCAAAGGAGCTGGGCTTCGACAGCTTTACCAGTTCCCTGTTCATCAGCCCCTATCAGAATCATGAGCTGATGCGGGAAACGGCGGAGCGGGCCGCCAGGGAATACGGAGTTGCGTTTCTTTACCGGGACTTCCGTCCCTATTTCAAAGCCGGGCAGGAATTTGCCCGGGAGCATGACTTTTATATGCAGAAGTACTGTGGCTGCGTCTTTTCCGAGCAGGAGCGGTACTTAAAACCCAAGAAAATCATCCCCTGACGGGAGGAAATTATGAGCAAATTGGAATTGATCGCCCCCTGCCTGTTCGGTCTGGAGGGCATTGCCGGTGACGAGCTGCGCCGGCTGGGAATGGAAAATGTCCGGGTGGAGGACCGCCGTGTTCTCTTTACCGGTGACGAAAACGCGCTGGCAAAGGCCAATGTAACCTTACGCACCGGCGAGCGGATCATGATCGTGCTGGCCCAGTTTGAGGCGAAAAGCTTTGAGGAGCTGTTCCAGGGCGTGTATCATGCGGAACTGGAGCGGTTTATCCCCAAAGACGGCCAGTTTCCCGTCAAGGGACACTGCTTAAACAGCCAGCTGATGAGCGTTTCTGACTGCCAGGCCATCATCAAAAAGGCAGCCTCTAAGCGGCTGGGAGAAAAGTATGGCGTCAGCTGGCTGCCGGAGACCGGCATCAAGTTCCAGCTCCACTTTACCATTCTGAATGACAAGGTGACCCTCTCTCTGGACACCTCCGGACAGGGCCTGCACAAGCGGGGCTACCGGGCAGTGGGCAACGATGCGCCCCTCCATGAAACCTTGGCTGCAGGCATGATCCAGCTGGCCCGTTACCGGGGCAGAGAATATTTCTGGGATCCTTTCTGCGGCAGCGGCACCATTCCCATCGAGGCGGCGCTAATCGCCAAAAATCGCGCTCCCGGCCTGAACCGCCATTTCGCTGCTGAGGAATTCCCCTGGCTGCCGAAAGAGGTGTGGACACAGGCGAAGGAGGAAGCAAGAGACAAGGAGTTCAGCGGCAACTACCGCATTGTCGGCTCTGATTCCGACCCCGCCTGCGTATCGCTGTCCTTTGCCAATGCCAGAAAGGCAGGCGTCAGCGACATTGTTACCTTCAAGGATGGCGATGCCACCAAGATGAGCCTGCCCTCAGATTCCGGCATCATCGTCTGCAATCCCCCCTACGGCGAGCGGATGATGGAGCAGCAGAGTGCCCAGCGGCTGTACAGCGCCTTTGGACGGCATCTGAAATTTGCCAACGACTGGAAGAAGTTTGTCATTACCTCCGAGCCGGAATTTGAGCATTATTTCGGCAAGCGGGCGGACAAAAAGCGGAAATTTTACAACGGCAAGATCAAGTGCGATTACTATATGTTTACCGACAGCCAGCGAAAGGGTAAAAAACCATGACCCACTTTTTCATTATCAATCCCGCGGCGGGCAGTCATGACCGCACGGAGGAATATTCCAAGCGCATCCGGGAGGCCTGCGCCGCCCGGGACTTAAAGTGCCTCATTGCGGTGTCCCATGCACCCGGCGAGTGCTGCAATCTGGCACGGGAGGCTGCCCAGTCCGGCAAGGAAGTGCGCATCTACGCCTGCGGCGGCGACGGCACGCTGAATGAAGTGGTGCAGGGCGCTGCCGGGTACGATAACGCGGCAGTTACTGCCTTTTCCTGCGGCAGCGGCAACGATTTTGTGAAGATCTTCGATGATCCCAAGGCGTTTTTTGACTTGGAGCGGCTGCTGGATGCGGAGGAGACCACCTTTGATCTCATCCGCTGCAATGACGATATCGCGTTGAATATCTGCTCCGTTGGCTTAGATGCCCGGATCGCTACCGATGTTGCCCACTATAAGCGCCTGCCCCTGCTTCACGGCTTCCGTGCCTATGCGGTGTCCACGGTGATCAATCTGTTCCGGGGCATTGCGGAGCATTACATAGTGGAGGTAAACGGCGAGCGGGTGGACGCGGAGCAGACCTTCGTCTGCGTCTGCAACGGCAGATTCTACGGCGGCGGCTTCAACCCCGTGCCGGAGGCTGACCCCACCGACGGACTTCTGGATGTGCTGTTGGTGAACAAGGTGTCGCTTTTGCAGGTTCCCGGCATCATCGGCAAGTATAAGTCCGGTAGATATAAGGAGCTGGGCAGCATCGTGCGCCACTTGAGAACCGATTCCATCAGGATCATCTGCGACAAGCCCACCCCCGTCAATCTGGACGGCGAGACGCGTACAGCGAAAGAGGTGCAGATGTCCGTGGCGAAGGAAAAGATCCGGTTTTTCTATCCCAAGGGACTATCTTTCCGGATGAAAGAGCCGGTGGCGGCAAAATAA
>JAZNJN010000082.1:0-11531 GCA_045578025.1 Faecousia sp. | reverse complement strand
CTCCCGACGAGATCCGGGGACAGGAGGTCAAGGCTTCTATCGTGCTGGTCAAGGATTTTGTGGGAACCGACGAGCTGAAAAAGCAGATCCAGGACTATGTCAAGTCCCGGACCGCACCTTATAAATACCCCCGGATCGTGGAGTTCCGGGAAAGCCTTCCCAAGACTACCAGCGGCAAGATCATCCGAAAGAAGCTGTGATCATGGAACATAAACGACTGACCCTGTTTGCCGGGCATTACGGCAGCGGCAAGACCAACATTGCCGTCAACTATGCCGTGACCTTGGCAGCCGAGGGAAAAAAGACCTGTATTGCGGATCTGGACATCGTCAATCCCTACTTCCGCACCGCAGACAGCAAAAAGGAGCTGGCTGAAGCAGGTGTGCATCTGATCCAGCCTCAGTTTGCCAACACCAATGTGGATCTTCCCGCGCTGCCTGCGGAGGCGTACCGGCTGATCACCGATAAAGACAGCTACGGCATCATGGACATTGGCGGCGATGACCGAGGCGCTTACGCGCTGGGCCGATATACACCCGCCATTGTGGATGAAGACAACTACCGAATGATTTTTGTAGCCAACTGCTACCGTCCGCTGACCCGCACACCGGAAGATGCGCTGGAAGTCATGCGGGAGATCGAGGCAGCCTGTTCTCTAAAGTTTACCGACATTGTGAACAATTCCAATCTGGGAAACGAAACAACGGGGGAAACCGTACTTGCATCCTTACCGTTTATCGAGGAACTGTCCTCTATCAGCGCTCTGCCCGTATTCCTGCATACGGTAAAGCAGGATCTTTCAGAGTCCGTTTCCCAGAAAATTCAGAATGTTCTGCCCCTGCGGCTGCAGGAAAAGTATTTTGACTTACCAGAACAGAGGACCGGTCACCGACCTCTGTGGGGATAATATCCAAGGAGGAATCAACATTATGGCGAAACTAACATTCAAAACCGACCTGTGCAAGGGTTGCGGCCTGTGTGTCAACGCCTGCACAAAGGGACTACTGAAAATCGCTACCGACAAGATCAATGCAAAAGGATATTCGCCTGTTGAATTGACCGATCCGGAAAAGTGCATCGGCTGTGCGTTCTGCGCGACTATGTGTCCGGACTGCATCATCAAAGTAGAGAAATAAGGAGGCAAAAGCATGGCTGAACGAGTACTCATGAAAGGCAACGAGGCGATCGCAGAAGCTGCGATCCGCGCCGGCTGCCGTCATTACTTTGGTTATCCCATCACTCCCCAGACGGAGATCGCTGCTTATATGGCAAAGAAAATGCCTAAGATCGGCGGTGTTTTCCTCCAGGCGGAAAGTGAGATTGCATCCATTAACATGGTCTACGGCGCTGCCGCAGCAGGTGTCCGTGTGATGACTTCCTCCTCTAGCCCCGGAATCTCCCTGAAGGCAGAGGGTCTCAGCTATATCGCAGGTTCTGATGTGCCCGCACTGGTGGTCAATGTCCAGAGAGGCGGCCCCGGTCTTGGCGGCATCCAGCCTTCTCAGTCCGATTATTTCCAGGCTACCAAGGGCGGCGGACACGGCGATTTCCGCATGATAGTTCTGGCGCCTGCCTCCGTGCAGGAAATGGCCAGCCTTACCATCAAGGGCTTTAATCTGGCGGATAAGTACTTAATGACCTCCATGATTCTCGCTGACGGTACCATCGGCCAGATGATGGAGCCCATTTCCTTTGAGGATGCGGAGATCGAAGAATACGAAAAGCCTTGGGCGCTCACCGGCACCAAGTGCGAAAGAAAGCACAACATTGTCAACTCCCTTTACCTGAAGCCCGACGAGCTGGAGGTCAAGAACTTCCAGCGGTACGAGCGCTACAAGCAGGTTGAGGAGAACGAGGCAATGTGGGAAGAGTACATGATGGAGGACGCAGAGATCTGTGTTGTTGCCTTCGGTATCGCTTCCCGCGTGGCAAAGAACGCCATCGTTGCCGCCCGTAAAGAGGGCATCAAGGTGGGTCTGATCCGTCCCATCACATTGTGGCCCTTCCCCAAAAAGGCCATCGAAGCCGCTGCTGACAAGGTCAAGGGCTTTATCAGCGTGGAGCTGAACATGGGACAGATGATCGAAGATATCCGCCTGTATTCCCAGTGCAAAAAGCCGGTAGGCCTTTGTAACCGCGTTGGCGGCATGATCCCCAGCCCCGATGAGGTGCTGGAATCCATCCGCAAGGCGCAGAAAGGAGTGTTCTGAAATGGCAGTTGTATTTGATAAGCCCCATGCACTGACAGATTTGCCTTTCCACTACTGTCCCGGCTGCCCCCACGGTATCATCCACCGTCTGGTTGCCGAAGCCATTGATGAACTTGGCATCGAAGGCAAGACCGTTGGTGTCGCCCCCGTTGGCTGCGCCGTTATGGCATATGATTACTTCGCCTGCGATATGATCGAGGCTGCCCACGGCCGCGCTCCCGCCACCGCCACCGGCATCAAGCGCAGCCTCCCGGATAACATCGTGTTTACCTATCAGGGTGACGGCGACCTTGCCTCCATCGGTATGGCAGAGACAGTCCATGCAGCAGCAAGAAACGAGAACATCACCGTCATCTTCGTCAACAACGCCATTTACGGCATGACCGGCGGTCAGATGGCACCCACCTCGCTGCCCGGACAGGTGACCCAGACCAGCCCTTACGGCCGTGATGTCAACCACTGCGGTTGGCCCATCCGGGTCTGCGAGATGCTTTCCACTCTGGAAGGCCCCGAATATATCACTCGCGTCGCTGTCAACAACGTGAAGAACGTTCTAAACGCCAAGAAAGCGATCAAGAAGGCATTCCAAAATCAGATAGAAGGGAAGGGCTTCTCCCTTGTGGAAGTGGTATCTGCCTGTCCTACCAACTGGGGCATGACACCTCAGCAGGCACTGAAGTGGGTGGAGACCGATATGCTGCCTTACTATCCCATCGGCGTTTATAAGGACAGAACTGCTGCGAAGGAGGATGGGAAATGAAAACGACTCAAATTCTGATCGCAGGTTTCGGCGGACAGGGCATCCTGTTCGCAGGCAAGTTCCTGGCTTATAAGGGACTGATGGAGGAGAAGCAGGTCTCCTGGCTTCCATCCTACGGCCCGGAGATGCGGGGCGGTACCGCAAACTGCAATGTGATTCTTTCCGACGACCCCATCGGCAATCCCATCGTTACCAATGCCGATGTGCTCATCGCCATGAACCTTCCGTCCCTTCAGAAGTATGTCAATTCTGTTGTCCCCGGCGGACAGATCTATGTGGATTCCACTTTGATCGGCGTGAAGGTAGAACGCACCGATGTTGAGGTGTTCTACATTCCCGCCACCCAGATGGCAAAGGACAATGATATCGGCACTCTGGCAAACATGATCATTGTGGGCCATCTGCTGAAAAATCATCCGGAGCTTTCCCTTGACGGTGTGGATGCCGTCGTCAGCAAGCTGGTGCCGCCCAAGAAGGCCGCACTGGTGGAGCTGAATATGCAGGCTCTGAGCCTGGGCAGTAACTACGGTATCTGATACACATACCGCATTAATATTTTGATTTTAATTTGGAGGTAATATTATGAACGCAATGACAGAAATGAGCAACTACCGCCACGAAAAGGTCCTGTTCATCAACAACGAGAAGGCCGGCCTGAAGGCAATCATCGCCGTACACAACACCAATCTGGGCCCCGCTATCGGCGGTTGCCGTCTGTTCCCTTATGCTTCTTACGACGATGCGCTGTTTGATGTGCTCCGGCTGTCCCGGGGCATGTCCCACAAGAACGCAGTTGCCGGTCTGCCCCACGGCGGCGGCAAGGGCGTTATCATCGCTGATCCCTCTCAGAAGACCGAGGCTATGTTCGAGGCATTTGGCGAGGCTGTCAACAATCTGGGTGGCGACTACATCACCGCTGAGGACGTGAACACCACCTGCGACGATGCACTGGTCATGCTGCGCAAGACCAATCACATCTGCGGTCTGCCCCAGAACAGTGGCGATCCTTCTCCCTTCACCGCCCGCGGTGTCTGGCAGGGTATCAAGGCTACCGCAAAGGTCGCTCTGGGCGCTGATTCCCTGGAGGGTCTGACCATTGCTGTGCAGGGTCTGGGCAAGGTCGGCTATGATCTGTGCCGTCTGCTGAATGAGTCCGGCGCCAAGCTGATCGTTGCCAACCGCTCCAACAAGGCTATGGCTGAGAAGGCCGCTGACGAGTTCGGTGCCATCATCGTTCCCACCGAGCAGATCTATGCTCAGGAGTGCGATATCTTCTCTCCCAACGCCATGGGTGCCATCCTGAACCCCAACACCATTCCCATGCTGAACTGTAAGGCAGTCGCCGGCGGCGCCAACAACCAGATCCTGGACGATGCTTCCGGTCTGGCGCTGAAGGCTCGCGGCATCTACTATGCACCTGACTTCGTCATCAACGGCGGCGGTGTTATCAATGCTGCAGCTGAGGTGGACGGCCCCTACAACAAGGACGCTGTTCTGGCTAAGGTCGACAACATCTACAACTCCATCGAGCATATCCTCTCCGAGTCCAAGAAGACCGGCGAGCCCGAGGGCGTCATCGCCACTCGTTATGCCGAGTCCCTTATCTACGGCTAAATCGTACAAAAAACTCCTGCACGGAAAGTGCAGGAGTTTTTTTAATCTTCTTTGAGGATATGCAGGGCAGTTTTGTAGGCGATTCTCTCTATCTCATCCGGCGTTAGCTTGAGTTCCAGGAATTTCTTTACTTCGATCCTCGGGTCCCAAAGAGGGAAATCCGTACCGAAGACAAACCGATCTGCGCCGTATTTCCGGATGTATTGCTCCGGCATACCTTCCTCCATAAACATCGTGGAACTGGAAACATCGAAGAAACACTGCTTGTCCTTGAGCAGGGAATAGGCCGTATCATACATGGAATAACCGCCAAAGTGGGCAGCGATTACTTCCAGCCGGGGAAACTGCTCCAAAAGCCGGCGCACTCTCTCGGGATGGGAGTAGTCATACCGGGTATCTCCCGTGTGGAAGATCACGGGGAGCCGGTCCTGCAGCAACTCATAGGCAGGGAAGAGGCGAGGATCGTCGATGGCGAACTGCTGGGAATCCGGGTGCATCTTAATGCCCCGCAGGCCCATTTTCATGATGCGTTCGGTTTCTTCCGTCAAATCCGGCATTGCCGCGTGAACAGTGCCAAAGCCGGTAAACTCCGGATGAAGCTTTGTTTGCTCTACAATAAAGTCATTGATATGACCGACATGGTCAGGTTTCAGTCCTACCGGCAGGATCACAAACCGGTCAATGCCTGCGGCGTTACCGCACTCAAATAGCTGCTGGGTCGTACCGTCCAGCTCCACGTCACCAATATGATAAAAGTCCCGAATGCTTTGCGCTGCCTTGTGAGCAATGGCATCGGGATAAATATGGGTATGAAAGTCAATGATCTGCATAATCTGTTCCTCTGTATTTTTGCAAATAACAGATGAATCGTACCACTAAAAGCCTGATTTGTCAAACCGTTTCTAAGCTGTGCCCTTCGGTTCATCGAAAGGCATAGAATAACGCTGGGACAGATAACGCAGCGATGCGCCCAACTCACCGTCCGGCCCGCCGTACTGGCTGATGATCACCGATGCCAAGCGGGGATTCGGACAGGCAACCTTTACGGGATACTGCAGTTTCTTATTATAAATAAACATCGCTTAACCCTCCTTATTTGCCGCGTATTCCCATGGCCACGGATCGTTGAGCCAGGTGTAGGTCTTATCGTCCACCGGCATGGCATGGGTCAGCGGTCCGCATTTATCCCCGAATTCCATATTCCCCTTGTGGAGCATGCGCTGGTAGGTCCTGTAAAGCTCCAAAGCTTCCTTGTCGTCCGGGTGGGTGTCAAGATACAGCGCCAGCTCCTGCACAGCAAAGCCCAGGACCTGCAATTCGGTCTTGGGCATAACCGGCAGCTCTTTCTGATTTATCATCCCCATGAAGGGAAGGTCGAGACCCGGGAACAGTGTACCGCGAATGATTCCTTTGCGCGCCTCGTACTTAGGCGGATTCTCTAACTGGAAAGGGACATAGGGATTTGCCAGGGGTGCCATTGCCGGCAAACGACCCTCTCCGTGAGGTTTTGTATTTTTCTTCGGATCCAATGTCATTCCTCCAATCAAATTTGGTCGGAACTGTCGTTCCAGGTCATTCTACGCCGGATTATGCCTAATTGTTCATGCGGCTTGCCCGCAGCGCATAAGGATGATTGAGGTGTTTTACATGAAAAGAGGTTATTTCATTGCACTGCTGCCATTTTATCTTCTGGTAGGAATTCTGTTTATTGGCATCGCTCAGGGCGGCAGCTACGCAGTCACTGCGATCAGGGAAAACAGCCCCATCGAAAGAGAACACACGATCATCATTGATGCCGGTCACGGTGGAATAGACGGTGGTGCAACCTCCTGTACCGGCGTGCTGGAAAGCACATTAAATCTGGAGATCGCGCTCCGATTGAACGATCTCATGCACTTTCTGGGATACGAAACTGTTATGATCCGCACGACGGATACCTCCATATATACACAGGGAAATACCATTGCGTCGCAAAAGGTCTCTGATCTTAAGGAACGGGTACGCATCTGTAATGAAACAGAGAATGCCGTTCTCATCAGCATCCACCAAAACACCTTCTCCGACAGCCGGTACAGCGGAGCACAAGTATTCTATCCACCAACAGAGCAGAGTAGGGAATTGGCTAGCAATATGCAGACTGCATTGACATCTGCGGTAAATACCGGCAGTAACCGTAAAAGCAAGCAAGCGAAGGGTGTCTATTTAATGGAGCATATCGAATGCACGGGGATCTTAATCGAGTGCGGCTTTCTATCCAACCCGCAGGAGGAAGCGAAAATTCGAAACGAAGAGTATCAAAAGAAATTGTGCTGCGTCTTTGCATCTGTCCTCAGCGATTTTCTGGACTCTTGACCCGCAAACAAATGATTGATATAATGTAGAAAAAGAGAAATGGGGTAGGGAAGATGGCCAAGACAAAAACAGTATTTTTCTGCACAGACTGTGGCGCGGAAACACTCAAATGGATGGGGCGTTGCCCCGGCTGCGGTGCATTTAACACCATGCAGGAGCATATCGAAAAACCAACGCCTGCAGGAAAAGCCAAATCCGTTACTGCATCGACGAGAAAACCCCAACCTATCTCTCAGGTCGACAGCGGCGACGAGAGCCGTTTTTACACGGGAATGGATGAACTTGACCGTGTGCTGGGAGGCGGTGCTGTGACAGGCTCTCTGGTACTGGTGGGCGGTGCGCCCGGTATCGGCAAATCCACGCTTTTGCTGCAGATCTGCGATCAGCTATGCAAGGAGCGGCGGGTGCTGTACATTTCCGGCGAGGAAAGCGAACGGCAGATCAAGCTTCGTGCAGAGCGGCTCGGTGTTACACCCCAGGAGCTTCTCATTCTGTCTGAAACCCGGCTGTCTGATATCGTTGAGGCGGTGGATGAAACAAAGCCGGACATTTTGATCGTTGACTCCATCCAGACCCTTTATAATGAAGAAAATGAATCTGCACCCGGCAGTGTTTCTCAGGTAAAGGACTGCACCATGACCATGATGCAGCTGAGCAAGCAGCAGGGGATCACTGTATTTGTTGTCGGACACATTAACAAAGACGGCAATATTGCAGGACCTAAAGTGCTGGAACATATGGTGGACTGCGTGCTGTATTTTGAGGGTGATCCCAACTCTTCCTACCGGTTGCTGCGGGCTGCCAAAAACCGCTTTGGCTCTACAAATGAGATCGGTGTTTTTGAAATGGGCGACAGCGGCTTGATCGAAGTCCCAAACCCCTCTCAAATGCTTCTGGAGGGGCGTCCTGAGGGCGCATCCGGTACTTGTGTTGCCTGTGTCATGGAAGGTACTCGTCCTGTTCTGGCGGAAGTACAGGCACTGGTGTCCAAGACAAGCTTTAATGTACCCAGACGCACGTCTGACGGCTTTGATTTCAACCGCGCGGCGTTGCTTTTGGCTGTTGCCGAAAAGCGGGCCGGTATGAAGCTCAGCATGTTTGATGCCTATATTAATGTGATCGGCGGTCTGCGACTGGACGAACCAGGAGCAGATCTACCGGTGGTGCTGGCTGTGGCATCTTCTTATCGGGATGCGGTGATCGCAGATGATCTGGTCGCCATCGGTGAGGTTGGACTGACCGGAGAGATCCGCAGCGTTTCCAATATGAACCAAAGATTGACAGAAGTTTCCAGATTGGGTTTCAAAAAGTGCATTATTCCGAAAAACGGTGCTGAAAAGTTAGAAATTCCCGAAGGTTTGACCGTTTATCGGGTCAAAAACCTCCGGGAAGCTATCGAAATGGCTATGTAAAAGGGGAGAGGGGAGTTACTCTTTTTCCGAAAAATCCAGTCTGGAAATGGGATTCGCCTCCGCTGCGATCTTTAATTCCGTGTTCTCAATATGGGTATAGATCTGGGTCGTATTCAAATTTTCATGACCTAGAACTTCCTGAACAGTCTTCACATCCACACCGCCGGAAAGCATCATGGTAGCGGCAGTATGACGGAGTTTGTGGGCAGAAAACTGGGTCGCGTCCAGACCTGCCATCAGCAGATATTTCTTGATAAGCCGGTGCACTGCAGACACACTGATCCGGTTATTATCCCGGGATCCAAACAGCGCCCGATTGTCAGAAAGCACTTTTTTGTTGCGTTCGGGCAAGTAGGCGTCAATGGCTTTCCGGCAGGGGGTACCAAAGTAAACGAAACGTTCTTTGTTGCCCTTACCGACGACACGGATGCGGTCTTCATACACATCTGTCAAATTGAGTCCTACAAGCTCGCTGCGGCGGATTCCGCAGCTGAGAAACAGCATCAGAATCGCATAATCCCGTTTTTCACTCGGTCCGGAAACGGCCTTTAAGAGCGCTGCAGATTGTTCCAATGTAAGGTACTTGGGAAGACTTTTTCGCAGCTTGGGATACTCCAGATCTGCCACAGGATTCTCCGTTAATTGCTTTGTACGCACAGTCAGATACTTATAGAAGGATTTGAGCGCAGAGAGCTTTCTGGCCCGGGCAGTGGGCGAAATACCGTAGTCCGGTGCAGCTGCGTCTGGATTGGGCGTACGATCGTTCGCCAGATAAGAAAGAAAGTCAAAGATATCAGATGTAGTAATGGAGCGGATAAAACTTAGATCAACATCTTTAATATCAATGACATCCAGGCGAGCGTGAATGGGCATATCATTACGCATTAGTTTCATGAAACGAAAGAACATCCGAAGATCCAGATAGTATTCGCTGATGGTCCTGGGCGACTGACCTTTGATGGTTTCATGATAAGTCAGAAAATCCCGCAAAACCAAGGGACAATCATGATATCGCTGCATAAAAACGCCTCCTAATCTATTATCTATCCTAATTATACCATATCCTCACCTCGAATGCAACAAAATTTTTATTTTGTTGCGTTCATTATTTTCAAGTATAAATCCCAGGGATCTACTTCCCTGGGATATTTGTATTACAAAGTTTCTGCAGATCCGGACGCCAGGATCTTCAGTTTGTGTTACATGGTGCTTTGTAACACAGTTAGATTTCAGCTGCCGGCTCCAGGATCTTGAACTTGTGTTACATGATATGATGTAACACAATTCCCCGATCGATCGCCGGCGCCCTGGTTTCCTTTCGTGTTACAATCGATTGTAACACGCTTGATCAAAAAATGTTGTCAAGATCTTGACGATGTGTTTTTGCATCGTGTAACACAAAGCAAAGCTGCAGCCGGTTCAGATCCTGGCTGCAGCTCTTTTCTTCTGTGTTACGGCTCTATTCCCTCTAGTGCTTTGTATGACCGTTCGGCTTCTCGGGCCAGGTTCTTCATGGAGTAATCCAGTGCGTTTAGATTGCGTGTAAAGGTTTCCTTTGCTCGCAGCACAGTTTTCAGATTTTCCCGCTCTCTGGCAATTTGTTCTTGAATCTGCTTCAGTTCCTTTTCTTTGGAAGGCAGTTCCCAGAAACACCGTGTAACCAGGTTTTCCAGCTTCTGGGTGAAAGTGTCCCCGTTCTGGCGATCTATCAGCTCGTACAGCTCATCCGTAAATCGGATGCTCCGGATATTGCTCTTGTTAGCCATAATCTTCCCCTCCCCTTTTAGTCATTGTAAAGCTGAATTAACGGTGTGTTGTTGTACTGCTGTAGGATACGGATGATCACGCTGCGATCTTCCCGCTCATATGTCTGCAAGACCTTGTGGAGCTGCTTTCGGTGCTTTAGGTTATCCAGGTATTGTTTCATATCCTCCACTGTCTCGAAAAGGATATCCCGGATGTATCCGGCCGCTAGGATCTCTTTCTTTCTGCTCATGGTTACCCCTCCAAAATGTAAAGTTTGCAACGGCAAAGCGCGCCGTCGCTTTGCTTGTCCATCTTGGAGTGCATAGAAAAACCCCTGTCAATAGACCGTGGAATAAATCCAGTGCGCACACTGGTTTTATGCCGCGAAAGCTATTGATGGGGGTCTTTTCTATGTGCTATGCGCTTATATTACTATTTTGTCTTTAATATTTAAAAACCATGGAATAACAAACAATTTAATGTATAGGTAAATTGCTGCTCCTATGGCCTTGGATATTAACGCGTCTCTTGACCAGTCGAATAGGATATCTCCTATTACATCGATTAACATTGGTATTATTGTTTTTCCTCCTTTCTGGCTTCTTCTAAATCATCTTTCCATTCATTGCTATTAAAATCGTCAATTTGGCTTAGATAGTTTTGCAGGATTAAGTTGATATAGCTGCTGATCGGTCTTTTGTCTTTTCCAGCCAAGTATTCGATTTTGTCCCTTGTATCTTCTGTGACTTTAATGCCTATCATGCATGTTCTTTTAGCCATTTCGGTTAACCTCCTTTTATGTGATTTTATGATGTTTGTTTATTAATTTGTTCGCAGGTAAAACAAGGTTAACTTTTTTCTTGACTTTTTGGTTAACCTTGTTTAATATTGTTATAGGCGTATTGATCGCCATCAATCTTTACATTTTGGTAGGTGTCCGAGTATGCTTGGTTGGATTTTTGAGAAATTCGTTTTGCCGCATTACTCTGCAAGTCTTGAATCCATTTCATTTCAGGCAGTTATTTTTGATGGTGCGTCTTATCTCCCTGAGGATGCTGCTTTAGATCTGTGTCGTGTTTCTACTGAGATTGGTTGTCTGACTGTTGGAATTGCTTCTTTGTTCATATTTGTCGGCCTTATATTTTTCGCTGTGGTTGTTTCTGATGTTTACCGTGTAGTAAAGCGCAAAAAGAAATCACTCGCAGCTCCGGAGGTGACCAAGGATGTCTGATTCTTTAGATCGTAAGACACTTACGCTTGAGGAGTTTGCAGCTCTTTGCATAGGTGTGAAGATGCTTGTTTTGTGTGCGGATATTCTTCGTACACATCTTCTGGATATTACACCCAATTCTAATAGCGATTTAAGCTAATCCCCGCATTGTGCGGTTGTTCTTTCTTCTCTTGGGCAAGCTGCCGGAGCCCCGGCAGCAGTCCACT
>JAZNJN010000081.1:0-6869 GCA_045578025.1 Faecousia sp. | reverse complement strand
GGTAACCCCAACAGCATTGCATCCAAGCCCCATACAAAGCGTCAGCGCCTGTTTCCCGCAGCCGCCGCAACGGCGCATTCCTCCGTCCAGTAAAAAAGCCATCCTCGGCAGATAACCTACATCTTCCAAAATCGTAAACAGCGGGAAAAAGATCGCCATCGGCGGCAGCATTACCGATATAACGCGGGCAGAAGTGGCGTACATGCCATCAACAAGCACCCCCGTTAACCACCAGGGTGCACCTGCAAACAATCGTTGCAACAGTAGGCAACCTCGATCCAGCATACTTCCCAAAAGCTCCGACGGGTAGTTTGCGCCCCACACCGTAAGCCAGATAATGAAAAAGAGCAGCAAAAGCATAATCGGTATCCCAAAACTTTTACTGGTCAGCAGCTTATCCAGATTTTCCTGCAGATGCTGTGCCTTCACAGTTTGGGAAGCGATACAAAGCCCGGCAATACGCTGCGCATCGGCGATGGGATCTTCAAATCGTTTTTGGGTCACTTCGCGACTTCCGGATAGTTTTTGTATTTGCTCCAGAAGCGCACCGATTCCCTGTTTTTTGCCCGCTGCTGTGAGCACCACCGGTGCATTTAAGGATTCTGACAGCGCCTGCCCATCGACGAAAATTCCGTTTCTTTCTGCCTCATCCATCAAGTTGACACAGATCACCACAGGCGCGGTGCAGTTTAAGATCTGCAATGCCAGAATCAGTGACCGCTCCAGACTGCTCCCATCACATACCACCACGGTGCAGTCAGCTTTTCCGGATAGAATATATTCCCCGGCAAGCTTTTCATCCTCACTGGTGCCGTTTAATGTGTATGTACCCGGCAAGTCCACAAAGGTGTATTCCACATCTCCTTTGGAGAGGTAGCCTTGCGCCACACCTACCGTTTTTCCCGGCCAGTTTCCTGTATGCTGGCGCAGTCCCGTCAGCGCGTTAAACAGTGTGCTTTTTCCTACATTGGGATTCCCTGCTAAAGCCACTGTTATCTTTTGTGATTCTACCATTTTCATATCAGCCGCACCCGGATTTTCTTTAACTCACAGGTGCGAAGTGCGATCACTGTTCCCCTTAGCTCCAGCGCCGTCACACCGCCATCCGGGCTGCGATATCGGATACGGATTTCCGTACCTGTGACCAGTCCAAAATCCCTTAAACGGCAGCGCAGGGGCTCCGGCGATTTGATCTGAGTGACCACAGCCCGCAGCCCCGGCTCAAGCCGATCCAAATACATCTCCATACCGACCCTCCTAATGAAGTCTATGCCATTTTATCCATCACACCTAAATTTGGTGCAAAAAACTTTCCATTCCGACAAAGCTGTGATATAATATTTGCACGGAGGTGTTACCGTGAAAAAGAAGGTTGCTGAAATTATTGAAGGCTTAAAGCACAGATACCCCGATGCCCCCTGTGCTTTGCATTATAAAAAAGACTATGAGCTGATGATTGCCGTCCGCCTCTCCGCCCAGTGTACCGATGCACGGGTCAATCTGGTCACTCCGGCGCTGTTTGCCGCGTACCCTACTCTGGAAGCCATGGCCGGCGCTAATATTGAAGATGTAGAGAAACATGTGCACTCCTGCGGCTTTTACAAACACAAAGCCCGGGATATCGTTTTAGGCTGCCAGATGCTCCTTGCCGATTACGGCGGCAAAGTTCCCGGTACTATGGAGGAGCTGCTCCGCATTCCCGGAGTAGGCAGAAAGACCGCAAATTTGCTTTTGGGAGATCTGTACGCCGTTCCCGGCAGCGTGGTCTGTGATACCCACTGCATCCGTATCTGCGAGCGGTTGGGGCTGTCCAAAGGAAAAGAACCGGAGAAAGTGGAAAAGCAGCTGCGTAAAATTCTGCCTCCCGAAGAAAGCTCCGATTTCTGCCACCGGATCGTACTGTTCGGCAGAGAGATCTGCACAGCAAGAAATCCCAAATGCGCAGAATGTCCCCTTGCGATCCACTGTACCGTGGTCAATAAGGCATAAAGTCATACATCCCTCCTTGTATGCATAGGGTATGGACAAGGAGGGATTCATTTTGTCCAAAACCAAGCCAATCTTTTACAGTGCCCTCCTACTCACCGGTGTGAATCTGCTGCTACGAATTGTGGGCACATCCTTTCAGGTATATCTGTCCGGCAGGATCGGTGCGGAGGGCATCGGACTTCTGCAGCTTGTCCTAAGTGTAGGGTCAATGGCCATGGTCGCCGGTATGGCAGGAATCCGCACCGCAACTATGTATCTGACAGCAGAAGAACTGGGAAGAAACCGCCGGGGAAATGTCACATGGGTTCTCTCCGGCTGTATCCTTTACAGCATCCTCTGCAGTGCTGCAATTGGGGTCGCTGTGTACCTCTTTGCACCCTTTATCGCTGACAAATGGATCAGGAATCCCGACACAATGGAAGCAGTGCGACTTTTCTCGGTATTTCTGCCGGTCAACTGTCTTACCGGGGTCATGGTTGGGTATTTCACAGGGGCAAAACGTATCGGTACACTGGCTGCTGTGGAAGTAGCAGAGCAGCTTTGCAGCATGGCTTGCACCATGCTCCTGCTTTCCTTTTGGGCCGGTCACAACCCGGAAAAATCCTGTCAAGCGGTCATCATGGGCAGTGCAGCAGGCGCTTGCCTGACACTTGTCAGTTTGATCATCCTGCGCCTGCTGGAGCGACCCTTGACTGATAAGCGGATACCGGTCGCTAAACGACTAGCCAATACCGCGCTTCCACTGGCGCTGGCAGACGATCTGCGCACAGGGATCACAACTGTGGAGAATCTCATGGTGCCACGGCGGCTTGCGTTGTATCCGGGGTCACTGACGCCACTGGCTGCTTTTGGCACGGTATGCGGCATGGTGTTCCCTGTACTGATGTTCCCTGCTGCCATCCTCTTCGGACTGACAGAGCTGCTGATCCCAGAGCTTGCCCGTTGCAATGCCGCAGGGAGTAAGCAGCGGATCTCTCACCTCGTCCAGAAGAGTCTGCGAGTGGCCATGCTCTTCGGTACTGTATGCGCAGGCGTTCTGTTTTTGACCGCAAAGGAAATGTGTAATGCACTTTATAACAGCGCCGATGCCGGTCAATATTTAAAATGGTTTGCACCTCTCGCTGTTCTACTGTATTGCGATGCCGTGACCGACGCCATGATTAAAGGACTGGGTCAGCAAAAAGCCAGCGTATGTTATAACATTCTGACAAACACGATGGACGTGGCATTTTTGTACATTCTCCTACCCCATTACGGAATTTTCGGTTACTTTATCAGCTTTTTCATCACTCATGCAATCAATTTTGCCTTAAGCATCCGTAGGCTTCTAAAAATCACCGGGGAGCGCATCCCTATCTTCACGCCAATTCTGACACTTGCTGCCGCTGTCGCCGCGGTCTGGGCCGCGGGTTTTGTAACCTTGCCCGTAGTCCAAGCATTTGCCTATGTAATCATTCTTTTTTGTACCCTGTTTCTGATTGGTATCCTGAATAAGGATGATATCCTCTGGGTCAAAGGTTTAATATATAAAAAATGACCTGCAAAAGCAGGTCATTTTTTTACAGATTTTTCAGGACTCCCAACAGGAACACCCAGGTGCGTCGGGTGGATTCGATCTCCAGCTTTTCCCGGCTGGTGTGAATATCGTGCATATTCGGGCCGATGGAAACACAGTCCAGACCGGGCAGTTTTTCGCTGAGGAGTCCGCACTCGAGACCGGCGTGGATCGCCAACACCTCCGGATCTTTTCCGAACATCTCTTTATAGGTGCCAACCATGGTATCTCGCAGGCGGGAATCTTTCTTATACTCCCAAGCAGGATAATCGCCCATTTCGCTGTAGCTGCCACCATAGAACTTCGCCAGCTCCTCCAGTTTGCTAAGCAGCTCCCGCTTTTCCTGATTTACGGAGCTGCGGACCGCAAAGGTAAGGGTCAGCTCCTCGCCCAGCGTGACAACACCCAGATTCAAGCTGGTCTGCACCAGGCCGGCAATGTCTTCACTCCAGCATTGGACACCGTTGGGTGCGGAATTCAGAAGTGCGATCACTTTCGCAGTACATTCAGAAGTCAGCGCATTGCCACCCAGAGCATCCAAATTATCGCCGCTGATTGTAGCCTCCGGCTCTTCGAACTGTGTCCGGATCTCGTTCTGCAACTCAGCGCAGATCTCATTGATCCGCTCTGCCTGCATACCCAACAGTACCAGATTTACGCTACAGGATCTGGTAATGGCATTATCTTTTGCGCCGCCCTGCAGCTTGGTAATGCAGAAAGGCATCAGCTTCTGAACGCGGCTCAGAAGTTCACCCATCACCTTATTGGCATTGGTACGATTCTTGTGGATCTCTACGCCGGAATGGCCGCCCTGCAAACCTTCCACTGTCAGCTTGACACACGGTCCGTAGACCACACGGCGCTCAACAGGCAGATGAATCGTTCCCCGAGCGCCGCCGGCACAGGAAACGGTGAAAATTCCCTCTTCATCAGAATCTATATTCACCAGAGTTCTACCCTTCATCATGGAAAGATCCACACCGGCAGCACCATCCATACCGGTTTCCTCATCTACGGTGATGATCATCTCCAGAGGCGGATGGGGGATGGTCTTATCCGCCAACAGCGCCAGCATATAGGCTACCGCAATGCCATTATCGGCCCCAAGTGTCGTCCCCTTTGCAAAGACGTACTGACCGTCATGGGTCACATCCAGACCGTCCCTTTCCATATCGATGGGGCAGTCCTCGTCCTTTTCGCAGACCATGTCCATATGTCCCTGCAAAATAACAGGGGCATGGTTTTCCATGCCGCAAGTACCCTCCTGGAACATCAGAACATTGTTGAGTTCGTCCTGAATGTAGCGGATATCATGCTCCTTGGCAAAGGAAACAAGATAGTCGCTGATGGCCTTTGTGTTGCCGGAGCCATGGGGAATGGCGCATATCTCCTCAAAATACCCAAATACAGCCGCAGGCTCCAGTCCTGCTAACTTCTTACCGGTCATGGTATTCACTCCTTAAATTGTTTTACTCATCTTATCACGAATCATCATAAAAGTCTATAAAAATAACCACAGAGTTGCCTCTGTGGTTATCCAGCGTCTTAAATTAGAACAGGCTCAGAGACAGGGTCAGCAGAACCCATACAAGAGCGATCCACTTGGTGGCAGAAGCCAGGATCTTATCCAGATTGCCATACTTGCTCTTGCTCAGATAGGTCTCGTTATTGCCGGTCAGCGCACCCAGACCAGCCTCCTTGCCGGACTGGAACAGAACAACAAGAATCATCGCAATACTTGCGATCACCTCGAAAACAGTTACAATAATCTTAAAAACTTCCATCTTTTTAACCTCCCTCCGCGGGTTTGTTGCATAAATCTTGGATATTATAGCACAGCAATTCTAAAATTGCAAGCATCAATCGATCCTTTTTTATCTTTTATTTCGTCACCCAGTTGCCGGAAACCAAGCAGTTCAGATACGCCTCGATAAAGGGATCCAGCGCACCGTCCATGACACCGTTGACATTGGAGGTCTCGCATCCGGTACGGGTATCCTTCACCAGTGTGTAGGGCATAAAGACGTAGTTGCGGATCTGGCTGCCCCACTCGATCTTCTGCTGGACACCCTTGATATCGGAAATGGTAGCAAGGTGCTCCCGCTCCTTGATCTCAACCAGCTTGGAACGGAGCATCCGAAGACAGGTCTCCTTATTCTGGAACTGGCTGCGCTCTGTCTGGCAGGCGACCACAATGCCCGTGGCCTTATGGATCAAACGGACAGCGGAGGATGTCTTGTTGATGTGCTGACCGCCGGCGCCGGAGGAACGGAACACCTGCATTTCGTAGTCCTCGGGGCGGATCTCAACATCCTGGCTGTCATCTTCAATATCCGGCACAACCTCGATGGCAGAGAAAGAGGTCTGACGGCGGGCATTGGCATCGAAGGGAGAAACGCGAACAAGGCGGTGAACACCGCTCTCGCCCTTCAGGAAGCCATATGCATTCTCACCCTCGATCATGATGGAGGCTGACTTCAGTCCCGCTTCATCGCCCTCCTGGTAATCGAGAATCTTGTAGGTAAAGCCGCTGCGCTCTGCCCAGCGGGTATACATCCGGTACAGCATCTGGCACCAGTCCTGGGCCTCTGTGCCGCCTGCACCTGCCTGGAAGCTGAGCATGGCATTATTCTTGTCGTACTTGCCGGTGAGCAGGGTTTCCAGACGGCAAGCCTCCATTTCTGTCGCCAGTGCGGCAAAGCCATCCTTCAGCTCCTGCAGCATGGAATCGTCGTCCTCTTCCTCTGCCATTTCACAAATCACCAAAAGATCTTCCCAGGTAGAAACCATTTTCTGGTACCGCTCGATCTTGTTTTCTGCATGGCGGGTCTTTACCACGATTTTCTGGCTCTTTTCCGGATCATCCCAGAAACCGGGTGCTTCCTGCATGGCATGAAGGCGCTCCAGCTCGTTGCGCAAGCCCTCCAAATTCAGAGAATCCGCCAGACCATCGAGGGCAGGCTTTATATCATTCAGTTTTTGCTTATAGCTGTCAAATTCAATGTTCATAGAATCGTTCTCTCATTTCCTGTTTTTTCGCATACTTTGGTACATTATATCCGAAATCGGTGTGGCTGTAAAGTAGGTAACGAAAAAAACTCCTTAAAAGAGAAATTCCGGGCGCAACGCCCGGACATCCTAACGCTCACTGGGTTGATACTCTTCATCCTGAAAGATCCAGTCGTCCAGATCATATTCGCTGTTATGGGTCTCATTCATGGCATGCGCCCCCTCTCCATTTGGCCTTCCTGACAGTATATGTCCCGACAAGGAAAAAATCCCCCTAATTTTGTTGACAGTATTTCAATTTTCCGTTACAATGGCA
>JAZNJN010000080.1:0-6099 GCA_045578025.1 Faecousia sp. | reverse complement strand
ACTACACCCGGATCTTCGCCAGCCCCATTATCACGGACCTCATGAAAGTCCTGGGCTGCGGCGTGGAGGTCCAGGGCAAAAAGGCCAAGGAGCTTTCCTCCTTTGATATCGATAACCTCCGGTGGAACAAGGTGGTCATCTGTACCGATGCCGACGAGGACGGCTTCCACATCCGCACGCTGATTCTGACTATGCTCTACCGGCTCTGTCCCACGCTGATCCGGGACGGCTATGTGTATATCGCGGAATCTCCCCTGTTTGAAATCACCTGTAAGGATAAGACCTGGTTTGCCTACAACGAGCCGGAAAAGGTGAAGATCCTCAAGGGTCTGGAAGGGAAGAAGGTCACCATCCAGCGCTCCAAGGGTCTTGGTGAGAACGATCCGGAGATGATGTGGATGACCACCATGAATCCCGAGACCCGCCGGCTGATCAAGGTCATGCCCGAGGATGCAGAGCGCACCGCCCATTATTTTGATGTGCTGCTGGGCGACGCGCTGAATGAGCGGAAGAATTTCATCGCGGAAAACGGCGCCAAGTATCTGGACTTGGCAGATATCTCCTAAGAGAGGTCCATCATGGCACGAAAGAAGAAAGAACCGGAACAGAATAAGAAAAAAGTCAATACCGACGGCATTATGGGTCTGGTGGGCTCTACCACCGAGCAGGCCATCTCCGAGACTCTGGAGCTGAACTATATGCCTTATGCCATGTCGGTCATCGTTTCCCGGGCCATCCCGGAGATCGACGGCTTTAAGCCTTCCCACCGGAAGCTCCTGTACACCATGTACAAGATGGGTCTGCTCTCCGGCGGCAGGACCAAGTCTGCCAATATCGTGGGTCAGACCATGAAATTAAACCCCCACCGCGATGCGGCCATCTATGAGACCATGGTGCGTCTTGCCCGGGGCAACGAGACCCTTTTGCACCCCTTTGTGGATTCCAAGGGTAACTTCGGTAAGGTCTACTCCCGGGATATGGCATACGCCGCTGCCCGTTATACCGAGGCAAAGCTGGATCCCATCTGCGCGGAGCTGTTTAAGGATATCGATTCCGATACCGTGGACATGGTGGATAACTATGACGCCACCATGAAAGAGCCCAGCTTGCTCCCCACCACGTTCCCCAATGTGCTGGTGTCTGCCAACCAGGGCATCGCTGTCGGTATGGCAAGCAATATCTGCTCCTTTAACTTAAAGGAAGTCTGCGAGACTGCCATTGCCTTGATGAAGAATCCGGAGCATGACATTTTGGAGACCCTGCCAGGTCCCGACTTTTCTACCGGTGCAGAGCTTTTGTTTGACGAAGCCACCACCCGGGAGATCTATTCCACCGGCCGTGGCAGCTTTAAGCTGAGGGCAAAGTGGCGCTATGTGAAAGAGGGCAACCTCATCGAGATCTACGAGATACCGTACTCCACCACCAGCGAAGTGATTATGGACAAGGTGGCGGAGCTGATCAAGTCCGGCAAGATCAAAGAGATCAACGATATGCGTGACGAGACGGATCTTGGCGGTCTGAAGCTGACCATCGACTTAAAGCGGGGCGTAGAGCCGGAAAAGCTGATGCAAAAGCTCTTCCGTCTGACTCCCTTGCAGGACAGCTTCCCCTGTAACTTTAATATCCTGATTGCCGGCATGCCCAGAGTCATGGGTATCGGTGAAATTCTGGAGGAGTGGACGGCATGGCGTACTGACTGCGTTAAGCGCCGTATTTTCTACCAGATCCAGAAGAAGGAAGACCGTCTCCACCTGCTGAAGGGTCTGGAGCGGATATTGCTGGATATCGATAAGGCCATCCGGATCATCCGGGAGACGGAGCTGGAAAGCGAAGTCGTACCCAACTTGATGATCGGCTTTGGCATCGATGAGATCCAGGCAAACTTCGTGGCAGAGATCAAGCTGCGCAACATCAACAAAGAGTACATCCTCAAGCAGACCAAGGCCATCGATGCTCTGGAAGAGGAGATCGCTGATCTGAAGGATACCCTAGGTAGCCACCGGAAACTCCAGAATGTGATCATTTCCGAGCTGAAGCAGGTGTCCGATAAGTTCGGTCAGCCCAGAAAGACGGAGATCATCTACCAGGCCGCTCAGATTGAGCCGGAGGAGGAAGAGGATGACACCCCCGATTATCCCGTGACCTTGTTCGTTTCCAAGGAAGGCTATCTGAAGAAGATCACCGCCCAGTCCCTGCGGATGTCCGGTGAGCAGAAATTCAAGGAGGGCGACAGCCTGTCCTTCTCCGTGGAGACTAACAACAAGGCAGAAATCTTGGTGTTTACCAACCAGTTCCAGTGCTACAAATCCCGGCTTTCTGATTTTGAGGACGGCAAGGCATCCCTGTTGGGCGACTATTTGCCTCAGAAGCTGGGCTTTGACGCCGGTGAAAGCGTGGTGCAAGTGCTGCTGCCGGGGGATTACAAGGGCTTCTGCCTGTTCTTCTTTGAAAACGGCAAGGCGGCAAAGGTGCCCATGTCCGCCTATGAAACCAAGACCAACCGCAAGAAGCTCACCGCGGCATATTCCGATAAGAGTCCCCTAAAGACGGCTATGGCGATGAACACAGACGAGCAGGTGGCGGTGTATTCCACCGACGGCCGCTGTGTGATCTTCTCCACCGCCCAGCTGTTGCCCAAGACTACCCGCAATACCCAGGGCGTGGGTGTCATGTCCATCAAGAAAAAGGCGGCGGTGACCCATGCGGTGCGCCTGAGCGAAAGCGGTATCGTCAATCAAAGCCGCTACCGTACGAGGACGGTGCCCTCTGCCGGGGCGATCCTTAAGGAAGAGGATTCTCCCGAAAAGCAGATCAGCTTCGAAGTTTAATTTTTGATCCGGAGGAATTTATGAAGAAGACACTTAAGAGCATCTGGTGGTTTGGAAAGATCGTCTTGGGCTGTGTGATATTTGCCCTGGGATTTGACCTGTTTCTGGTGCCGAATGACTTAAGTGCCGGTGGCATTTCCGGTCTGGCACTGATCCTTGTCCACCTTCTTAAATTTGGTTCTGTTGGTACGGTGACCATGCTGATGAATCTGCCCCTTTTTGCCATTGGCGGACTGCGGATCGGAAAGAAATTCTTTTGGGGGTCTCTTGTGGGACTCACGTCCAGCTCTGTGGCCATGGATCTGTTGCAGATGCTGCCCCATCCCAATACAGAACCGCTGCTGGCGGCGCTGTACGGTGGTGTCCTGTGCGGGCTGGGTCTGGGTCTGGTCTTTTCTACCGGTGCATCCACCGGCGGCTCGGATATTATCGTTCGGATGCTGAAGCTTAAGTATCAGCATATTCCCATCGGTACCATCAATATCATCTTTGACCTGACGGTGGCGGTGCTGACCGGTCTTGCCTTCTGGGACATGGGCAGTGCGCTGTATAGCGGCGTGGCGATTTTTGTTACGGGACAGGTCATCGATGCGGTGGTGTACCGCTTTGACTATTCCAAGGTGGTGCTGATCATCTCCGAGGAGTATGAGGCCGTTGCCGGGGTGATAAATACAAATCTGGATAGAGGCGCCACCTACCTCCACGGCGAAGGCTCTTACAGCCACAAGGCCAAGCAAGTGATCCTGACGGTTGTGAAAAAGCAGCAGATCGCGGAGCTGAAGCGGCTGGTGGTGGAGATCGATCCCAGTGCCTTTATCGTTGTGCAGGAAGCCCACCAGGTTCTGGGCGAGGGCTTCTTAAGATATTCCAAAGAATCATTGTAAAAAGGAGGGGTGTTATGAAACGCTTTGTTGTGCTGTGTCTTGCGGCGTGCTTGCTGCTCAGCGGCTGCGCATCTTTTTTTGATGGCAGATATGTCTCTGTAGCACCCCATCAGGCCCAGGGCGGTCAGACAGGACATGCACCTGTGCAGGTATCGGATTATTCCGGCCTTATCAGTGCGCTGGAGGATCTGACGGAAAACGGACTGAAGAGCGGTATTATTTATATTCCCCGTTATGATCAAAACAGGATCGAAGATGATATAAAAAACGCGGTGGACAATGTGTCGCAAAATAATCCCATTGCTGCCTACGCGGTGGATACCATCAGCTGGGAGTTGGGTACTAACAACGGCCAAAATGCCGTTGCGGTGAATATTACCTATACCCACGATCAGACGGAGATCCGCAAGATCCGTAAGGTGGAAAACCTGGAGGGCGCAAAAGAAGTCATCTACGGACAGCTTAATAACTGCGCCACCGGTGCGGTACTGTTTGTAGAAAGTTATGAGGAAACAGACTTTGCGCAGCTAGTGGAAGATTATGCGTTTCATAATCCCCACCTGGTGATGGAAAGTCCGGATGTAACCGTAAACACCTATCCCAGGTTTGGCAGCCAACGAGTAGTTGAGTTGAAATTCAGCTATCAAAACAGCCGGGATGCGCTTCGCAACATGGCGGAGGAAGTGAGTCCGGTTTTTGCCTCTGCAGCTTTGTATGTCAGTGGCGATGCCCGGGATTATGAGAAATTCTCCCAACTCTACTCTTTTTTAACAGAGCGCTATGATTATCGCCTCAATACCTCTATTACACCGGCGTACAGTCTGCTGCGCCATGGCGTAGGAGATGCCCGGGCCTTTGCCACGGTGTATGCTGCCATGTGCCGGGAGGCGGGACTGACCTGCGAAGTCATCAGCGGCACCCGATGGGGCGAGCCCTGGACGTGGAATGTGGTCTATGATGAGGGGTATTATTTTCATGTGGATCTGCTCTACAGCAAGGAACGGGGGTACTTCGAAGAGTGGACCGGCAAGGAAATGGATGGGTATGTATGGGACTATTCTGCCTATCCGATCAACTGAAGGAACTGGTTTTTTAGTGCGTAAAAACTGATGCAATATTTCGGAAAAAGGTGTTGACAAATTTTTAGAATCTGTTATAATATGCCTTGTTCCGCGGGTGTAGCTCATCCGGTAGAGCGCCACCTTGCCAAGGTGGAGGTAGCGAGTTCGAGCCTCGTCACCCGCTCCATAAAAAGAAAGCAGATGCTAAAGCATCTGCTTTCTTTTTATCTCGCGGCGACGATGGCTCGAATAATATAGATGCAACAGTCCGGGGGACTGTTGCTCGCGACGGCTAGACGGAGCGAAACCTTAATTTTCTCTTGCTTTGGCAAGAGAAAATGCAACCGAGCCTCGTCACCCGCAAAGGGAACATAGGAAGTTCATCCGTCGCTTTCCATCTGCCCGATGATCTGACCCAACCTTTCTGCACGGGAAGGGTCCAGCTTTTTCCATACGCCGTCTGTATCCCGTAAGAATCGGTTGGCTTTTTGGCGGTAATACTTTTGACAGCCGTCGGAATAAGAAAGAACGATGTAAAAGTCGCTCCCGGCCGCACTTTCCGGATCTTCTGCCGGTACGCCGTAGGGATTTGCGGTCCGCAGATAATTGAGTACCTGCTGCATTTTTTCAGAATCCAGATACTTTCGCTGACACTGAATTGGCCCGTTGAGATAGGTCACTGTAACCTCGGTGACGACCCGGCATTGCTGCATATCCACCTGTTTGTGACAGCCATACAGGCAAAAAACAAATGTTGCCAGCAGCCATAATCGCTTCAGCTGTTTTTTCACACAGATCCCTCCTCAAAATTTAGTCTGCGCGAAGGAGGTCTAATTATCTGTGAGAAATTCCGTCAGAAATTACAAAATTAGCTCCGCCGAAAATTTCGGCGGAGCTAAAATTTTTACAGTTCGCAGTTGCCAACAGTTCTGGGGAAGGGGAGAACGTCCCGGATGTTTGCCATACCGGTCAGATACATGACGCAGCGCTCAAAGCCCAGACCGAAACCGGCGTGACGGCAGGAGCCGTACTTGCGCAGATCCATGTAGAAGCCATAGTCCTCGGGGTTCATACCCAGTTCTTCGATACGAGCCTTCAGGATCTCGTAGTTGTCCCCCCGCTGGCTGCCGCCGGTGATCCCGCCGACACCGGGAACCAGGCAGTCGACAGCGGCAACAGTCTTTGCGTCGGGATTCATAGGAATTCTTGAGAAGTCGATCTTCGCTGTATCCTTGTCCTTGTAGTTTGCTCTTTCCGCCTCAGCCTTTGCAAAGCAGTCACGGATATCAGATTCGTGAGCGCCATCGAATACAGGAGTCATAACCT
>JAZNJN010000079.1:0-6224 GCA_045578025.1 Faecousia sp. | reverse complement strand
GATTCTTCTATTCAGTCCTTATCCGGCGCAATATGATCCGCTGCCCACTGATTATAGTTGTCGCGATAGAAAGCCTTGTAGCTTTTATAATCAAGGCTACAATCACAGCCTAACAGCTCCATATCCACCCCAAAAAGCTTTGCTGTTACAGATAGCTCCTGAAGGCCTGCTGCAAGATAAAACTGCTTGCGCCGCAGCCGCATAGGTAATTCGGCTGTTTTTTTCAGTGTGGTTTCGATCTCCACAAAAAAGCCTTTCCCGCTGTAATGACTACGGAGCAGAGAAAGTGCTTTCGTGCCGATTCCCTCTCCCCTGCGGTGCTTGGGGATGGCAAAGTAGTCAAGCAGGATGATATCAGGACCGTTGATGGTGATGGCAAGTCCGGCAAACTTTCCACCGGAGCGGACACACCAGATATCCGTTTTCCCTTTTCGGCACATCCGCAGGATCATAGAAAAGGGCTTTCGTTCTACTGCCGGAAAGGCGGACAGATACAGCCTGTAAAGCCGCCACCAATCCCCAATGGTCTTCGGTTTCTGAATCTGCAAAACACTCACCTCTTTGGGATAATTCTATCAGTCTATGGGCACAAAGTCAATTCATTGAGGATTTCTGGTTTTCCTCACATAAGCAACCCCCCGGGGGCTCAGCCCCCGGGGGGGGTTATTAATCCTTGAACTCCCAAAGAGTCTCGCGAATGATCTCGCTGACAGTGGGATGGGGGAAGATGATCTGCCGGGCATCCTGCACACGCATCTGCATTTCGATCATTTCCGCAGCGCCCCAGATGATCTCACCGGAGTATGCACCGATGAGGTGAACACCCAGAATGTTGCGGCGCTTCTTGTTCACGATCACCTTGCACAGACCGTCTGCGCCCTCGTTTTCCGCCACAAACCGGCCGGAATAACGCATGGAGAGCTTGGCAACCTCGTAATCGATGCCCTTCTCCTTGCACTCTTCCTCGGTCTTACCCACGGAAGCGATCTCCGGCTGGGTATAGATGACAGAGGGGTTGGCATGGTAGCGCATATTGTCGCCCTTGCCCATGATGGTGTTCACTGCAACTTCCGCCTCGCGGTATGCGGTGTGGGCCAGCATATGATGGCCGTTCACATCGCCGATGGCGTAGACATTGGGTACATTGGTGCGGCACATGGTGTCGGTAGTGATACCGCGATTAAACTCCACGCCGATATTCTCCAGACCGATGCCCATACAGTTGGCGCGGCGGCCAATGGACAGCAGCACCTTATCGGCAGGAATGGACTTTTTCTGGCCATTAGGATCCTCGGCGACCACTGCACCGGACTCCACAGACAGCACCTTATGTCCCAGCAGGAAGGTGATGCCCTTCTTCTCCAGCTCCTTCTGAAGCATGGTGCTGATCTCCCGGTCAGTAGGACCGGCAATATGATCCAGCATCTCGATCACAGTGACCTGAGAGCCCACAGCGCTATAGTAGCAGGCCATCTCCAGGCCGATGACACCGCCGCCGATGACCACGAACTTCTCGGGGATCTCCTTGAGCTCCAGTACTTCCCGGTTGGTCAGCACAAAGCCGCCCAGATTCTCCTTCAGGCCGGGCAGAGGCGGAACAGCATTGGAAGAGCCGGTGGCGATAATCAAATGCTTGCCCTTGTAGGTCTTGCCGGCCGCGGAAACGGTGATACCCTCGGCATCTTTACTTTCGATCATAGCCTCTTCCATCACCACGGTAACGCCGGCGCCCTTCATCTTTGCCCGGACACCGGACACCAGAGTGCGGACGACCTTTGCTTTTCTGGCAATGACCGCTTCCTGGTTGACCTTCACATCTGCGCAGGTCACGCCGTAATCTGCGGCATGGAGCGCATGCTCATAAGTCTTGGCAGAATTCAGCAGCGCCTTGGAAGGAACGCAGCCCTCATTCAGGCAAACACCACCCAGAGAACGCTTTTCAAACAGCAGAGTCCTCAGACCTGCGTGGGCAGCACGTTCTGCAGCCAGATAGCCGCCGGGACCGCCGCCGATGACGATCACATCAAACATATCCATAAACAAAAACCTCCGTTTGTTATCTGTTGGCATATATTGTATCATACTTTTCCAGCTTAGAAAAGACCGAAAAATCACTAATTTTTGCAGTTAAGAATTATTTCTTTAGCATAATAATTCCAATGCAGTTGGAAATCACCGTAAATACATCAAAGGCCAACGCTGTATAATTCTGGATGGAGAAATCATACAAGATCCAGAAAAGCTGGGTAATGATGATCACGATCTTCAGCAGCTGTTCATTTTTGAGATCCAAAAACCAGGTGTACAGGCAGGCAGCAATCGCGGGCAACCAGCCAATGATGCCCACCGGACGGATCGCGGCAGTCAAAAGGATCTGGATCACAATGAATACCACCTTAAAAGGCAGCGTAAATGCCCATTTGACACAGATCAGATTCCGCAGAATGCTTACGATATTGGACACCACGCCGGAAAAACCGCCCAATATTGCCTGTCCGATACCCATAACACCAAACATGGCACACTGGGTAAGCAAAATTTGTTTCTTTTTCTTTAATAAGCCGATGGCGATCATAATAAAAGAGCCAATCAGCGATATGATATTGCCAAGCAAAACAGGATTCACAAAAAACACTCCTAAATAAATGGTAACCCATTCCCTTTTTCCCGAACTTGTGCTATCTTATGAAAAGAACAAAGAAATGAGGTATGTAACATGACACTTCTGCAGGGACGCCCCGCTGACTGCACCGGTCGGCTTGAAAAAGAGGTCCGGGTCTATGATTTTCTGGACAAGCTGGGAGTATCTTACCAGCGCATTGATCATGACGCCGCTATGACCATGGAAGCCTGCGCCGCTATTGATGCCGCGCTGGAAGCTACAATCTGCAAAAACCTGCTGCTTTGCAACCGGCAGAATACAGAATTCTATCTTCTTCTGCTGCCCGGGGACAAGCCTTTCAAGACCTCTGTTCTTTCCAAGCAGATCGGCTCTTCCCGGCTGTCCTTTGCCGCACCGGAGTACATGGAAAAGTATCTGGATATTACGCCCGGCTCCCTAAGTATCTTGGGATTAATGAACGACAAAGAAAATTGCGTTCATCTACTGATCGATGAGGATGTCCTCAAAGGAGAATATATCGGCTGCCACCCCTGTATCAACACCTCTTCCCTGCGGTTGAAAACCCAGGATCTGATGGAGCGAATCATCCCTGCCATGGGACACGCCCCAAGAATGGTGCTATTAGAGCAGTCAAATACCCTGTGCTGACGCACAGGGTCAAAATAAGCCGGCCCGACGACCGACCCAACAGATTTATTGTATCAAATACACCCCGCTGCTGTCAACAATTCTTTGGGTATGATATTCAATTTCTGCGGTATGTACGAAATATATTCGTGCATTTTGTACAATATTGCGTATTGCTTTTTCTATTCCTTTGTGCTAAATTATAGTCAGAAAGGGTGATACCAATGTACAGGTAAAATCCAAAGGCTCAAAAATGGAATGAGCCGAGAAAACCGCTTCCTGAAAGGGAAATGTTTCTGCACAATAACCGCCTCAAGGTAATTGAGAATCAAGAAGAGAATGTAGCAGAGAACGGATTTCGAACAAGCAGGAAGTGACGGGAAACCGTAGAAAGCGAGGTTAACCAATGATGTTAGATAATAAGAGTGAACAGAAATGACCCTTGACTGCAACGAAAGGTAACGCACCGCAGTCAAGGGTCATTTCTTTTTTGCCCCAAGGGGCGATTTTTTGTTTTTTCGGGCATAATAGGCTTATCTGAACAAAAGGAGCTGTGATTATGGTCGAACAGGATACCATCAAACTGCTGCGGGAGTGCGATGCCGGAGTCAAAATGGGTATTGAATCTATTGACGATGTTCTCCATCGGGTAGAAAATGAGGATTTCCACCAGTGTCTGAACAAGTGCAAGAGTGAACACGAGGAGCTGCAGATAGAAATTCAGGAACTGCTGGGCAAATACAAAGACGAAGGAAAAGACCCCAACCTCATTGCCAAGGGAATGTCCTGGATGAAGACCAATGTCAAACTGGGCATGGATGAATCTGACAGCACCGTTGCAGACCTGATGACCGACGGCTGCAACATGGGCGTCAAATCCCTGAACCGTTACCTCAATCAGTACAAAGCCGCAGACGAAGTCTCCAAAGACATTACCAAGCGGCTGATCAACTTAGAAGAAAAGCTGACGGTGGACATCCGCCGTTTTCTGTAATATTTATACGGCACGCGGTAAAAACCGCGTGCTTTTTCTATTTTCCTTTACTTTTCCCCTTTCTTTTGCTATACTGTACGGAGATTTTGAAAGGAGGGGATCTTATGGCGTTGACCGATGAGGAACTGGATGTACTCATTGCCGAAGCGCAGGAGCTGATGCCTGACCCTGCGGAAGAAACGACCCCTGCTGCCCCATCCCAAAAAAGCTCTAAAGTGGGCAAAACCATACTGCGTATTACGGGAAAAGTCCTGTGCATACTGTTGGAAACTGTGCTTTTGATCGCCATTGCATTGTACGGTGTCATGTTCGTACTGGCAAAGGGACCTTCCCCTACCGCCCGGGATCTGTTTGTTCTGTCAGTAAGAGAAACCAGCGCCGTTGGCTTCTTGGCAAATCTCTTCTTCACCGAGGAGGAGATCGCTGCTATTGAACAAGGCGACGGCGTGGAAGAATACGAAGATACTGACACTTCTCTGATCGTAATCCCCACTAATCCCCCTTCCGTAGAAGATGATTCTCCCAAGCCGGATGCCTGGGGTCTGGTGGACGAAGATGGTGACGGCATTATCGTGGACAGTGTGAAGGGCGAAGGCTTTACCGGCTATATGATGGTGGTCCTGGACCCCAGCCGGGTGATCATGGCAAGCAAGGTAGACTCCTTTGGCATCCGTGGCTATACTGTTGCGGAGATGGTAGATGAGTTTGACGCCGCTGCCGGTATCAACGCCGGCGGCTTCTACGACCCCGACGGACGGGGCAACGGCAGCATTCCCGACACCATGGTGATCTACGGTGGTGAGGTTTACTATCCTCAGTACGGTTCTGCCGCCGGCTTTGTGGGACTGGACAGCAACCATATCATGCATGTGGGCAAATTCACCGCCCAGCAGGCAAAGGAAAAGGACATTCAGTACGGTGTGGGCTTCGGTCCTGTGCTGGTATCCAATGGTGCTCCCGCCCCCAGTTATGCCAGCGGTGTCAATCCCCGCACCGGTATCGGTCAGCGCTCTGACGGCGCTATTTTGATGCTGGTCATCGACGGACGGCAAGTCAGCAGTCTTGGCGCTACTTATCAGGATATGACGGAGATCTTCCTGTCCTACGGTGCGGTCAATGCCTGTAATTTGGACGGCGGTTCTTCTTCCATGATGTGGTATCAGGGAGATTACATCAACAACTGTGCCTCCGTCGTGGGCATTCGCCCTGTTCCCACCACCTTCTTGGTGCTGAAGGAAGGAGGCAATGCAAATGGCTAAGCCCGCGAAGAAGCATCGCTGGGTATTCCCCGTGGCACTGGTGCTGTATGCCACTGTATTTTTGGTAGCCGCCGTTTTTGGTCTGCGCTGGTTCTGGAATTACATGGATGCTTACGAGCAATCCCGACCCCACATTCCTCTGAACGCCTACATGGAAGAACTGACTGCCGAATATGTGGCAGACCGATGTGATGAACTGATCGCCACCATCGATCACAATGTCCAGACAGAAGATCAGTGCCGTCAAGTGATCCTTGACGCACTGCAGGGTAATCTCACCTGTGCGAAAAAGGCCTCCGAATCAGACGAAGATCATCATGTCTATGTGATCCGCTGCGGTGCAAAGGTCATCGGTACCATGGAGATGGAGCGCCGGGGAGAAAGTGTGCAGGGATTCATTCCCTGGCAGGTCACAAAGGACAGCTTTGATCTTTCCTATTTGCTTTCTCCGTCCTTAAGCATCACCGTTCCGGAAACCTTCTTAGTATCCGCTCTGGGAAATCCCCTCAGCAGTGACTATATTACCGAACAAGGTATCCGTTATCCTCTGGTGGAGGAATTTTACGATGCCTATGCCCTACCCTGCATGGTCACCTATACTGCCGGTCCGTTTTTGGGAGAAGGCGCGCTGACAGTTACCGACCCTTCCGGAAATCCTGTGTCCATCACCGATGACACGGATATGAATGCATTCCTCAACAATTGCACCGCAGAGGAGATC
>JAZNJN010000078.1:0-5776 GCA_045578025.1 Faecousia sp. | reverse complement strand
AGCGCGAGCCTCCCTTGTGCAAAGGGAGGTGGCTCCGCCGCAAGGCGGAGACGGAGGGATTGTCAATCCCCCAGTCACGCTGTCCGCGTGACAGTTTTGTGAATGTGCGCTTGCCACTGGCAAGCGATGGATTTGAATCCGCTGCGCGGGGCACCACCCCCTTTACACAAGGGGGCCTTTGATAAGCTAAACGATCCTTTACCGCTCTATCCCAAAAACAGAAAGAGGTACCCGCCATGTCCATCACCGAAAATGTCGCGTTTATCAAGACCCAGCTCCGCTCTGCTGCCATCGCAGCCGACAGAGATCCGGAATCCGTCACCCTCTGCGCCGCCACTAAAATGAACGATGCGGATGCAGTACGGGAGGCCATCCGCGCGGGCATCACCGTCTGCGGGGAAAACCGGGTGCAGGAGCTGACAGAAAAGCTGGCGCAAAACGCCTACGAGGGCGCTGAGATCCATTTTATCGGTCATCTGCAGACCAACAAGGTCAAGCAGGTGGTGGGAAAAGTCAGCCTCATCCAGAGTGTGGACTCCCTCCGTCTGCTTACTGCCATCGATAAGGAAGCGGCCAAGCAGGGCATCGTCCAGGACATTCTTTTGGAGATCAACATCGGCGAAGAAGCCAGTAAGGGTGGCTTCCAAAAGGAAGATATCCGGGAAGTAGTCAATAAATTGCCGGAATTCCCCAATATTCGGGTCAAAGGTTTGATGGCAATCCCCCCAATTTGCGAAATTCCGGGTGGAAATAACAAATTTTTTCAAGAAATGTACAACCTTTCTGTTGACATAACGGCAAAAAAAGGCGATAATGTATCCATGGACATTCTGTCTATGGGAATGTCCGGCGATTTTGCGGATGCCATCCAGTGCGGAAGCACCATGATCCGTGTGGGTATCGCAATTTTCGGACCGAGAAATTATGTCAAAGCACATCTATAAAAAGATGCGAACATACAGGAGGAAACAAAAATGAGTTTTTGGGATAATGTCAAGAAATTTGCACAGCCCTACGCCGATGACGAGTACGATGAGTATGATGAAGACACCGTAGATACCTACGAAGAAGAGGTTGAGGAGCGTCCCGCACGGACCCGCCGCACCCCCGCTTTTAATCTTACTGCAGAAGAGGATTCCACTTACAGCGCACCTTCCTCCACCGTCAGCTCCGGCTTCAGCGGTCAGGTTGTGAATCTTTCCGGCAAACAGGAAGTTGTCCTGTTCCACCCCGCAAACTTTAACGATACCTCCAAGGCAGCCGACGATCTGCGCAGCAAGAAGGCCGTCATCGTCAACATGGAGAATGTGGACAAGGCGATGGCCCGCCGGGTGGTGGACTTCCTGTCCGGCTGCGCTTACGCTCTGGATGGCAAGGTCAAGAAGGTGGCGCAGTCCACTTATCTGTTCTGCCCCCACAACATGGACGTGGTAGGCGACCTGGAAAATCTGCAGAGCGAGGTCGAGAGCTACCTGTAAGCTCCCGAAGAAAGGATAGCATATGATTACACCGCAGCAAATCGAACAGATCTCCTTCGGCAAGCAGCCCTTCGGCGGCTACGATATGGAGGAAGTGGACGCTTTCCTGGAGCCTCTTACTGAGGACTATGTTACACTGTACAAGGAAAACGCCCTGCTGAAAAGCAAAATGCGGGTTCTGGTGGGCAAGCTGGAGGAATACCGCAAAAACGAGGCTTCCATGAAGGATGCCATCGTCAACGCCCAGAAGACCTGCGATATGATGGTCAAGGAAGCGGAAGAAAAGTGCAAGCAGATGCTCACCGATGCCGGTGCTGCCGCTGCTGAAAATGCCAAGAACGCCGATGCCCTCATTGCCCAGGAAGATGCCCGGGTGGAAGAGGCCCGTCAGGCTGCCGCCGTGAAGATCGGCGAGCTGGAGGAGCAGCTCCGCTCCTGCCTGCAGGCTCTGGACCGGATCAAGAGTGCAAACCGCCCCATTAACAAGCCTGCTGTTTATGACTTCGACAACGAAGCGGATGCAGAAACCCCGGTAGATCCTACCGACGCCGTAGCGGACGAGATCTCCTCCAATCTGGAGGCGCTGGTGGGCACCACCAACGATCCCGCCCCCAAGGTCGAGCCCAAGCATCCTGTTTCCGACACCACCGGCAAGTTTGCTAACCTGCAGTTCGGCAGAAATTACGACCCCACTCAGCGCTAAACGAAATATTATGATGCTTTGACGAGGACACGGGGATCTCCCCTCTTATCTTCAGAGAGCTGTTACTTGGTGAGAGACAGCGGTAATGAGACATCCTTATCCCCTCCGAGCAGCGCATTGAACGCCAATAGGCAATTAGACTGCGCCGGGTTTCGCCCGATATCGCGAACACGAGTGCCGTTTTGAACGGAACAAGAGTGGTACCGCAGAGGTATGAAGATCGCCTTTGTCTCTTATTTTAGGGGACAAAGGCGTTTTTATTTTGAGATTATCTATGGAGGTCATATTCCAATGGAATACAAAAACACAATCATCACTCCCAAGACCGACTTTCCCATGAAGGCCGGTCTGCCTGCCCGGGAGCCGGGTATGCTGGAGCAGTGGCAGGCGCTGGATCTTTACAATGCCATGCTGGAGAAGAACAAGGATCTTCCTCCTTTTGTTCTGCATGACGGCCCTCCCTTCTCCAACGGCTATATCCACATGGGTCATGCGCTGAATAAGGCACTGAAGGACTTTATCATCCGCAGTCACGCCATGATGGGCTATTACACCCCCTATGTCCCCGGCTGGGATAACCACGGTCTGCCCATTGAGCGAGCTATCGAGACTTCTAAAAAGAAACTGAACAAGGACATGTCCGTTCCCGAGTTCCGCAAGGCCTGCGAAGACTTCGCCGAGGACTTCATTCAGAAGCAGATGGGCGGCTTTAAGCGGCTGGGCGTCGTGGGCGACTGGGAGCATCCTTATCGCACCATGGATAACCACTTTGAAGCACAGGAAGTCAAGGTCTTTGGCAGAATGTTTGACAAGGGCTACATCTACAAGGGTTTAAAGCCCGTTACCTGGTGTCCCTTCTGCGTCACTGCCGTGGCAGAAGCCGACATCGAGTACAAGGACGATCCCTGTACCTCAGTCTACGTCAAGTTCCCCATGAAGGACGATTTGGGTAAGCTGGCCGGTTTTGACTTGAGCAAAATCTTCTTCGTCATTTGGACCACCACCACCTGGACCCTGCCCGGCAACATGGCAATTTGCCTGCATCCCCGGGACAGCTATGTGTTAGTCAAGCCTGACTACAGCGATGAGATCTTCATTGTAGCTGAGGCTCTGTGTGAGAAGGTCATGGGCATGGGCGGATATACCAGCTATCAGATCCTGGCTACCTACCCCGGTCAGTTCTTTGAAAATATGCTGGCACAGCATCCCTTCCTCCCCAAGACTTCCCGCCTGGTCAACGCCGAGTATGTCACCATGGATTCCGGTACGGGCTGTGTCCACACCGCTCCCGGTTTCGGTGCGGATGACTACCAGACCTGCATGCGTTACGGCATGGAGCTGGTGGTGCCTGTGGACGGCTACGGCCGCCACACCGATTATGCCGGGAAGTACGCCGGCTTGAAGACTGAAGAGTCTAACCCCATCATCCTGGCCGATATGAAGGAGAGCGGCATGCTGTTCGCCTCCGAGGAGATCGTTCACTCCTACCCCCACCATGACCGCTGCAAGAAGCCCGTTATCTTCCGGGCAACACCTCAGTGGTTCTGCTCTGTGGAGTCCTTTAAGGATCAGGCGGTCAAGGCCATTGAAAATGTCCAGTGGTTCCCCGCATGGGGCGAGGACCGGATGATCAGCATGATCCGCGAGCGGGCCGACTGGTGTATTTCCCGTCAGCGCCGTTGGGGTCTGCCCATCCCCGTATTCTACTGCAAGGACTGCGGAAAGCCCGTTTCCAATCCCGATTCCATCGCCAAGATCAGCGCGCTGTTTGACGAGCATGGCTCCAACATCTGGTTTGAAAAGGATGCCATGGAATTGGTTCCCGATGGTTTCACCTGCCCCCACTGCGGCGGCAAGGAGTTCGATAAGGAAACTGACACCTTGGACTGCTGGTTCGACTCCGGTTCTACCCACTACGCCTCCCTGATGCACCGCACCCCCGAGCTGTGGCCTGCGGATGTGTATCTGGAGGGCGCCGACCAGTACCGCGGTTGGTTCCAGTCCAGCCTTCTGACCTCCGTCGGCGCACTGGACCAGGGCGCACCCTTCAAGCAGGTGCTGACCCACGGCTGGGTCGTGGACGGCCAGGGCCGGGCCATGCACAAGAGTCTGGGCAACGGCGTCGATCCCGCTGATCTTATTAAGGACTTCGGCGCAGACATCGTAAGACTGTGGGCCGCATCCTCTGACTATCACGCCGATGTCCGGTGCTCCAAGGAGATCTTCAAGCAGATCGCCCAGAACTACCTGAAGTTCCGCAACACCGCCCGGTACTGCCTGGGCAACCTTGCCGACTTCGATCCCAACAAGGATATGGTGGCCGCCGAGAATCTGGAGGATCTGGACAAGTGGGCGCTGACCAAGCTGGATGCACTGGTGAAGTCCGTCCGCAAGGCATACAACAATTACGAGTTCCATGTGGTTTCCCACATCATCAACGACTTCTGCGTTGTGGAGCTGTCCAGCTTCTATCTGGATATCATCAAGGACCGTCTGTACTGCGAGGAGGCCGCCGGCAATCGCCGCCGCTCCGCACAGACCGCCCTGTTCCTCATCGTGGATGCCATGGCAAAGCTGTTTGCCCCCATTCTGGCCTTCACCTGCGACGAGATCTGGCAGGCAATGCCCCACAAGGAGGGCGACGATGCCCGGAACATCCTGCTGAACCAGATGCCCGAGGGCTTCGGCGGATATATGCTGGATGATGCCGCTATGGACAAGTGGGCCACCGTCATGAAGCTGCGCTCCGATGTCAACGGCATTCTGGAGAAGGTCCGTGCCGACAAGCGGATCGGCAAGGCGCTGGAGGCCCATGTGAGCCTTTCCGGCTCTGACGAGCTGATGGCCGCTTGCGAGGGTCTTAACCTGGCGGAGATCTGCATCGTGTCCAGCGTGGCTTGGGAGACCGCTCCCGAGGGTGCTGAGGTAGGTAGTGGTGTCAACCTCACTGACCTGACCATCGGTGTCTCCGAGGCCCGGGGAGAGAAGTGTCCCCGGTGCTGGATGCACTCCGAACAGGCAGATGCCGAGGGCCTTTGCCCCCGGTGTGCAGCCGTGATTTCTAAGCTGGAAATCGAGCTTTAAGAAGATTTGGCACAGGGTGACAAACACCCTGTGCCTTTTTCTTGAAAAATGAAAAAAAGGCTTGACAAAAGGGTGGCACATCGCTATAATAAGCGTGTTCTGTTTGAGCCGCCGGTATAGCTCAGTTGGTAGAGCAACTGATTTGTAATCAGTAGGTCGGGGGTTCGAGTCCGTCTACCGGCTCCAAGCAGAGACGGAAAGAAAGCAGACTCGAACAATCAAATGCAACGCGGACGAGCGTTGCCGGCGAGGGCTAGACCGAGCCGCACCTTGATTGAACGAGTCCGTCTACCGGCTCCAAGCAGAGACGGGCAAGTTGCCAAACAGTAATTTCATATGGGGGAGTTCCCGAGTGGCCAAAGGGGACAGACTGTAAATCTGCTGCGTATCGCTTCGATGGTTCGAATCCGTCCTCCCCCACCAAGCCGTGTGGTCTTAATTACTGCACACCGAAAACCGCTGGATAACCAGCGGTTTTCATATTTGCAATAATAATCCTAATGTTCTTACT
>JAZNJN010000077.1:0-9558 GCA_045578025.1 Faecousia sp. | reverse complement strand
ACACACTGGGCAGCAGGGATAGAGGCCGCCTCGATCAGCCCTTCCTCACCCCAGGATACTTTTATGTCCAGATCGGAAACTGCGTCGCTGAGCCGTTCCGCCGCCTCCTGGGTAGCCATAACAGCCAGTTCGGGGCAAAATTCCCGGCACTGCTGCGCCATCATCTCCACACTAGAACCGGCAGTCAGGGCGGACACGCGAATACCAAGATGGCGCACGATATCCAGACTCTGCCTGCCGATAGAACCGGTAGAGCCTAAAATACTGACACAGGAAATCATACTTTCACCACCACAGGAAGAATGATCAGCAGCAGTTCGATCAGCGGACTGACCAGAATCATGGAATCAAACCGATCCAGCACACCGCCATGACCGGGGAACAGATTGCCGTAATCCTTGATCCCAGACTGCCGCTTGATAACAGAAAAACACAAGTCACCAAATACACCGATCATAGAGCCAAAAATGGCATAGACCAGTGCATAGCCATAGTTGACTTGGAAATTGAAACCGAATTGCATGATCAGTGTGTAGATCATCATACCCAGAATTGCCGCAGCCACACCGCCAAAGACGCCCTCGATGCTCTTTTTAGGGCTGATCAGCGGCGCGAGCTTATGTCTGCCGAAGCGGCATCCGATGAAATAAGCACCGGAATCTGACAAAAATGCTACAATAAAGGGAATTAAGATCACATATCTGCCCACAGGTGAAATCATAATACGCACCAAGCTGGAAAGCAGATACGGGATCAGCAAGCCACCCGCCAAGCAGACAGAGATGCTTTCAAATTCAATCGTTGGATAGGATAGAATCGTTTCCGTAAAAAGCAGTACAACGAAAACAAACACTGCGGCCAATCCCCAAATGGTATCCATACCGTAGAAGCACCATATCGGAATATAACCGGCAATCAGGACAGAGTAAACGGTCATTCTTACATGGGTGATCAGTTTGGTATTGAAAAGGATCTCAAAAGCACCCACCGCACACAGTACAGAGAAAATAATGGCGGTCAGGATCTTCGGAGCGGCAAACAGAACTGCCAGCAATAAGGGCACCAGCACTACTGCCGTAAGGATTCTCTTTTTCATACTTATGCACCTCCAAACCGACGGTTTCGCCGATGGAACTCGGCAATCGCCGCATCCAGGTCAGCAGGGCCAAAGTCCGGCCAAAGCACATCCATGTATACGAATTCGGAATACACAGTCTGCCACGGCAGGAAATTGCTGGTGCGCATCTCACCGGAGGGCCGGATCACCAGCTCTGGGTCCGGCACACCGGCAGAATCCAGATAGGAAGAAAACAGGTCCTCAGTCAGATCCTCTGCCTTTCTTGCACCGGAAGAAACATCGCTGGCAAAAGCACGGATTGCACGGACGATCTCATCTCTGCCGCCGTAGTTCAGGCAAAAATTCACCTGTACCTCATCTTCAAACAGAGAAGATCTGTTCTGCGCTTCCAGACAAAGCTTTTGCAGGTCCGGAGAAAGACGGCTTAGATCGCCAAAAAAGCGGAAACGGACATGATTCTTCTCCATATCCTGCAGGGCCTCCTTCAGATAGGCACCCAGCAGCTTCATGATGCCGGAGACCTCCTCCTGAGAGCGCTTCCAGTTCTCCGTGGAAAAGGCATAGACCGTCAGATATTTCACACCCAGTGTGCGGCAATAGTTGGCAATTCGCCGGAAGGATTCCGCACCGGCCTTATGGCCGGCAGTCCGGGGAAGTCCCCTCTTCTTTGCCCACCGTCCGTTGCCGTCCATAATGATCGCAATATGTGTCGGCGGGAAAAGATGATTAGATTGCTCTGAAACAGACATAGTTACCTCATTTACAGATCATTGGGGGCGTTTCCGCCCCCAATGGATATTATGGGCATTAGATTGCCATCAGTTCTTTTTCCTTGGCTGCAGTAGCCTCGTCCACCTTCTTGATATACTTATCCAGCATATCCTGCAGGTCCTTCTCCGCCTTCTTCTGATCGTCCTCTGTGATCTCAGAGTTCTTCTTCAGCTTCTTGACATAGTCCATGCCATCGCGGCGGATGTTGCGCATAGCGACCTTGGCATCTTCCGCGTACTTCTTGACCTGTTTGGTCAGATCCTTGCGGCGCTCCTCGGTCAGCTGGGGGAACACAAGACGGATCACCTTGCCGTCATTCTGGGGGTTGATGCCCAGATCGGAGGTCTGGATCGCCTTCTGGATCTCCTTCAGCAAAGAGGTATCCCAAGGCTGCACCACCAGAGTACGCGCATCGGGAGAGGAAATAGTAGCAACGCCGTTCAGGGGTGTCTCACTGCCATAGTATTCCACACTGATGCGGTCAAGAACCTTTGCATTGGCACGGCCGGCGCGGACAGCACCGAATTCCTCGTGCAGATGCTCCAGGGACTTCTCCATTCTTCTGCCGTATTCCTTAAAATCTACGCTCATTTGTTAGTCCTCCTTAACGGTTGTTCCGATTTTTTCACCCTGCACCACGCGAAGAATGTTCAAGGGATCCTTCAGCGCGAAGCAGATCAAAGTCATATGATTGTCCATTGCCAAAGTCATGGCGGTAGTATCCGTCGCCTTCAGATGGCGGGCAAGCACTTCGTCATAGGTCAATGTATCAAACTTGACCGCAGTGGGGTCGGTGTTGGGATCGGCAGAGTAAATACCATCCACATTCTTTGCCATGAGGATCGCATCTGCCTCGATCTCCACGCCCCGGAGCACTGCGCCAGTGTCAGTAGAGAAATAGGGATTGCCGGTACCGGCAGCAAAGATGACGACCTTACCCTCGTTCAGATACCGGTCAGCGGTATCCCGGGTAAAGTACTCCGCAAATTTATTCATTTCCACGGCGCTAAGTACCCGTGCATCTACGCCGTGCTTCTCAAGAGCATCTGCCATTGCGATGGAATTCATCACCGTTGCCAGCATGCCCATGGCATCGCCGTGAGAGCGCTGCATCTTGTCCGCACCGTCCTTCACACCCCGCCAGAAATTGCCGCCGCCGATCACAAGACCCACCTGAACGCCCAATTCCGTGCACTGCTTGATAACCTCGCAGACGGAATTGATCACAGTAAAATCAAGGCCTCTATGGGCATCTCCTGCCAGCGCCTCACCGCTGATCTTCAGCAGGATACGCTTATACATAACTTCAGGCAAATGAATCACTCCTTCTTTCCATATCTCCACCTATTTTAATATAAGTTATGCAAATTGACAACCATAATTTTTGGATTTCGGCCTTTGTTTTTTGTTTTTTCACATTTGCAGGGCTTTCTACCACTGGAATGTGTTCAAAAATCGGATTTGGTGTTGCAAAAAGGGGCGCAATCGGTTATAATCACCTATTATTGGAAATTTACCGAAGAGAGGTTATTTCATTATGGCAGAAATGATGGAAAGCAAGAATTTCATTCATGCTTTTATTGAAGAAGACATTGCCCCCGGCGGCCGTTATGAGGGAAAGACGGTTCATACCCGCTTCCCGCCCGAGCCTAACGGTTATCTGCATATCGGTCACTGCAAGGCGCTGATCATTGATTTTGGCACTGCCGAGAAGTTTGGCGGTCTTTGCAATCTCCGTATGGACGATACCAACCCCACAAAGGAAGATGTGGAGTTCGTGGAGGCCATCAAAGAGGATATCCACTGGCTGGGCTTTGACTGGGGTGACCGGTTCTACTTTGGCTCTGACTACTTCGAGAAGGACTACGAATATGCCGTTGAACTGATCAAGAAGGGTCTTGCCTATGTCTGCGAGCTGACTCCCGAACAGGCAAAGGAGATGCGCGGCGATCTCACTACCCCTGCCACCTCCCCCTGGCGTGACCGTCCCATCGAGGAAAGTCTTGATCTCTTCGCCCGGATGCGCGCCGGCGAATTCGAGGACAACAAGTATACCCTTCGTGCGAAGATCGATCTTGCCTCCGGCAACTTCAATATGCGCGACCCGGTAATCTACCGGATTCGCCATATGCATCACCACCGTCAGGGTGACAAGTGGTGCATCTACCCCATGTACGATTTTGCCCATCCCATTCAGGATGCGCTGGAGGGCATCACCCATTCTCTGTGTTCTCTGGAGTTCGAAAACCACCGCCCCCTGTACAACTGGGTCGTGGAGAATGTGTCTGTCCCCCACCATCCCCGCCAGATCGAGTTTGCCCGACTGGGTATCGATCACATCGTGCTCAGTAAGCGCAAACTGAGAGCGCTGGTGGAAAACGGCTATGTTTCCGGCTGGGACGATCCCCGGATGCCTACCCTGTGTGGTCTGCGCCGCCGTGGTTATACCCCTAAGTCCATCCGTAATTTCTGTGATCGTGTGGGCGTGGCAAAGAGCCCCAACACCATTGAGTATGCCTTCCTGGAATACTGCCTCCGTGAAGACCTCAATGAAACTGCCCAGCGGGTCATGGCAGTTCTGAAGCCCATCAAGCTGACCATTACCAACTATCCCGAGGGCAAGCGGGAGGTCTTTGAGGTGGAGAATAACCCCAACGATCCCGATGCAGGTACCCGGGAAGTCACCTTCTCCCGGAATCTTTGGATCGAAGCAGATGACTTCATGGCAGAGCCGATTCCCAAGTATAAGCGGCTGTATCCCGAGGGCCCTGAGTGCCGTCTGAAGGGTGCTTATCTGATCCAGTGCACCGGTTTCGTTAAGGATGAAAACGGTAATGTTGTAGAGGTCCTTGCCACTTATGACCCCGATTCCCGGGGCGGCGATCCTGCTGACGGACGGAAGGTCAAGGGCGCTACCATTCACTGGGTGGACGCAGATAACTGCGCAGATGCCGAGGTCCGGCAGTACAGCAATTTGTTTGACGATCCCGATCCCGATGCCGCTGGAAAGGATTTCCTCGCCTGCCTGAATCCCAATTCTCTGGAGGTTCTCACCGGCTGTAAGGTGGAAAAGAGTCTGGAAAACGCCAAGGCGCCTGCTTCTTATCAGTTCATGCGTTTGGGTTACTTCTGCCCGGACAGCAAAGACTGCGCACCGGGACATCTGGTATTCAACCGGAGCGTTAGCCTGAAAGACAGCTTTAAGCCCTAAAATGTACAAAAAAGAAAGAACCGATCGGGTCGGGGTTTTTCTTATTTCTTCTTTTTTATCTGGGCCTGCAGGTGCATGGAAAGCACAGCAAGGGAGGTTGCCATGTTCTCATTTTGAACAAGAATGTTTGAAGGAACTTCCAAATGGGTGGGGGCAAAATTCCAGATGGCCTTAATTCCGCAGGAGATCAGCATATCACAAACCTCTTGCGCATAAGCGGCAGGTACTGTGATAATGCCCATCAAAACCTTGTTGACACGGCAGAAGGATTCCAGCTGGTCAATATGCAGGATCGGCTGTCCACTGTCTGAGGATGCTGCACAGGGATTGGCATCAAAAGCAGCGAGAATGTTCAATCCGTATGCCTCAAAACCGCCATACCCAAGCAGTGCTTGACCCAACTTGCCCGCGCCGATCAGAACAGCATCGGTGGTGTTGTCGTAGCCAAGAAACTGCTCAATATCGTCGATCAAGGCAAGGCGCTGGTAGCCGATCTTTGGCCGTCCTCCATCAGAAACCATCGCCAGGTCCTTTCGCACCTGCACCTCGCCCATGCCAAGGGCGTTGGCAAGCGCGGTCGCGGAAATATACGGAGATGCATTGTCCGGTACACTTTTCAAATATGCCAGATATCCCGGCAAACGCTTCAAAACAGACTTAGAAATTTCTTTGTGCTCCATCTATATACCTCGCTCAATCGATACAAAAAGATATCGATAAATTTTCGTACCGATTATAACAAAGCAATACTAAGAATGCAAGCATTAATTACGCACAGCTGGTTTGTCGGATCAGTTCCTTCCGCAGGCGAAGCATAATTCTTTTTTCCAATCTGGAGATATAGGATTGGGAGATGCCCAGCTTCTGTGCCACTTCCTTTTGCGTCAATTCTTTATGTCCGTACAGTCCGTATCGCATACCGACGATTTCCCGTTCCCGCGGCGGCAGCTCCGAAAGAGCCTTGCGCAACACATAAAGGTCCACATCGTCCTCCAGAGGTCGCAGGATCATATCTTCATCTGTGCCCAGAATGTCCGAAAGCAACAGCTCGTTGCCGTCATAATCCATGTTGATAGGCTCATCCAATGAGATCTCTGCCTTTTGATTTGCAATTTTTCGGATGTGCATCAAGATCTCATTTTCAATACATCGCGAGGCATAGGTTGCCAGCTTGATGTTCTTGTCCCGACGGTATGTTCCAATGGCTTTAATCAACCCGATTGTTCCGATTGAAATCAAGTCCTCCAGATTAACTCCTGTGTTCTCAAATCGCCTCGCGATGTAGACAACCAGACGCAGATTCCGCTCGATCAGAAGCTGCTTTGCAGATTCGTCTCCCCTTTCCAATCCTTCTAAAGCTTCCTGCTCATCCTGACCTTTTAACGGCGGCGGGAGCACATCGCTGCCGCCTATGTAGTAGATTTCATTTTGGGACAGAAGCCCAAACCATTCCAGTATTCTGATCAAGCCAATTTTCACAATACCCCTCCTGTCAACGCCTGATATGCTCCGTCGTTTCCGATCCGATCCGGTGCAAATGCTACCAGATTACCTGCCTGTTTCCCATCGATTTTTACTTCATCGAAGCAATATGCCAAAAGCATCCCGCAGGGCTGTCCAACAGCACGGTACGGGATCAGCCGAAGACCGGATATTAACCCCGATTCCGCTGTTGTGATCGGATCAGCCAGCTGCTGCGATGTTAAGCCTATAATCCGCTGTGCAACATCTGCACCCACAATCAAGACCTGCTGACCGGTCACCGGATCTTTCAGAGTGTTGCCCGTATCCCGCAGCGCTGTCAGCCGGTACTTTTGGCCTTTTATAGTCAGTTCAACAGAGGCAAATCGCTGACCACCAATTCTACCACAGAATCCCACAAGGCACATAACTGTTACTCCCAATGCCGCCAAAATCAACGAGAAGAAGCTGTTTTGGTTCATTCCCATGGCGATACCGCCTAGCGCCATGCTTAGAAATACAAACACCACCCCCCTGCGCAGTGCACTTTGATTCCATCCGAAGGCAATCACAGCCATTAAGAACAGAAACACAATTCGCCATAATGTATTTCCAAGGAACGAAAAATCTTGCAGCATGCATACACCGGCATAGATGCTGCCGACTGCGGATGAAAGGCAGCACCGCGGGATTCCGGACGGGTAACCGCAAAGACGGTTTGTGCCAAGCAGGAGCAGCAAATCGACCGAGAAATTTAGGATGATCACGAAATCCATGTATACCGTCATCACGACACCGTCCTTTCAGAAAACAGTATACCTGTTCCGGAGAAAGAAGTTAGTCGCAAACTTGTCCGATGGAATATGCAAATTCAGCATCCCTGTGGCATAAATTTCGAAAATCATATGCAGTATAAAAAAATACGGCAGCTGAACCTATCAGCTGCCGTTTGAATCTGTCGATGGAATATCGGGACGAATTATGTCGCGAATATTTTTCTCCGCCTTGTGTCTGGGAACCATGATCTCATGGCCACAGCCCATACACCGAAGGCGAAAATCTGCGCCGGTACGCAGTACCAGCCAGCGCTTTTCTCCGCATGGATGCGCTTTCTTCATAACCAAAATATCCTGAAGACGAATATCCATTGCTGCCTCCTGTCATACATGGCGCCTAACCGCCGTAAACTGATGTGAAAAGGGGGAATGACTTATGCTGCCATACAGCCCCGAAGGGAGTTTTGCATCGCCGCCGAACCTGGATGCTCTGCGGAGTGGAATAACCACCGGAGAGATCTTCCAGGCAATGTGCGTAAAATGTGATGAATACCATAACCTACATGTGGAATTGGGAAACTGCCGCGGGATCATCCCTAGGGAGGAAACCGCGGTTGGTCTCACAGACGGCAGCACGAAAGAATATGCCATACTCTCATGTGTCGGCAGAGCCGTATGCTTTCAGGTTCTGGCATTTGACTATAATGGGAATGCCATCCTGTCACGCAGATCGGCGCAGGAAGAAGCACGAAGGTATTTCTTAAATACTTTGCGAAGTGGGGATGTCATACCGGCAGTCGTTCAAAATCCTGCGGATTTCGGTGTGTTCTGTGATATTGGGTGCGGATACACCGCGTTGATGCGGATTGACCGCTGCTGTGTCTCCAGACTAAAAGCAACCTCCGACCTGTTCAACACCGGACAAATGATACGGACAGCAATTCTCTCGACAGACCAAGTCACCGGTCGCATTGAACTTACAGGCAGAGAGCTGCTGGGCACATGGGAGGAAAATGCAGATCTATTCCGCGGGGAACAGACCGTAACCGGAATCGTACGAAGCATCATGCCGTACGGCATTTTTATCGAGCTGACACCGAACCTTTCAGGGCTTGCGGAATACCAACCAGGATTTGATCCCGGGGATTGCGTCAGTGTGTTTATCCGCTCTATCAACCCGGAAAAGCATAAGGTAAAGCTCACGATCCTTCAGAAACTGCCACAATTCCACAAAGCAGCGATCAAAAAATACTTCGTAAAAAGCGGGCATCTGGACTCCTGGGAGTACTTCCCGGGCAGCCACTGTGTTACTTATTTTTGATGGAATCCCAATACTGCTTTGCAGACTGCTCCAGCTTATTTGCGCCGAATTCGTAATACTTTGTACCCACCAGTTCATCGGGTAAATATTGCTGATCTACCCAGTGGTTGGGATAGTTATGGGGATACTGATATCCCTGCTCCCGTTCCATGGTATAGGTATCCACATGCATGTTCTGTAAATGGCGGGGAAAATCACCGCTTTTTCCCTTGCGAACATCTTCCAGTGCCATATCCAGCGCGATATGACCGGAATTGGATTTGGGACTGGTAGCCATCAAAACTGCAGCATCTCCCAGAGGAATCCTTGCTTCCGGCATACCCAGCTTCAGCGCCATATCAACGGATGCATTGACGATGGGAATAATGCTCGGAAATGCAAGACCGATATCCTCTGCTGCAATCACCATCAGCCGCCGGCAGGCAGCCTGCATCTGACCGGCTTCCAGCAATCGAGCCAAATAATGCACAGCTGCATCAGGATCAGAGCCGCGAATGGACTTTTGCAGGGCAGAGAGAAGATCGTAATAGTTGTCCCCTTCCCGGTCAGCTCGCAAGGCGCTCTTCTGCGCCACAGCCTTGGCATCATCAAGGGTCAATTGTATTTCACCGTTCGTCCCGCTGCCTGCAGAGAATAGAACCTCAACTGCATTCATAGCCTTACGCAGGTCACCGCCGCAGGCACCGGCGATATACTCAAGCGCACCTTCCTCCGGAATCGCTTTCAGCGCAGTGCGTTCTTCCAGATAGGACACCGCACGATGGATCGCCTGAAGTGCCGCATTTGCGGAGATCTGCTTGAACTCAAAAACCGTGGAGCGGCTCAAAATAGCGTTAAATACATAGAAATACGGATTTTCCGTCGTGGATGCAATCAGTGTGATCTTTCCGTTTTCAATATGCTCCAAAAGTGACTGCTGTTGTTTTTTGTTAAAGGACTG
>JAZNJN010000076.1:0-3888 GCA_045578025.1 Faecousia sp. | reverse complement strand
TCCCTCGTCACTAGCGCCCGCAGGCGCTGTGCAAGCAAGCAACCGGGCGAAGCCCGGCTCTTAGCGAGTCGCAGAGGGAGGCTAATTTTATTGTGCCAGGAATTCCTCTGCCATATGGGCTGCCACCGCGCCGTCTGCCGTTGCGGTGACGATCTGCCGCAGCACCTTGGTTCGGATATCGCCCACGGCGTAGACACCGGGAAGGTCGGTCTTGGTGGACTCATCCGCCACCAGATAGCCGGCCTCGACCAGTTCGAGCTGCCCCCGGAAAAGCTCCGTTGCCGGCTTTCTGCCGATGCTGACAAACAGGCCGTCGCAAGGAATTACAGATTCTTCGCCGGTTTGCACATCCCGGATCACCACACCGCTGAGCCGGTCCTCATACACCAATCGGGAAACCGCCGCGTTCCAGCGAAATTCCACATTTTCTGCATCGGTAAGTGCCTTGTGGTAGATCTTCTCCGCCCGGAGGGTATCTCTGCGGTGGACGATGATGACCTTCTTTGCCACCCGGCTCAGCACCAGCGCATCTGCCACGGCACTGTTGCCGCCGCCCACCACGATGGCGGTCTTGTCCTTGTAGAACATTCCGTCACAGTGGGCGCAGTAGCTGATGCCTCTGCCCACCAGTTCCTTTTCCCCGGGGATGCCCAGCTCTCTGGGATTGGCGCCCATGGCAAGGACCACCGTTCTGCCGAAGAAATCTCCCTCGCTGGTGTGAATGACCTTGGGATTCTCCTTCAGCTCCACAGAATACACCTCTGCCAGCTCCGTTTCCGCGCCAAACCGCTCTGCGCCCTGGCGCATTTTTTCTCCCAGTTCAAAACCGTCCACGCCCTCGGGATAGCCGGGATAGTTATCGATATGGGAGGTCAGCGCCATCTGTCCGCCGGCAGAAAGCTTTTCCAGCAGGATAACCTTCAACCCCGCCCGGGCAGCATAGAGCGCAGCCGTATAGCCGCCGGGGCCGCCCCCCAGAATGACCATATCATAAACCTTGTTCATATTCATTCCCCCACCGTTTCCCGAATAAATTCCTCGATTTTCGCCTTGGATTCCGGAGCCACCACAGAGCCCAGCGCCTGACCACCCCGGTACATCACCAGGGTGGGAATGACCTCAATCTGCTCCCTGTTAGCTAGGAGCGGTTCGTCGTCGATATTGACCTGTGCAATGGTCAGCTTATTTTCATATTGCTGCGCCACCTTTTTCAGTGCCGGAGCGATACGACGGCAGTAAACGCACCAGGGCGCCCAGTATTCCACCAGTACCGGGTTGTCCCCTTCCAGTGCCAATTTTTCAAACAGTTCTTTATCCATAGCGATCATAACGATTGCCCCTTTCGTTTTTCTTTATTATACCCCCGATTCTTTCTTTTTTCTGTGACGAAATCACAAAAAGGGTGCTGTCTTTCGACAGCACCCTTTTCTTATCAGGCTTCGGAGAACTGATCCTTGCCCACCGCACACAGGGGGCACTCGAAATCTTCGGGAACATTCTCCCAAGCCGTGCCGGGAGCGATGCCGCCCTCGGGGTAGCCCAGTTCTTCGTCATATTCCCAGCCGCAAACGTCGCAAACATATTTCATAATCATAACCTCCATGTAGTTTCTTTTAGGATGATCCAATTATAGCATAGTATCTCCCGTTTGTATGTGACTTTCTCACCAAAATACAAAATATTTTCTTATTTGACTTATCCAGAGAAGAGGATTATACTGAATCTATAAAAAGAGGAGGTGCAGAAGTGGATTTTTCCGATTATTTCCCCATATGGGACAAGCTGACTGCCGATCAGCAAGCGCAGATCCGCTCCGTTTCTGACTATCAAAAAGTAAACAGCGGCACGATCCTCCACGATGGCAGTCCCGACTGTCTGGGTATGCTCTTGGTGCGCAGCGGACAGCTGCGGGCATACATGCTGTCGGAAGAAGGGCGGGAGATCACCATCTGCCGGTTCTTCGAGATGGATATCTGCCTGTTCTCCGCCTCCTGTGTCATGCCCAATATGCAGTTTGACATTCTCATCGAAGCAGAAAAGGACAGCGAAATTTGGATCATCCCCGCCTGCCTGTACAAGAATCTCATGGACGAGTCCATCGCCATTGCCAATTACTCCCACAATCTCATCACCAATCACTTTTCCGAGCTGATGTGGCTGATGGATCAGATCATGTGGAAGAGCTTTGACAAGCGGCTGGCGGCATTTTTGCTGGAGGAGAGCGCTCTGGAGGGAACGGATTCTCTCAAGCTCACCCACGAAAAGATCGCCAACCACATGGGCACTGCCCGGGAGGTGGTCACCCGGATGCTGCGGTATTTCCAAAGCGAGGGTATGGTGAAGCTGACCCGTGGCTCTGTGGATATTGTAGATGCCAAAAAACTGCAAAAACTGCAAGGATAATAAAAAACACCCGCCAAGGCGGGTGTTTTCTTTATGCTCTTGCCATGCCGTCCACGCTGAGCACCACGCCGGTGATATAGGATGCTTCCTCGGATGCCAGGAACACAAAGGCATTGGCGATGTCCTCCGGCTGACCTAAGCGACGCAGGGGAATCTGGGCGATCATGGGCTGGATGACTTCCTTAGGCACGGCCTTCATCATGTCCGTTTCCGTGATGCCGGGAGCCACGGCGTTGACCCGGATGCCCTTGGGGCCCAATTCCCGGGCGAGAGATACGGTCATGCCGTTGACGGCGAACTTGGAAGTGGGATAGGCCACACCCGCAGGCTGTCCGTAGATGCTGACCATGGAGGAGGTGTTGAGGATCACACCGCTTCCCTGCTTTTCCATGATCTCCGCCGCGGCATAAGCGGCATTGAACACGCCCTTCACATTCAAATCCATGACCTTATCAAAGGTCTCCTCGGAATACTTAAGCAGCGGGGTGCTTTCCGACACGCCGGCGTTGTTCACCATGATGTCCAGATGTCCAAATTCCTCCGCCACCTTTTGGAAGGCATCGCGCACCTGCTCCAGACTGCCAAGGTCCGGACTGATGCCGGCGACCTGCGCCTGGGGATATTTTTCTTTCAATGTCGCAACTGCTTTGGCGGCAGTTTCCGGTTTGCTGGCAGTGAGGACCACTGCCGCGCCCTCTCTCAGGAAGGCTTCTACGGTGGCGTAGCCGATACCGCGGCTGCCGCCGGTGACGATGGCAACTTTATTTTCTAATCTCATAATATTTCCTCCTTATTGTATTATCCAAGGGCCACATCCAGCACCATCATCAGCGTAAAGCCGACGGCAAAGAATATCACGCCCAGATGAGAATGCTCGCCCTCCGCCATATCTGGGATCAGCTCCTCCACCACCACATAGAGCATTGCGCCGGCGGAAAAGCTCAAAAGATACGGCAGCGCCGGCACGATAAAGTCCGCCAGCAAAATGGTCATGATGGCGCCGATAGGCTCGATGACACCGGACATCACACCGTAGCCGAAGGCCTTGCCTTTTCTCATGCCGCCGGATTTTAAGGGCATGGAGATGATGGCGCCCTCGGGCAGGTTCTGCAAAGCAATGCCCAAGGACAGCGCCAGCGCCGCGGCAAAGGAAATGCTTTCATTTCCCGTGATCCAGCCGGCGATCACCACGCCCACCGCCATGCCTTCCGGCAGGTTATGCAGCGCCACCGCCAGCACCATCATGGTGGACTTTCCCAAATTGCAAGCCGTGCCCTCGGGGCACTCGCTGCCCACATGAAGATGGGGGATCAGTTTATCCAATAACATCAAAAACAAGAAGCCGCCCCAGACACCGATAAAGGCAGGCAAAAATGCCAGCTTGCCCATATGTGCCGACTGATCCATAGCGGGAATGATCAGGCTCCAGATGGATGCCGCCACCATCACGCCCCCGGCAAAACCGGCAAGACTGCGCTGAAGACT
>JAZNJN010000075.1:0-7379 GCA_045578025.1 Faecousia sp. | reverse complement strand
CAACCTGCTGCGCGGCAAGCACAAGGTCGATTTCACCCCCAATGTTGACTGCGGTGATTTCGTCATCATCATCAACACCGACAAGGCTATCCTGACCGGCAAGAAGCTGGATCAGAAGTGCTACTACCGTGTCACCGGCTGGATCGGCGGCCTGAAGGAGACCAAGGCTCGCGTCATGATGGAGAAGCGCTCCGACTACGCTATGGAGCTGGCTATCAAGGGCATGCTGCCCAAGAACGCTGTGGGCCGTAACTCCATGACCCGCCTGCACCTGTACAAGGGCGCCGAGCATCCTCACGCTGCCCAGAAGCCCGAAGCCTGGACCCTGTAATTGGAGGTAAGAAACTATGTACGAGAGCAAGAAGAAGTATTTTTACGGCACCGGCCGCCGGAAGTCCTCCGTCGCCCGCGTCCGTGTTTATGAAAACGGCACCGGCTCCATCATCATCAACGGCCGTGAGATCGACAACTACTTCGGTCTGGACACCCTGAAGCTGATCGTCAATCAGCCCCTGGTTGCCGCTGATCTGGTTGGCAAGGTCGACGTTGTTGTTACCGTCGCCGGCGGCGGCGTTTCCGGCCAGGCCGGTGCTATCCGTCACGGCATCAGCCGCGCTCTGCTGCAGCTGAACCCCGAGTACCGCGCCACTCTGAAGGCCGCCGGTTTCCTGACCCGCGACCCCAGAATGAAGGAGAGAAAGAAGTACGGTCTGAAGGCCGCCCGTCGTGCTCCCCAGTTCAGCAAGCGCTGATTCTACGCTATACCTTTACAGGAGATCCGAAAGGATCTCCTGTTTTTTCTTGCCTATTCCTGTCACTTATTGTATAGTAGTCGTATAACCGCTCAGAAAGGAGCTGCTCCAATGAAAAAGAAAAACATGTTTTGGTTCACTCTGTTGGGTATTGGTATTCTGTCCTTTTTCATACCGCTGTGTAATGCAATCCGCGCCATCTTTAACGGTTTCGCTTTCTTAGGGCCGGCGGAATACGGCCTCGATGCTTTTCTTGGATACCTTGCGGTCTACTCTTATTTATTCTGGCCTACCTATCTCATAGGCATTGCCGCGATTACCGTTGCCATTATATTTCTAAGAAAAAAAGCAGACGCATAAGTGCGTCTGCTTTTTCATTACTTCAAATATTTCAGGCTGACCCAACCGGCATCGGTCTTGCCCCAAACAGTAGTGCCTACCGCCCAGGTCTCTGTGATGACCACTTCGTCACCCAAAGACAGATAGCCGACGATGCTGTTGGTAATGCCTGCGCTGCTGCGGATCCGCAGACTGCAGGTGTTGCCCGTCATGGTCATGGGTTTCTCCAGAACAGTGCTGGAGATCGCACCGGTAATGCCACCGGAGGGTTTATTCGGGGAGGGAGTCTCTCCGTCGATAGTCACATAGTCCAGACAGATCCAACCCTTGTCCACCTTACCCCACTGCTTGCCATCCACCGTCTTCCTCTGGGTGATGGTCACAGTGGTGCCGTTTACAAGGTTGCCTACCACTTTACCCGCAACACCCGGCTCTCTACGGATATACAGGAGACTTTCCACATTGACTGTGCCTGTCCACTTGCCTGTAGCGACAGAATCATCCGGTACAGGCGGTGTGGTGGGCTGGATTTCCGGCTCTGTAGTAGGAGGAACAGTAGGCTCTGTCACAGGCGGCTCATTTGCTGTGCCGGCAGTCACATACTTCAAGCTGATCCAGCCTTTGTCGATCCTTCCCCAGCGCATACCATCCACAGTCCTTTCTTCCAGGATGGTGACCTGGGCGCCATTCAGCAGGTATCCGGCAATGGAATGATAGGTGCCGGGACCGCTGCGAATATATAGGGTGTCGGATACCTTGACCGTGCCTACCCAAGTTTCATAGGTCGGCTCGGTAACGGGCGGTTGAGTGACTGGGGGTTGGGTCACAGGGGGCGGGGTGACGGTCGGTTCGGTCACTGGAGGCTGAGGATTCTCAGAATCCAACCGCACATAGTCCATGCTGATCCAGCCCAGGTCCGTCCGGCCCCAACGGGTGGTTCCCACGGTCTGCTGCTCAAAAATGGTAACTCTGGTACCGTTTACATAGCGATTGACAATTGGATAACCTGTGCCGGGACCGCTGCGTACATTTAAAGAACCTCCAACCATTACCGTTCCGGTCACCGCATTCATCGGGGACTCCGTTACGGGAGGCTCGGTAACAGGAGGTTGCGTTACAGGCGGCTCTGTTACGGGAGGTTGGGTAACGGGGGGCTGGGTCACCGGAGGTTCGGTCACGGGAGGCTCCGTAACAGGAGGCTGAGTCACAGGCGGCTCTGTCACGGGAGGTTGGATATTGCCACCCTGATTCACAGAGTCATAGTTGGTATATTTCAGGGCAATCCATTGGTTCTCACCAAATTTGCCCCATAGGTATCCGTTATTTTGCGCTGTTTCCGTGATGGTCAGACCTTGTCCAATAGTAGCAACACCCACCACACCGTAGCCGGTGCCAGGGCCGCTGCGGATATTCACATTGGTACCGGTCACAGTCACCTGCACGCCCTGCACAGGCTTCACTTCCGGCTCGGGTGGTGTGATCACAGTACCGTCAGAAGTCTTCCAGCGGGCGTACAGGACAGCGCCCATGCCCAGGGAGCCATCCAGCACTTCGATCTTTGTGCCCCCGGACTTGGCGGTATACCAGCCCACAAAAGTGAAGGTATCCTGTCCGGAGGTATAGGTCGGCTCGATCTTGACACGGATAGGCGTGTCCACATCGGCATCATAGCCCTGCACGGTATAATCCACTGTGCCGCCGTTGGGATCAAATTTTACATATGTATAATTGGCAGGCTTGGATGTGCTGTAAACATTATTTAAGTACAGATTCGCTTCTGCCAGACGACGCTTAATCAGACCGTCGTTGGGAACATTGTTGGTATAGCTCCACAGGCTGAAGGCATAAAGAAGATCGTTACCGGTAGCGCCGGACCTCAGCGCATTATGAAGATAACCGGTACTCTCGTTGATCCAGGCTGTTCCGCAATTATAAGAAAGGGAGATCATAGCATCAAACTGCTGCTGGGTCATGGAAACGCCGTATCGATCAATAAAGGAATTAACGGCATTGGCAAAGTTGTTCACATGCATCTTCAGCCGCTGCTCCGCTTCCTCTACGGTAATACCGTTGGCAGCATAGTGAGGATACTCCTCCGGACTGCAGTATGTGCCATAACCCATGGAATACTGCTGGTAATCCCAGACCGGGTACTTCAGAAAGCCTTCAAACTGCTTGATCAGCTCGATCAGCTCCTGAGAGGCAGTCATATTTGATGCGGCCTTGGCCTGAAACGGTGTTGTCTGGACGATGCCATACAGCATGAGCGCAGCCAACAAGACACACAGGATCCTCTTCTTCATGTACAGGGTGCTCCTTCCGGAAATGTATCGGGATGTATTATACCAGATTTTTTTGCAGATTGCAAGGGAATTTTCCGGTGAATGTTACATTTTGTTACCGGTTTTTCTTGTAAAATGTTTCCATTTCAAAACTATTCTACTGCAAATAACCGCATTTTTTAGCAAATCTATGCGATATACATAACACTCTTTGAGAAAACGGTTGCTTTCTTGTGCCGTGTGTGATAGACTAAGGAAAACGCGAAAGGAGGCGCATATTTTGGCAAAGGCGTTAATCGCCATGAGCGGTGGCGTGGACAGTTCTGTGGCCGCTTATTTGACATTGCAAAAAGGACTCACCTGTACCGGTGCTACCATGCGCCTTCTGGGCAGCGACGGGCAGGAGAGTTCCTGTTGCTCCTTGGATGATGTGGAGGATGCAAGAAGTGTGGCGTTCCGGCTGGGGATGCCCTACCATGTGTTCAACTTTACCGGGGAATTTGAGGAAAAGGTCATCCGCAAATTTGTCAGCTGCTACGAGCAGGGATTGACACCCAACCCCTGCATCGACTGCAACCGGTATCTGAAATTCGAGCATCTGCTCCATAGGGGAATGGTTTTGGGCTGCGACTATGTGGTGACCGGTCACTACGCCCGGATCACCCAGGACCCGAATACCGGAAGATATCTGCTGCAAAAAGCGGTGGACACCCAAAAGGATCAGTCCTACTTCCTCTATTCCCTCACCCAGCAGCAGCTTGCCCACACATTGTTCCCCCTCGGTGAGCTGACCAAGGAGCAGGTACGGGAAATTGCGGAAGCACAGGGCTTCATCAACGCCCGCAAGAAGGATTCTCAGGACATTTGCTTTGTGCCGGATGGGGATTACCTCGCGTTCATGGAGCACTACACCGGTAAAGCCTATCCCCAGGGTAATTATCTGGATCTGCAGGGTAATGTGGTTGGCACCCATCAAGGCGCTGTTGGCTACACCTTAGGACAGCGCAAGGGGTTAGGAATCGCCATGGGTGAGCCGGTCTACGTCTGCGGCAAGGACATGGCACAAAATACCGTGACCGTCGGCCCGAATGAGGCCCTATTCCACAGCGCCCTCCGGGCAAATGACTGGAACTGGTTCCCCTTCGAGAAATTAACGGAGCCGATCCGCGTCCGGGCAAAGGCCCGCTCCCGGATGGTAGAGCAGCCGGCAACGGTATACCCGGAAGAAAACGGCTTTGCCCGGGTAGAATTTGATGAGTCGCAAAGAGCTATCACCCCCGGACAGGCAGTTGTCCTCTACGACGGAGAAACCGTGGTAGGCGGCGGCACAGTGACAGAAGTGATAAAAAAATGACGGAGCAAAACTCCGTCATTTTATTTTAGCATCGGGAAAGTATTCTTTTACAAAATCCACTTCCGCTACCTGAAAGCTTCTGCCGTTCAAATGTGCCAGCGCGCCGGCATCGGTGGTGAAAGAAAATGTCAGCTTATAGGAATACAACGCTTGATAGGTCCGGTCGAACCGCTTGTCCAGCTTGCCGTATTTGCCATCGCCCAGCAAAGGATGCCCAGCATGGGCAAACTGGGCGCGGATCTGGTGGGTTCTGCCGGTGATCAGCTCACACTCCACCAAGGAAAGACCGTTAGCGGATGATAGCACCCTGTAATTGGTCTGGCAGGATTTTGCACCCGTTTGAGGTGTATCCGTCACAAAGACCCGATTCTTCTTGGCGTCTTTGAAAAGATATCCCTTCAAGCTGCCTTCTTTTGGTTTTGGTGTACCCTCCACGATGGCAAGATAGCGCTTATCCAGCTCCCGGCCTTTGATCTTCTGGTTCATCACCCGCAAGGCTTCTGCCGTCTTTGCCGCGATGACGATACCGCCAGTATTCCGGTCGATCCGGTTGCACAGGGCGGGTGTAAAGGCATTTTCCTCCCGGGGACACCATTCCCGCTTTTGATACAGGTAGGACTGGATATGGTCGATCAGTGTCCGTCCGTACTCTGCACCGTCGTGGGGATGGACAGCCAGTCCCGGGCGCTTGTCCACCAGCAGGATCTGATCATCTTCATAGACAATATTCAGTTTCGGCACAGCCACCGTCAAATAGGCGTTGTCCTCTCTGGGCTTGTCAAAGAACTCATCATTGATATACAGCTGGAGCACATCTCCTGATTGCAGCCGGGTATCCCGCTGGGCGCGGCCACCATTGCACTTGATCCGCTTCAAGCGGATATACTTTTGTGCCAGAGATGCCGGCAGCAGCGGCACTGCCTTCGCCAGGAAACGGTCTAACCGCTGCCCTGCATCGTTGGCGCCGATGGTAAACTCTTTCATAGGGTCTTCCCCATCTGTTCCTCAAAATGGCGGTTGATCTGCTCGGTAAACTCCATGGCAGCATTGTAACCCATCTTCCGCTGGCGGTTATTCATCGCCGCCACCTCCAGGATCACCGCCAGATTTCTACCGGGGGTGATGGGAATGGTGATCATAGGCACTTGGACGCCCAGAATCTCCATATACTGCTCCTCCAGACCCAGCCGGTCATAGACCTCCTGGGTGTTCCAGGGAACAATATTCACCACAAGATTCACTTCGTTTTCCGCCTTTACGGCGCCCATGCCGAACAGCTTTGCCACATTGATAATGCCAATGCCCCGAAGCTCCACATAATTGCGGATCAGCGCCGATGCCGTGCCCACCAGAGAGCTTTCGGAGATCTTACGGATCTCTACCGCATCGTCAGCGATCAGCCGGTGTCCCCGCTTCAGCAGCTCCACAGCGGCCTCACTTTTGCCGATACCGCTGTCACCGGTGAGGAGTAATCCCTCGCCGTAGACCTCCATGAGGACGCCGTGGCGGGTAATACGGGGTGCCAGCGCCGCTCTAAGATATGTGATAATGGCGGAAATGATGGTGCTGGTGGCTTCCTTGGATCGCAGCAGCGTCACATTGTGCTTTTTCGCCATTTCGAGACATTGGGTATCCGGCGGAATGTCCCGGGCGATCAGCAGAGCGGGGAACTTATAGGACATCAGCCGGTCGAAGATCACCGCCCGCTCCACCTCTGTCAGCTTTGACAGATAGCTCATCTCCACATTGCCCATGACCTGCAAACGCATGGGCTCAAAATGGTCAAAATACCCCGCCAGCTGCAGACCGGGTCTCGCCACATCCTCCACCGTCAGGCGGATGCTGTCAAAATCCGTAGCGGCAAAGGCAATTTCCAGATGAAATTCTTCCACCAGCTGCTTCAGCGGCACACTGTATATCTCTACCACCGACTTCACTCCCTTCTAATTTACTGTCATTATACCTGCGAAAACGCCGAATAGCAATATAATTTTGAAAAAAGGAAAATTTCTTAAAAAAACACTTGCATTTTTCGTCAATCTTTGGTATCATATGTAAGCGCCTGCAAAAAGGCGGTATTTTCGTGATTAATTTTCGGATAGGAGGTGCAGTGAATGGCTAAGTGTGATTATTGTGGCAAGGGCGTTACCTTCGGTATCAAGGTTTCCCACTCCCACAGACGCTCCAACCGTACTTGGAAGCCCAATGTCAAGCGCGTCAAGGCAGTTGTCAACGGAACTCCGTGCCATGTGTACGCCTGTACCAGATGCCTCCGTTCTAACAAGGTTGAGCGGGCTATCTGATTCTCCCTGCCACCAATAACGCCACCGAAACGGTGGCGTTTTTTGTTTGTAAATAAGCCGGACGACTGTCCTGTCGTCCGGCTTATTCTTTTTACAGCCAACCGGCATCTTCCGATTCTGCCTTACGGCTGCGGTGCAGCAATTGATAGAACGCATCCTTTGCGCTGAGTCCTTCATAAAGCACCCCGTAAGATGCCTCCACGATGGGCATATCGATCCCCTGGGCTTTTGCCAGCTCCCAAGCAGACTTGGCAGCATAGTAGCCTTCCACCACTGCGCCCACTTCTTCCATGGCCTGTTGGGCAGTCTTGCCCTGGCCGATGAGAATGCCTGCCCGGCGGTTGCGGGA
>JAZNJN010000074.1:0-5013 GCA_045578025.1 Faecousia sp. | reverse complement strand
CATGTCACGGATGGCATCGTAATCGATCAGTCCTGTTTCGTGATTTACATCATAAGAAACCACATTATAGTACTTACCGGAAATGTTAGCGGGGCTGCCGTGGGACAGATGGCCGCCGTTGGCAAGGCTCATGCCCATCATTGTATCACCAGGCTGAAGCAGTGCCAACTGCACTGCCATATTGGCCTGAGCGCCGGAATGGGGCTGGACATTTGCAAATTCTGCGCCAAACAGATCCTTTGCCCGCTGAATACACAGACTCTCCAATTCATCCACGGCATAGCAACCGCCATAGTAACGCTTACCGGGCAGACCTTCCGCATACTTATTGGTCAGAATAGAGCCCATGGCAGCAATGACTGCAGGAGAAGCAAAGTTCTCAGAGGCAATCAGCTCCAGTCCGTCCTGCTGACGGGTCAGCTCCTTGCCCATCATAGCTGCAATCTCGGGGTCAAAAGCAGAAACAAATCCGATGGAATCAATGGGTTTTCCGTACATAATCGATACATCCTTTGTCTTTTTAATGAAAATAAGCAGTCCTACACAGAGGACTGCTTACAATGCTGTCATAGCAAACACAAGCTTCTCCGTCCATTTGCCTGAGAGATTCGGCCTTCGCCTTGCACCTTCGGCACACAACTGAATGTGTTCTCCAGAGAGTCCTCTTCTTTTCGGTCTTATTTTCACAGGGAAAATACCTGAGACTGTTAATCCTTCGGTGGGCAGCTGCCGCTTTCCCGAAAAGCTTCATAGGAATATGTTATTTTCATATATTATACATCCAATTCCCAGAATGTCAACAGCAGTAATGATAATATTATTAAAAGACTCTGTCGGAAGACAGAGTCTTTCTTGGTGGAATCACCATTTCGTATGTAGGTCTAAGATAGATTTCAGCCTACACCCTATCAGGTGCATTCTGAAATCTATGGACTTTCCCACGGGCTAAAAACAGTCCACCGGACTGTTTTTACACCAGTCTGCGGACTGGTACCGCCCTTTCAAGTCCCGTTTACCAAAATAAAAAGGACATCCTGTAGGATGTCCTTTTTATTTTGGTGGGCGAGGCGGGACTTGAACCCGCACGTCCGCAGTGAACACTAGAACCTGAATCTAGCGAGTCTACCAATTCCACCACTCGCCCATATTTAATTCGGTCGCTTTCCGCTGACCGCTTCGCTATAATACCACGCAGGGAGAATTTTGTCAACACATTTTTCTCTGATTTTTTAAAAAATTATTCCTTGTAATAGAGCAGGCAATGGCAGTAGCCATGAAAGGCAGGATCGGCGATCTGCTCCCTAAATTCCTTGCAGATACATTTGTTTTCCTCAGTCCGCTGAAGCCTGCAGGGGCAGTAGCCGCCGGTGCGCTTTAGTCCCTCTTTAATGGAGGCAACCACTTCTTTATCTTCATTCAGCCGAACTGCCATAAATAACACTTCCTTTCCCTTCCATTATACGATGACTGTCAAGCAAAGATTTCTTCTTTCCTTTTTCAGCAAAGAATGATATACTGGACAAAAGTGCTTTTGGAGGTCTCCCATGAACTTTTTACCGCTAAGCAAACAGGATATGCTGGACCGTGGCTGGCAGTCCTGCGATTTTGTATACGTGATCGGCGATGCCTATGTGGATCATCCTTCCTTCGGTCACGCCATCATCAGCCGTGTTCTGGAAAGCCACGGCTATACAGTGGGCATTATCTCACAGCCGGACTGGAAGAACCCAAAATCCATCGATATCTACGGCCGTCCCCGGTTGGGCTTCTTGGTCAGCGGCGGTAATATGGATTCCATGGTGAACCATTATTCCGTTACCAAGCACCGGCGCAAGACGGACGCATTTACCCCCGGCGGTGTCATGGGCAAGCGCCCGGATTACGCAACCGTTGTCTACTGCAATCTCATTCGCCAGACCTACAAGGATGTACCGATTCTCATTGGCGGCATCGAAGCCAGCCTGCGGCGGCTGGGACATTACGATTACTGGTCAGAATCCATGAAGCGGTCCATTTTGCTGGATTCTCAAGCAGATCTTTTGATGTACGGCATGGGCGAAAAGAGCATTGTGGAGATCGCAGATGCTTTGAATTCCGGCATGGATGTGAAAGACATCACATACATCGACGGCACAGTTTTCAAAACCGCAGAACTGGACGACAGTCTGCCGACGATCATTCTGCCTGCTTTTGAGGAACTCAAAGCCAACAAGCGCAAGTATGCAGAATCCTTTAAGGTCCAGTACGGCAACTGTGACCCCTTCACCGCCAAACGGCTGGCAGAGCCTTACGGCAAGGAATATGTGGTCCAGAATCCTCCCCAGAAACCGCTGACTACCAAAGAAATGGATGACGTATACGCCCTTCCCTACTGCCGCACCTGGCATCCCAGTTACGCAAAGCTGGGAGGCGTACCGGCCATAGAAGAGGTCAAATTCAGCCTTGTAAGCAACCGGGGCTGTTTTGGTGCTTGCTCTTTCTGCGCGCTGACTTTCCATCAGGGGCGCATTATCCAGACCCGCAGCCATGAGTCTATCCTTGCAGAAGCAGAGCTGATGGTCAAGGATAAAGATTTCAAGGGATACATCCACGATGTAGGCGGCCCTACCGCCAACTTCCGCCATCCCGCCTGTGAAAAGCAGCTGAGCAAGGGCGCCTGCGGTGGCAGGCAGTGCCTCTACCCCACCCCCTGCAAAAATATGAATGCGGACCATTCCGACTATGTTTCCCTGCTGAGAAAACTCAGGAAGATCCCCGGCGTGAGAAAAGTATTTGTCCGTAGTGGAATCCGCTTTGACTACCTGCTGGCAGACAAAAAGGATACTTTCTTTAAAGAGCTGGTACAGTTCCACATCTCCGGTCAGCTAAAGGTCGCACCGGAGCATGTATCGGATGCGGTGCTAAGCCGCATGGGTAAGCCGAGAAACGCGGTATATAACCGATTTGTGGATAAGTATTTTGCGCTGAATAAGCAGTATGGCATGAATCAGTACCTTGTTCCCTATCTTATGTCCAGCCATCCCGGCTCCACGCTGAAAGAGGCCATTGAACTGGCTGAATACATTCGGGAGATGGGCTATAATCCGGAGCAGGTGCAGGACTTCTATCCCACTCCATCTACATTGTCCACAGTCATGTACTATACGGGTCTTGATCCTCGGACAATGGACAAGGTATATGTGCCCACCGATCCCCATGAAAAAGCCATGCAGCGGGCGCTGATCCAGTACCGCAATCCCAAAAACTATTATCTGGTCAAGGAAGCCTTACTGAAGGCCCACCGGGAGGACCTCATCGGCTCCGTTCCAAAGTGTCTGATCCGGGCAGTGCCTCCCCGTGTAGGAAAGCCCACTGCCCCGCCCCCGAAAGCACCGAAGAAACCTCTGCCCAAGCGTTCTTTATTGCCCAAAAAGGCCATGCGGAAATGATCTTAACCCCGGTGAAATATTCACCGGGGTTATGTTTTCACCAAACAAGCATAGAATGTTCCATACAACTGAACTTTGAGGTGGTACTATGGAATATTCCGTCAATCAGATCACACTGCGGGGCACTTTGCAGGCACTCCCCCAGTTTTCCCACGAGAATCACGGCAAGCGCTTTTACAAATTTTATTTAGAAGTACCCCGGCTATCAGGCGCAGTGGATATCCTTCCGGTGATTGCAGACAGTATGGTGCTGGACAGCATAGACCTATCCGGTGGGGAGATGCTGACCGTTTCCGGGCAGATCAGATCTCACAACATAAGAAAAGAAGGCGTGCGGCATTTGATGATCTTCGTATTTGCTGCCGGCATTACTGCGGAAGACGGAGACCCGCTTAATGAAGTGCTCCTGGAAGGCCCATTATGCAAAGATCCTACATATCGGCGGACACCTTTGGGCAGAGAGATCTGCGATGTGATGCTGGCGATCCCCAGAGCATTCCGTCGAGCCGATTATTTGCCTTGCATTCTCTGGGGCAGAACGGCCCAAGAGATCTCCGCATGCCATACCCGTGATTGCATTCGAATCTGCGGTCGTCTGCAAAGCAGGATCTACACCAAACTTACTGCAGATGGTCCCCAAGAGCGAACTGCCTATGAGATTTCCGCATTGACCGCAGATATTCTGGATGAGATCCTATAAAAGCAGATTCAGCATCATACATAGCAACACACCCACAGCGGTCGGCAGGAAAAATGCCGCCGCTGTTTCTTTTTTGCTGCCCGTTTCCTTGTAAACGGTCATCAGTGTGGTGGCGCAGGGCCAATGGAAAAGAGTAAAGACCATGGTACATATGGCTGTTTTCCACGTCCAGCCCACCTGCAGCAGTAATTCTCCGCTTACACCCGCTACACTCTGCAAATTCTTTGCCCCTGTCAGCACCATCAACACCACCGGAACAAAGAGTTCATTGGCAGGCAGACAGAAGCAAAACGCCAGTAGGATCACGCCGTTCATGCCCATCAACTTCCCCAGAGGGTCCAAAAATGCCGCACAGCCGGAAAGCACGGATGTATTTGCCAGCAACCACAATACCGCGCCTGCCGGAGCTGCGACCTTTAACGCCCGGGCGCCGATATGGAGCGTTCTGTCCAGCAGAGAACGCACAAGAATCTGCCCGATCCTGGGTCTGCGGTAAGGCGGCATTTCCATTAAGAAAATGCTTTGCTCATGGCGCAGCGCAGTGCGGCTCAGCACTCCGCTGGTCAGCATTGCCCCCGCGATCCCCAGCACCACGCAGGCTGCTACCCCCACTGCGGCACCCAATTCTGAAAAGAACAGACTGCCCAGCAATATCAAAGTAGGAAACCGGCCGTTACATGGTACCATGGAATTGGTCAAGATCCCCAACAGCCGCTCCCGGGGGGACTCCATGATCCGGCAGCCGGTAACCCCAACAGCATTGCATCCAAGCCCCATACAAAGCGTCAGCGCCTGTTTCCCGCAGCCGCCGCAACGGCGCATTCCTCCGTCCAGTAAAAAAGCCATCCTCGGCAGATAACCTACATCTTCCAAAATCGTAAACAG
>JAZNJN010000073.1:0-4769 GCA_045578025.1 Faecousia sp. | reverse complement strand
CCGTCTTGATGGATGCGGTGATGTAGCCCACTTCGCCGGCTCCCAGGGCATCCCGGGGGATCAGACCCTTGGGGCTCATGGTGCCAACTTCCACAACCTTGTACTGGGCGCCGGTGGCCATCATTTTAATGTCCATGCCGGGCTTCACCACGCCCTGCTTGATCCGGGTGTAGACGATAACGCCCCGGTAGGAATCGTACTGGCTGTCAAAGATCAGCGCCTGCAGAGGCTCTTCCCGGTCGCCCTTGGGGGCAGGGATGCCATTTACGATCATCTCCAGCACCGCGTGGATGTTGATGCCGTTTTTGGCGGAGATCTCCGGGGCATCCTCCGCAGGAATGCAGATAATATCCTCAATTTCCGCCTTCACTTCCGCAGGCCGGGCAGAGGGCAGGTCGATTTTATTGATGACGGGCAGTACCTCCAGGCCGGCATCGGTGGCCAAAAAGGTGTTGGCCAACGTCTGGGCCTCCACGCCCTGGGATGCGTCCACCACCAGCACCGCACCCTCGCAGGCGGCCAAAGAACGGGACACTTCGTAGTTAAAGTCCACATGACCCGGGGTGTCGATGAGGTTTAAGGCATAGACTTCCCCCTCATCAGCATGGTAAGTAAGGGTGGCGGCAGTTGCCTTGATGGTAATGCCGCGTTCCCGTTCCAAGTCCATGGAGTCTAAGATCTGCTCTTCCATCTCCCGGTGGTCGATGGCGTTGCACTCCTCCAGCAGGCGGTCGGCCAGGGTGGACTTACCATGGTCAATGTGGGCAATGATGGAAAAATTTCTGATTTTCGAAAGTTCGGTCATAAGATCGTACCTCTTTTTGATTTATCTTAGTATTATACCGAATCTTTGGCAAAAAGTAAACCGTATGTTTTCCCGAATTTGGGGGAAAACTGTGTTTGTTACCGACAAAAACCGATGGAAGCGGCAAATTTTGAAAAAATTTCTGTAAAAACCCTTGTCAAAGTAGAAAAATCGGTATATAGTCTAACGGCAAAGAAAATACATAAGCAGGAAAGATAAAGGGGTAGAATCATGAGTACACCGAAAAAAACCGCTCCCAAGAATATGGAAGACCTGCAGACCGTGATGCAGAACCTCATCGCCCAGGGCCAAAAGGACGGCATGATCCGCGCAGACGATCTGAACGCTCAGCTGGAAAAGCTGGATTTGAGCCCGGAAAAGATCGAGGAGATCTACGACCGCTTCGAGGCCATGAACATTCAGGTCGTCAGCAGCGATCTGGACCTGGATCTGGGCGACGATCTGGATCTGGTCGACGGTCTGGATGACGATATCGACCTGAGCAGTGTCGACGATGAAGAGCTGGTGGATCCTGTGGATCTGGCAGCTGAGTACAATCTGGATGACCCGGTGCGTATGTACCTGAAAGAGATCGGCCAGGTCAGCCTCCTGAGCGCTGACGAAGAGATCGAGCTTGCCAAGCGGGTCTCCGAGGGTGACCAGCAAGCCAAGAACAAGCTGACGGAAGCCAACCTGCGTCTGGTGGTCTCCATCGCAAAGAAATACTCCGGCCGCGGCCTGCACATTCTGGACCTGATCCAGGAGGGCAACACCGGCCTCATTCGCGCTGTCGACAAGTTCGACTGGACAAAGGGAAACAAATTCTCTACATATGCCACCTGGTGGATCCGGCAGGCCATCACCCGTGCCATCGCCGATCAGGCCCGTACCATCCGGGTGCCGGTGCATATGGTTGAGGTCATCAACAAGGCCACTCGCTGCAACCGCAAGCTGGTGCAGGAGCTGGGCCGTGAGCCTACCGTAGAGGAGATCGCCGCAGAGCTGAATCTGCCGGTTGAGAAGATCATCGAGGCAAACCGCACCGCTGCCGATACTCTGTCTTTGGATACCCCTGTCGGTGACGAAGAGGATACCTCCATCGGCTCTTTCGTGGAAGACGAGCGCACCCCCGGCCCTGCCGATGCCACTTCCAACGCCCTTCTGGCCGAGGCTCTGAAGGAGATCCTGGACACCTTGACCGAGCGCGAGGCAGACGTGCTGCGCATGCGCTTTGGCATGTACGACGGCCGCACCCACACCCTGGAAGAGGTGGGTCAGATCTTCGGCGTTACCCGTGAGCGTATCCGCCAGATTGAGAACAAGGCCATCCGCAAGCTGCGCCACCCCAGCCGGGCAAAGAAGATCAAGGATTTCTACTGCTGATAAAAAACCAGCCGCTATGCGGCTGGTTTTCATTTTCCTAAAAGTCTGTCAATGGGAAGGCGCTTGTGCATCAGATCCATGGCATCCACGGTGTCCCGCAGAAGCTGATTCCACTCCCGGGCGGTCAAATGGCCGTCCATGCCGGTGGTAAGGTAGGTGCACTCCGTCAGCCTGCTTTTTCCCATCTGCCGGGCAAAGGCACGGTCAACGCCCAGCGCCAAAGCATAGGGCGCAAGGGTGTAATAGTAATCCGGATTGATGGCGATCAGCTGCCGGGCATCCTCACTGCCCATGGATTTCAGATGATGCCGAAGTCCCAGCAGGTCGGCCATGTCCTGCTTGCCCGTTTCCGTCCGGCGGCCGCCGTAGGCTGCCATGAGGCCACCCAGGAACTGGGCCGGGATCACGAAAATGGCGGTGTTCCATTCGTCCGCCAGCAGACTCAGACCAAACCACAGCACCCCACAGCCAATGCCGATCAGCAGCCGCAGCTTGTCCCTGTGGAACGCATGCATGGCACCCGTCTGTATCAGCCAGGAGGCCACGGCGGTGAAGATTCCCAAAAAGATCGCCAGTACGATCTGCCAGCCGGTGTCCCGGACGAAGCCGGTTGCCAGGGAAAATCCGGCGAGAATACCGATGATGGCCACCAGCGCCCGGAACACGTTGGGATTTCCGGAACCGCGGCGGTAGGTGTTTTTTGCCCCCAGCACGGTTTTCGATGCCTTGTCCCACAGCCGGGCATAGTGGTAGCCGGTGGCATCCACCGTCTTGCGTCTGCCGAACAGGCTGCGGAAGTACCGATTTTCGAATTCGTTGCGCTCGTTGCCCATGTCCATCCGCTTGTGCAGCAGCACGCGGCCATTGTCGTCGGGCTGGATCAAAAGGTAGCCCATCTGTGCCCAGGAAACCACCATCAAAGTAAGATCCACACCCTGGCCTGTCAGGTGGCAGCCCACCTCACCGGCGGAGATACCCTCCGGCGGTGTGGCCCGGCGTACCTTCCGGGGCAGCCGGAAGCGCATGGACACCAGATAGTACACGATCGCCAGCAGCGCCACCGCGATCATGACCAGGTCAATGGTATCCATCGACCACTTTTTGGCCACAGACTGGGGAAAAATATTCTCCGTAACCGGCAGGATCATGGTAAGGCTCTCGTGATCCTGCAACCGCACGCGGAAGCTGCCCACGATCACATTGTCCGTAACGGAAACATCCATCACCGTATCCGCCGCTTCCTGGTAGTAGGTGCTGGTAAAGGTGGGCTTGCGCTCTGCTGTCGCCGGCAGCGTCACGATGAAATCCATCGCCTCCACAGGGTAGGCAAACCCGGAAAGCAGGGGCAGGGTGAAGATCAGATTCTCCGATTCATCCTCTGTCACCGCGTCGGGAAGGCTGTAGCGGATCACCATGGTATAAGAGCCGGCACCGGCCACGAATTTTGTAATATCCACGTTGCGCACATCGCCGCTGCGGCTGCTGCGTGTGGCAGAGCCGTTGACGGTAACGTTCCGGGCGTTGCCCGGCACGGGAAACACCAGCTGGGAAACAGGCCCGTCCATCTGCAGCGCGACGGTCAGGGTCACATCACAGCTTCCGTCGGACGCGGCAACGTTTTCACTTTTGAGTGAGGTTATGCCGGCTGCGCTTACGGACGTAGCAAGCATAACACAGCACAGTATGGCAATCAGTATCCGGCGCACCGCGACACCTCCCTTAAAATGTTATTTTTATTCTAACATCTATACCCGCAAAAAGCAATTTCAAATTTCAGTTTATCGTACTGCCGTTGGCAGCAAATGCAAAATGCAAAATGCTGAATGCAGAATGATTGTGTCGGCTTCGCCGACTATCTAAATCATTTGCGGGGCAAATACCTCCATTTTGCATTCTGAATTCTGCATTTCGCGCATGAGCGCGTGAAACCGCAATTTGAAAAATTTATAAATCGGCTATGAATTTCTCGGAATGTATGCTATACTAAGTAAAATTGGTTTCAAATTGCCATTTTTAGATTTGACTTTCGACGAGGTATGCACTTATGGGACTCATTACCAAACTTTTCGGCACCCGTTCCGAACGGGAGATCAAAAAGATCCAGCCCACTGTAGATAAGATCCTTTCCATGGAAAGTGAATATGCCGCTCTCTCCGAAGACGCGCTGAAGGCAAAAACCGCTGAATTCAAGGAGCGCCTTGCTGAGGGCGAGACTTTGGACGATCTTCTGCCTGAGGCCTTTGCCGCCATCCGGGAGGCCGCATGGCGAGTGTTGGGCATGAAGCCCTACCCTGTTCAGCTCATCGGCGGCATCATTTTACATCAGGGCCGCATCGCCGAGATGAAGACCGGCGAAGGCAAGACCCTGGTGGCGATCCTTCCCTGCTATCTCAACGCCCTCACCGGCCGTGGTGTCCATGTGGTCACCGTCAACGAATATCTTGCCAAGCGCGACAGCGAGTGGATGGGCAAGGTCTACCGCTATATGGGCCTTACCGTTGGCCTCATTATCCCCGGCATGACCCCTGCTGAGCGGAAGGTCAGCTACGCCGCTGACATTACCTACTGCACCAACAACGAG
>JAZNJN010000072.1:0-10199 GCA_045578025.1 Faecousia sp. | reverse complement strand
AGGGGAGGTGCCCCGTTAGGGGCGGAGGGGCTGTTGCAAAGCGCAGCGTAACAAATCTCAATGATTGCCGGTGGCAATCATACCACGATTAGTGACAATCCCTCAGTCAGCCTTCGGCTGACAGCTCCCTTTACACAAGGGGGCCTTAGAAAGCTAAACGATCATTTATCTTTCAGAATGGTATTGGGAGAAGCCGCCCTTTTTCAAGGGCGACTTTCTCTTTTAGATCTCCATGATCGCGGGCAGGATCATGGGGTTGCGCTTGGTGGCCTTGTACAGGTAGCCGGAAAGATCGTTCTTAATAGCGGATTTTACCGTTGCCCAGTCCCGGGTGCGGCGGCGGCCGCAGCGGTCAATGGCCTCCATGGCGACTGCGCGGAGTTCTTCCATCAGATCTTCGGATTCCTTTACATAGATAAAGCCACGGGTGATGATATCCGGACCGGAGATCACACTGCCGTCCTGGCTGGAAAGGTTGACGCAGACCACGATCATACCGTCCTGCGCCAGATGCTTGCGATCCCGCAGCACCACACTGCCTACATCTCCAACACCGGTGCCATCCACAAATACCTTGCCGGCGGGCACAGTGCCCACAGACTTGCAGGTCTTGCCGGACAGCTCAAACACGGTGCCGATCTCGCCAATGTGGATATTTCTGGGGTTCATGCCCATCTGCTGTGCCAGCTTGGAATGGATCTGCAGCATACGCTGTTCGCCGTGGACGGGGATGAAGAATTTGGGCTTGACCAGAGCGTGGACGATCTTCAGCTCTTCCTGGCAGGCATGGCCGGAAACATGGAGTCCTTCGCTCTTTTCGTAGACCACATCTGCACCCTTGCGGTACAGCTCATTGATGATCCGGGAAACTGCCTTTTCGTTTCCGGGAATGGCGGAGGCGGAGATGATGATCCGGTCGCCGGCGGTGATGTCCACCTGCTTATGGGTGGAAAATGCCATGCGGTACAGGGCGGACATGTTTTCACCCTGGCTGCCGGTAGATACGATGACCACCTTGTTCTTCGGCAGGCTCTTGATGGCATTCAGGTCTACGATCGTACCCGCCTTGACCTTCAGATAGCCCAGCTCCTGGGCCACCTTCAGCATATTTTCCATGCTTCTGCCGGTGACTGCCACCTTTCTGCCGTAGCGCTGGGCAGTTGCCAGAACAGCTTGGATTCTATGCATATTGGAGGCGAAGGTGGTGACGATGATTCGCTGGTCGCAGTTTTTGAACTGCCGGTCCAAGCCTTCTGCCACGATGTTCTCGCTGGGGGTATAACCGGCCCGCTCCACATTGGTGGAGTCTGCCATCAAGGCGAGGACGCCCTCTTTGCCCAGCTCGCCCAGACGGGCAAGATCGGTCATGCCGTCGGTGGAAGTGGGATCAATCTTAAAGTCACCGGTCATCACCACCGTACCCACCGGGGTCTTGATAGCGAAGGCCACCGCGTCGGCGATGGAGTGGTTTACATGGATGAATTCCACGCTGAAGCAGCCGGCTTTGACAATGTCGCCGGGCTTATGGGTGATCAGCTTGACCTTGCCGGCAAGGCCGTGCTCCTCCAGCTTCAGCTTGATGAGGCCGTTGGTCATGGCGGTGCCGTGGATGGGGCAGTTTACCTGCTGCATCGCATAGGGGATCGAGCCGATATGGTCCTCGTGACCGTGGGTGATAAAAAGACCCCGCAGCTTCTTTTGGTTGGCCGCCAGATAGGAAAAGTCCGGGATCACCAGATCCACGCCGTACATTTCCTCGTCGGGGAAACCCACGCCGCAGTCTACCGCGATCATGTCCTTGCCGTACTCCAGAACGGTGATATTCTTACCGATCTCATCCAAACCGCCCAGGGGGATAATTTTTAATTTTTCTGCCAATGGATAATACTCCTTTCGTAATTGGGCCGTAAAAGGCCATAACAAGCAGGCAACCGCTGTCCCTTTTTTCAGCCCTGAATCGCTGATACCGGGGAAAACGCCTGCATAAACTATACAATTTAGGATAAGTGCGGGACTGCCCACCCATCACATACTGACCATAGTATAACACATTTTTTCGGAAAAGTATACAAGAAAATTAAGGCCGGTTTCGACAAGGCGACTAAATTGCGTGTTTTTATGAAAAATGTGAATCTTATGTTGCACCCTCGGTGTAAATTTGCTATAATACCCTATTATAGTATGGATATCATGGGCGTGGTGCCCTTTTAAGGAGGCGACGGGTATGAATAAACGGCTGAAAAGGCTGATGTGGCCGGGTCTTGTGGCATATTTTCTGGTTATGGGAGCCTTTGTTGTCGCGGCTGCACTGACAGAGCAGTATATCCTTGCCGGCGCGGAGGGTGCTGCGATGGTTTTGCTGCTGATGTATTATATCCTGTGCCGTAACCGTCGTCATAAGGAGATCCAGAATTTTGTGAATACTGCATTTTCTGACCATGAGGCGGTGAATGCGACGGATTCTCCCTATCCCATGGTACTGATCCGGATGGGCGACGGCAGCATCCTGTGGGCAAATGATCGGTTCTGCGCCGTGACCGGCTATCAGGAAAAGTATCTGGAGCAGTCCCTTTCTTCTGTGCTGCCGGACTGCAACGTGGACTGGCTGGCAAAGGGCAAGCAGGAATCTCCCTACGATGTGACCATCCGTGACCGGCGGTATCGGATCCACGGCACCCTTACCCGGACAGAGGATGAAGAGGGTACGGCGCTGGGCATGCTGTACTTCAGCGATCTGACGGAGCTTTACCAGGTGCGGGATGAATACATCCGTTCCAGACCTGTGGTGTCCATCATTCTCATCGACAACTACGAGGAACTGACCAAAAATCTGACGGAGGGTGCGATCTCTGCGCTGAACGCCAAGCTGAACGGCACCATCACCAAGTGGACGGAGGATTACCACGGTCTGCTGAGGAGACTGGAGCGAAACCGCTTCCTGTTCGTGTTTGAGAAAAAGGATCTCGCCCGGGCTATTGAGGGGAAATTTTCCCTGCTGGAGGAGATCCACGCCATCGAGAATTCCACGGGTATGGAGGCATCCATTTCCATTGGCCTGGGTGTGGATGCGGTGAGCTTTGAAGAAGCCTACAACTTCGCGGCGCTGTCCATTGAAATGGCATTGAGCCGGGGCGGTGACCAGGCGGTCATCAAGGACCGGTTTAACTTTACCTTCTACGGCGGACGGAATAAGGAAGCCGATCACCGCAGCAAGGTCCGTTCCCGTGTGACGGCAAACTCTTTGATGGAACTGATCGGACAGAGCAGTCAGGTGTTCATCATGGGACACAAGAACGCGGATCTGGATGCGTTGGGCGCGGCCATGGGTATCAGCTGTATGTGCCGGAAAAAGGGCAAGAAGGCCTATATCGTTCTGGATCTGGAACGGAATATGGCGGAAAAGCTCATTGAGGAGATTCGGCAGGTTCCTGAATATAAGGATGTATTTATCTCCGGTCAGGAAGCCATGCTCCACTGCGACAACCACAGTACGCTGGTTGTGGTGGACACCAACCGTCCCGACCAGGTGGAGCATAAACCTCTTTTGGACGCCATTCCAAAGGTCTGTGTGGTGGATCATCACCGCAGAGCAGCGGATTATATCAGCCCGGTGGTGGTAAACCTCCACGAGCCTTATGCCTCCTCCGCGGCGGAGCTGGCCACAGAGTTGCTGCAGTATTCTGTGGAAAAAGCGGATGTGCTGCCTATTGAGGCCAAGAGCCTAATGGCGGGTATCTTCCTGGATACCAAGAGCTTTAATGTCCGTGCCGGTGAGCGCACCTTTGAGGCGGCAGCGGTGCTGCGCCAGTGGGGTGCGGATACGGTGGAGGTCAAAAAGCTGCTGCAAAATGACTTCCAGGATACCATGGCTAAGTATCAGATCATCAAATCCTCCCGGCTTTACCGGCAGGAGATCGCCATCGCGGCGCTGAATGCATCTACCTCCCGGACGCTGGCGGCCCAGGCAGCGGATGAGCTGCTGAACATCTCCGGCATCACCGCATCCTTTGTGCTGTATCCCGAAGATGACCAGGTGATCGTGTCTGCCCGCTCCATCGGTGACTGCAATGTGCAGATGGTGCTGGAACCCTTGGGTGGCGGCGGCAACACAGCAACTGCCGGTGCGCAGATCCCAAATACCAATGTCAAAGAAGTACTGGACCGGTTGGTGTTTTCCATCGACCAGTTTTATGAAGAATAAGGAGAAACGACCATGAAAGTAATTCTGTTACAAGATGTAAAAGGCAAGGGCAAGAAGGACCAGATGATCGAGGTATCTGACGGCTACGCCCGGAACTTTATGCTGCCCAAGAAGCTGGCGATCGAGGCAACTGCCGATGCCATCAATACCAAGAAAATGAACGACAAGGCTACCCAGGAGCGGATCGCCAAGGAAAAGGCAGAGGCCCTGGCCCTGTCCAAGCAGCTGCGGGAGATGACCGTCGTCGTGACCGCCAAGGGCGGCGGCGCAGGCCGTCTTTTCGGCTCTGTCACCAACCAGGAAATTGCCGATGCGCTGGAAAAGAAGGCCGGCATCAAGCTGGATAAGCGCAAGATCGTCATCGCCGACACCATCAAGTCTGTGGGCACTTATACCGTGACCTGCAAGCTGGGTTATGAGATCACTGCACCCCTCAGTGTAAAGATCGAGGAAGCCTGAAAAGGCCCCCTTGTGTAAAGGTTTAGTGACCGTGGCTGCGAAAGTTGCCTACGGACACTTAATACAGAGGAGGGCTGTCAGCGTTAGCTGACTGAGGGATTGTAAGGTCGGAATGTGATAACAATCCCTCCGTCTCGCCTGCGGCGAGCCACCTCCCTTTGCACAAGGGAGGCTTATGCCCAACAATCTGAAATTGTGAAACAGAGAGGAGAATCATCATGGATGAACAGCTGCTTTCCCGGCAGATGCCTCAGTCTTTGGAGGCAGAGCAGTCGGTACTGGGCTCGATCTTGATCGACAGCCGCTGCGTGGCGGATATTGTCGGCATTCTGAAGCCGGAGGATTTTTATCTCCAGCAGAATCAGGAAGTGTATAAGGCCATCTATGAGATGTTTAATTACTCTCAGACCATTGACCCGGTGACGGTGCTGGAAAAGCTGCGGGAGCTGGGTTACTACACAGACCGGTCGAGGGATTATATCCTGCAGCTGATGGAGATCACCCCCACGGCTGCCAACGCGGCGCGCTATGCCAACATCGTAAGAGATAAGGCAATGCTCCGGGGACTGGCCACGGCGGCGGATGAGATCAACGAAACGGTCTATTCCCAGGTGGGTACACCGGCAGAAATGCTGGAGTCTGCGGAGAAGAAAATCTATGCTTTGCGAAAGGGCGAGCGGGGAGATTCTCTGGAACACATCGGCACGGTGCTGCACAAGGTTTTTGACCATCTGACCGAGCTGAGCCAGTCGGATTCCGCCATCCCCGGTCTTTCCACAGGCCTGCGGGATCTGGATGTGAAGATCAACGGACTGAATAAGTCTGACCTTTTGCTGATCGCTGCCCGTCCTGCTATGGGCAAGACCTCTTTTGCCCTGAATATCGGTCTGAATGTGGCGAAGAAGTATAGAAAGACCGTTGCCATTTTCTCTCTGGAAATGTCCCGGGAGCAGCTTGCCATGCGACTGCTTTCCGGCGAGAGCTTTGTGGACAGCCAGAAGATGGCTACCGGCAAGCTCAGCGAAGAAGAATGGACAAAGCTGGGTATGGCATCCGTTGCCCTGAGCCAGACGGATATCCGGGTGGATGACAATCCCTCCATCACCGTGGCGGAGATGAATGCGAAGCTGCGCCGGCTGGACAATCTGGGTCTGGTGATCATCGACTATCTGCAGCTGATGAATGGCTCTGGCTACGGCAAGGGCGGGGACAACCGTGTGACGGTGGTGGGCGAAATTTCCCGTTCTTTGAAGATCATGGCCAAGGAACTGAATGTGCCGGTGATCTGCTTGAGCCAGCTGTCCCGTGGACCGGAAGGCCGTACGGACAAGCGCCCCATGCTGTCTGACCTTCGTGAATCCGGTGCCATCGAGCAGGATGCGGACGAAGTGCTGTTTTTGTACCGGGATGATTATTACAATCCTGATTCTGAGGAAAAGAATATCGCCGAATGTATCGTATCGAAAAACCGTCATGGCGAAGTGGGCACGGTAAAGCTGCAATGGCTGCCCCAGTATACCACCTTCGCAGACCGGGAGTGGAAGCATGCTGAATGACCTGCTGAAGCAGTTACGACAACATAATATGGTTTGTCCCGGGGACAGGATCATCTGCGGGGTTTCCGGCGGTGCGGACTCCATGGCGCTGCTGTGGGGACTGTACCTGTTGAAAGACAAGCTGGGGATCACTCTGGAGGCTGCTCACTTTAACCATCGGTTACGGGGGGTGGAGTCTGACCGGGATGAGGAATTTGTCCGGGAGTTTTGCGGGCGTTTTGAGATCCCGCTGCATATTGGCGGCGGGGATATCCTGCCCGGCAAAAAGGGTCTGGAGGCGGCTGCCCGGGAGGCGAGATATGCGTTTTTTGCTGGTCTTTCCGGAAAGGTGGCCACGGCTCACACTGCCGACGACAATGCGGAAACCGTGCTGATGCATCTGGTACGGGGCACGGGGCTGAAAGGATTGGGCGGCATTGCACCGGTGAACGGAAAGTATATCCGCCCCATGCTCACGGTGACCCGGCAGCAGGTAGTGGCCTTTCTGGAAGAGTACCACATTCCCTATGTGGAGGATAGCTCCAATGGAGAAGATGCGTTTTTGCGAAATCGCCTGCGGCATCATGTGATGCCCCTGCTGAAAGCGGAAAATCCAAAGCTTTCTGAAAATGTATCCCGGATGGCCGGACGGCTTCGGGAAGATGAAGAAGCATTGGCGGCAGCGGCACAATATGAAGAACTGCCCGGGGTAGAGGAGCTGAAAATGCTGCAGAGCGCTATCCGCAGCCGGATATTGGAGCGGTTTTTGAAGGATTGCGGCGTGAAAGAGCCGGAGGCGGCCCATATCGCGCTGGCAGAAGGTCTTATTTATTCTGATAATCCTTCCGCATCTGCCCGGTTTCCCGGTGGTGTGACTGTCCGACGGAATTATGGCCGTCTGGAAAAGGGCGGCGGGGAAGAAACTGAAAAATGGCGCATTACCTGCGCCAGTGCGGAATGGATCGAAAATACCGACAGCGTATTTACCGTTCGTCCGGTGGGACAGGTGGTGGTGCGGTCCCGGCAAAGCGGGGATTCCATGCGTTTGAGCGGCGGCACAAAATCCCTCAAAAAACTGTTCATCGACCGAAAAATTCCTGCAGCGCAGCGGCCGCAAGTGCCGGTGGTTGCCGATGATGCCGGCGTTTTGGGCGTATATGGGATCGGCGTGAATCTGGACCGGGCAGCCAAGGAACTGCCGGCTGTGCGGATTATTTTGGAAAATTCCAGCCAGGAGCTGTAAAGAGAAAGAGAGGCGTACCGTTATGGAAAAGGATATTCTGGAAATACTTCTCACCGAGGAGCAAATCAAGGGAAGAATCGAAGAGCTGGGCAAAGAGCTGTCTGCTGAGTATGCGGACAAAGACCCCGTGATCGTGGGTGTTTTGAAGGGCGTTGTGGTGTTTTACGCGGACATGATCCGTAAGCTGACGGTGCCCTGCCAGGCTGACTTTATGTGGATCTCTTCCTATGAGGGAACCAGCACCACCGGCAAGATGGTGGTAAAGCGGGATGTATCTGCTGATATCAAGGGGCGGCATGTGCTGATCCTGGAGGATATCTACGATACCGGAAACTCTTTGAGCTTTGTGTATGAGCATCTGCTGGCAAAAGAGCCGGCATCCATCAAGATCTGTACATTGCTAGACAAGCCCTCCCGCCGCAAGGAGGGAATCACTCTGAAGGCGGATTATGTGGGCTTTGAAGTTCCCAATGCCTTTGTGGTGGGCTACGGTCTGGACTATAACGAGCATTACCGGAATCTGCCTTATGTAGGCATTTTGAAGCCGGAAGTATATGAATAAGGAGAACCCATTTTGAAGAAAAGAAGTATCATTTCCGTGGTGCTGTATCTGGCGGTGATGGGACTGCTGTTTTCCTGGGTCTTGGGGATCTTTGGGGGCGGCGGCTCGGATGCGCCCTATTCCGCTATCGTGGAGTTGCTGAAAGATGGCCAGGTAAAGAACTTTGTGGTAGAGGGACAGCAGATCCGGCTGGAGCTGCATAACCCCTATGACGGCGAAACGGAGCTTATCTGCGATCTGGCAGACCCGGAGCGTTTCCGGCAGGAAATGTGGGACACCATCGTTGCCCAGAAGGAAGCCGGAACCCTGGAAAGCTATGATTTTATCCCCCAAGAGGGGGCAAGTGCATATGACTGGATCGTGCCGCTGCTGATCGTAGGCGCGGTGCTGCTGTTTGTCTGGTTCCTGCTGATGAGCAGAGCCAATGGCGGCGGCAATGCCATGAGCAATTTCGGCAGAGCCCGGACGGTACTGGGCATGCCCGACGGAAAGAAAGTGACCTTCCAGGACGTTGCCGGTGCGGATGAGGAGAAAAACGAGCTGCAGGAAGTGGTGGACTTCCTTCGGAATCCGGAAAAGTTTAAGGAGATCGGCGCACGGATTCCCCACGGTTTGCTGCTGGTTGGCCCTCCCGGTACGGGTAAGACATTGCTTGCAAGAGCAGTGGCAGGCGAGGCCGGTGTGCAGTTTTTGTCCATCTCCGGATCTGACTTTGTGGAAATGTATGTGGGTGTTGGCGCCAGCCGTGTCCGGGATCTGTTTGATCAGGCGAAGAAGACCGCCCCTGCCATTATCTTTATCGATGAGATCGATGCGGTGGGCCGCAAGCGCGGCTCCGGTTTGGGCGGCGGCCACGACGAAAAAGAACAGACACTGAACCAGCTGCTGGTGGAGATGGACGGTTTCTCCCGGACGGAGGGTGTCATCGTTCTGGCGGCTACCAACCGCCCGGATATCCTTGACCCCGCGCTGCTGCGTCCCGGTCGGTTTGACCGGCAGATCTATGTGGGCGCACCGGATGCCAAGGGCAGAGAGGAGATCCTCAAAGTCCATGCCCGGGGCAAAAAGCTGGACGGCAGCGTGGATCTGAAAGTGATTGCCCTGTCTACCTCCGGCTTTACCGGTGCTGACCTGAGCAATCTTTTGAACGAAGCAGCCATTCTGGCGGCAAGAGAAAACCGTCCTGTACTGAGCATGGAGGATCTGAACGAGGCCATGATGAAGATCATGGCTGGTCCTGAAAAGCGCAGCCGGGTACGGCTCCACAAGGATCAGTATCTGACTGCTGTCCACGAGGCGGGACACGCGGTGGCGATGTACAACCTTCCCACCCATGACCCGGTGCGGCAGATCTCCATCGTCCCCAGAGGACAAGCACTGGGACTGACCTGGAGCCAGCCTGTAGAGGACTCTGCCCACATGACCCGCAACGAGATGTATGAGCGGATCGTAGGACTGCTGGGCGGTCGGGTAGCAGAGGCGTTGTTCCTCCACGATATTTCCACCGGCGCATCCAACGACATTGAGCGGGCAACCAAGCTGGCGAAGGATATGGTGGCCCGGTACGGCATGTGCGAGGCACTGGGTACGGTGAGCTATCTCAGTGACGGCGAGGTGTTCATCGGTCGGGATTATCAGACCACAAAGAGCTACTCTGAGGCAGTGGCCGGCACCATCGATGCACAGGTAAAGCTTTTGATCGACAAGGCCTATGCCCAGTGTGCCGACATTCTGAAAAAGGATGAAGAAAAGCTTAAAAAGGTCGTGGAGCATCTGATGGCGCACGAGACCATGACCGGCGAGCAGTTTGCTGCCTGCATGGAAGGCGCAGAAATCGGTGAGGCATCCGCAACCTCTTTGTTTGACAGCCACAGGTTAGAATAAGAAAACACCCGCAGTTTTCACTGCGGGTGTTTTTGCGTCTGGTCGGACGGGTAAATGATCGTTTAGCTTTCTAAGGCCCCCTTGTGTAAAGGGGGTGGTGCTCCGCGCAGCGGTTTCAGTTCTATCGCTTGCCTGTGGCAAGCGCACATTCACAGAACTGTCACGCGGACAGCGTGACTGGGGGATTGACAATCCCTCCGTCTCCGCCTTGCGGCGGAGCCACCTCTCCTCTGTACTAAGTGCCCGTAAGCCGCTTTACGGCAACGGTCACTAAGCCTTTGCACAAGGGCGGTGCGTCGCGCAGCGAATCTAAAT
>JAZNJN010000071.1:0-3050 GCA_045578025.1 Faecousia sp. | reverse complement strand
GCTGGGGCCAAAGGCCTTTGAGCAGTGTGCCGGTTTCCTGCGGATTCCGGAGAGCAAGGAGCTGCTGGACAACACCGGCGTTCACCCCGAATCCTACGCAGCAGCCAAGGCTCTGCTTTCCCTGCTGGACTGCAAAAAGGGCGATGATCTGACCTCCCTGCCGGAAAAGCTGGAGCAGTACGGCATTGCCAAGGCAGCAGCAGAATGTGCCGTTGGCGAAATGACCCTTGCAGACATTGCCAAAGAGCTAAGTAAGCCCGGCAGAGATCCCCGGGATGAACTGCCCGCTCCCATCCTTCGCAAGGATGTGCTGGAGATGAAAGATCTGAAACCGGGCATGGAACTGACCGGCACGGTGCGAAATGTCATCGACTTTGGCGTATTCGTGGACATCGGCGTTCATCAGGACGGTCTGGTGCACATCTCCGAGGTGTGCAGCCGCCGCCTCCGCCACCCCAGCGAAGCGGTAAAGGTGGGCGACGTGGTCAAGGTCGTGGTATTGAATGTGGACGAGCAGCGCCACCGCATCAGCCTCTCCATGAAACAAGCAAAGCAATAAAATACGGGCGTACCCGAGGGTACGCCCGATTTTTTATTCACTTTCCAGCAGATTGATCTGCTGCTCCAACTGATAGGTAAGCTGATAAGGCACACTTTGCATCGTATGCTGCCGGACAAGCTTCAACTCCATCACCACCGGAAGTCCGGTTTCCTTTTCGATAGACAGATAGCCGTCGGATGCCGTAGTTTGTGCCGACTCTGCCTGCTTATCCAGATCCGCATTCAGGAAGCTGCCGATACCAACCATCAGGTCGGCAACAAAGTTTGCATTGCCCTGCATCACCAGCCGGTAATGGGTATCGGATTCCTCGATCCATGCATTGTGCAGGTATTTGGGAGCAAGCACCGCAGACAGGACCGCATCCTCCATATACTGATGCATCTGCTTTGCCGTAACACCGGGTTTTGCAACAGGCTCTGCGGCATTCACGGAGCTGGTAAACGCCCCGTTTTCGTAGGTGTCCACCTGGGTGGTCACCGTAGCCTCTCCCCGGTAGTCCGTCAGCGTGATCTCGTACGCCGCCTTGGCTGTGAGTTTCTCATCAGCGCCTGACAACGCATAATTACTCTTCTGTACATAGGAAACAGACATCGCCTCGCTGTAAATGGATTCCACAGCGCTGCCCGTCATGGTCTGCATGGAGAAGATATCTCCCACCGCGCCCAGAAGCAGCTTCGGTGCCCGGATATCCGTCAGCACGGGAAGATTCTCAAAATGCTCCGTGTGGATCGCACCCAGATCCAAAGACTTCGGCACAGTGACCTGCACAGTCACATCGTAAAGATACTTCGTCTGGCCCACCAGATATTCCCCGCGGTAGATGGTTTGCACCAACGCGCCTGTTTCATCCAGCAGAGCTTCACCCTCTGCAGATATCAGCTGGGCATTTGCTTGGGGCAGCGCCCAGCTTTCCGTAGCCATGCTCTTGCGGAAGTAGATCCGGGTCATGCCGTCATCAATTGCCTCCGTGATCTCCTCATAGCAACTGCTGCTGAGCAGCGCAGCGGGTAACTGTCGGGCAACGAATGCCGCCGATGTCAGTTCTGCCGCAAAACTGGTCTCCGCAAGCTGCACATAGGCCTTTCCACCGCAGTAGGTTTCTGCATAGCTGCTTTCATAGGTGCCGTACTGCAAATTTTCTTCCACCACAGCCACCATGGAATCCTGTCCCACATTGCTGAAAGAAGCTTTGCCCTTAGTGGTGCGGGTATAGCTGCTGCCGCCTACTTCCCGGGTCTGGGTGGCGGTATAGACTAAGATCCGATTTTGGGCTGCATCTACCGCCGCCCGGGCCTTTTCATATTTTTGCGCCACCGTCAGCGGCTGCGTTTGGGTAACATCAGGCTCTGTTGTATCTGTCTCGTTGGCGCAGCCGAAAAGCACCGGCAACAGACCCAAACAGATCATGAGTGCCAAACCTTTTCTCCATAGCCTCATAGAAACAACTCCTTATCGGTCAGAAAACCTCTTAGCTGTTACGAACCTTCATAAACAGCCCCTCTACATACCGGGAGATCTCCTCCGGCAGGTAAGAGTAGCTGGTGCCGTTTGCCAGAACTTCTTCATTGGGATAGACCACCGGGCTTTCCGCAAGGTAAGGATCCATAAACTCCTTGGCCCCCATCACCGGTGAGCCGTAGCAGATATAGTCCATGTTGGCGCCGGAGATCTCCGGACGGCACATAAAGTCGATGAACAGCTCCGCAGCTTCCTTCTCCTGGCTGCAGGAGGGGATGCACATGGCATCGATGAACAGGTTAAAGCCCTGATCCTCCGGCAGGTAGAAAGCAAGATCCTCGTTGTTCTCCATCATCATCATGCAGTCGCCTGCATAATAGGTGGCGATCCAGGCCTCCTCATTTTCCATCGAGCCGTAGATCTGGTCCATCACATACTGCTGCAGCACAGGCTTCTGCAGAGCCAGCTTATCGGCGCAAGCCTGAAGCTCTGTCTTGTCCACGGTGTTCACATCGTAGCCAAGCAGATACTGAGCAACGCCGAAGGCATCCCGGGAATTGTCGAACATCAGGATCTTTCCTGCGTACTTTTCATTCCACAAAAGCTCCCAGCCGGTCACATCGGCTTCATCCACATACTTGGTGTTGTAGATGATACCCACCGTGCCCCAGGTGTAGGGTACGGAATACTTATTCTCCGGGTCATAGGCGGTATCCTTGAATGCCGGGTCAATGTTTTTGTAGTTGGGAATGTTGTCGAAATCCAGTTCCAGAAGCATATTCTCCTGGATCAGCCGGGCGATCATATAGTCAGAGGGAATGATCACATCCACGGTGATGCCGCCGTTGGCGAGCTTGGTATACAGCGCCTCATTGGAATCATATGTGGAGTAATTGACCTTGATGTTGGGGTATTCCTCCTCGAAAGCCGCGATGATATCCATGGTATCATCCGAGCCGTCGGCAATATTCTGACCCCAGTTGTACACATTCAGAGTGATCTGCTCCTGCCGGGCGCTGAAGATCAGCGC
>JAZNJN010000070.1:0-4979 GCA_045578025.1 Faecousia sp. | reverse complement strand
GTCCCGTGGAGGACACAGGCAGCCACTCAGTGATGCCCTCTACGATGCCAAACAGCACCGCTTTCAGAAATTCAAACATGAATATACTCCTTTCCTTGTGACCGTAAATGATCGTTTATATGCGTAATGGAGCGCGAAGCGCGAGCCTCCCTTGTGCAAAGGGAGGTGGCCCCGCCGCAAGGCGGAGACGGAGGGATTGTCAATCCCCCAGTCACGCTGTCCGCGTGACTGTTTTGTGAATGTGCGCTTGCCACTGGCAAGCGATGGATTTGAATCCGCTGCGCGGAGCACCACCCCCTTTGCACAAGGGGGGCCTTAGAAAGCTAAACGATCATTTAACCTTTTCCCTTATCTGTCATTATACCTGTATGTGCCTTGGATGGCAAGCAAAACTTGAGCGTTCACATTTTGGGGGTATACTCTTAAAAAAAAGTTCATGACAATCGGGGAAAATGCACTATAATAGTAGAAAAAGGAAAGAATTCAATTTGGGAGGTATTCTTATGGCTATCTCGGTTTTGATCGTGGAGGATGACCGCAATATCGCGGAGCTTCTGCAGATGTATCTGGAAAAAGAAGGCTACGCTGTCACCGTGGCTTACGACGGCGAGCAGGGTCTTGCCAAATACCGGGCCATCCAGCCGGATCTTGTGCTGCTGGATGTGATGATGCCGGTGATGGATGGCTGGGCGGTGTGCAAGGCCATTCGGGCAGAAAGCCAGACTCCAATTATTATGTTAACCGCCAAGAGCGAGGTCACCGACAAGGTGCAGGGCCTCAAATCCGGCGCGGACGACTATGTGACCAAGCCTTTTGAGATGCGGGAGGTCCTTGCCCGGATCGAGGCAGTCCTCCGCCGCAGCAGCGGCGCTGCCCCGGAGCAGAAGTCCCGCCGTCTTGTTTTCGACAAGCTCACCATCGACATGGATGCTTTCGAGCTGACTGTGGACGGTAAAAAAGTGGACACGCCCCCCAAGGAAATGGAGCTGCTTTTTTGCCTTGCCTCCTCTCCCAATCGGGTCTATACCCGCAACCAGCTTCTGGACGAGGTTTGGGGCTTTGACTACTTCGGCGACTCCCGCACCGTGGATGTTCACGTCAAGCGGCTGAGAGAAAAGCTGGAGGGTATCAGCGAAAACTGGAGCTTGAAGACCGTTTGGGGCGTAGGCTACAAGTTTGAGGTAATCACCCAATGAAAACCACATTCAGCCAGACCTTTACCACCGTCGCCATCATATTACTGACGGCGATTCTGCTGGTGGGCATCTCTTTTCAGGTGCTGGTAAAGGAATTTCTCACCGACCGGGCTGTGGATTCTTTGAAAAACGACGCCCAGGTGATCGTGGAGCTGGTGCAGGCTTATGAATCCGACGCCCCCATCTCCGGGCGGGATTTCCACATCGCTTTAACTGTCGCCACCTCGGTTTCCGGTGCGGATGCGGTGGTTTGCGACGCCAGCGGCAAGCTGATCCTCTGCGCGGAGAATCCCCTTGGCTGCCAGCATTCCGGTCTGGTGCTGGACCATGACTATCTGGAGCGCACCTTCCGGGAGAACGGCTGCGCGGACACCGGCACTATCGAGGGTCTGTATTCTGACCGGCGGTATGTGGTCTCCTTACCCATCCGCAGCACCGACGGGCGGGATATCGGCATCGTTATCGTTTCCTCCCCCATCGATACCACCGCCCGGGTGATGTCCCGGATCACGGAGATATTCGTGTTCGTTTCTATTCTGGTGGTGCTGATCGCCGTGGTGATCATGACGGTCTTCTTCCGCCGCCAGTCCGCTCCTCTGCGGGATATGGCAAAAGCCGCCAGCGCCTTCGGTCACGGGGAACTGACTGCCCGGGTCAATACCGAGGGCCGCTACTCCGAGGAAGTGGAGGAATTGGCTCTTGCCTTCAACAACATGGCATCCTCCCTGCAGAAGAGCGAATATCAGCGGCAGGAATTCGTCGCCAATGTGTCCCATGAGCTGAAGACCCCCATGACTACCATTTCCGGCTATGTGGACGGTATCCTGGACGGCACGATCCCGCCGGAAAAGCAAGATCAATACCTCCAACTGGTCTCCGGAGAGACCAAGCGCTTGAGCCGACTGGTGCGGAGCATGCTGGATATCTCCCGGCTGCAGGATCTGGGGAGAATCCCCGATGAGCAGAAGCTCCGCTTTGATCTGGCCGAATCCGCAGGTAAAGTGCTGATCTCCTTCGAGCAGAAAATCAACGAAAAGAAGCTGTCTGTGGAGGCAGAATTTCCGGAGCATCCGGTATTTACCGAGGGCAGCGAGGATCATATCACCCAAGTGATCTACAATCTGCTGGATAATGCGGTGAAATTCTCCCCCGAGGGCAGCACGCTGGGCATTTCCATCCAGGAGGCCGGCACAAAGGCCTATGTCAGCATCAGCAACGAGGGACAGACCATTCCGGCGGAAGAACTGCCTCTGGTGTTCGACCGATTCCACAAGATGGATAAAAGCCGCTCCCAGAACCGGGAGAGTTGGGGTCTGGGTCTTTACATCGTGAAGACCATCATCGGCTTCCACGGAGAGAACATCTCCGTCACCAGCCGGGAGGGCAAAACCACCTTTACCTTCACCATGCCTTTGGTGAATTAAGCGAGGACTTTTATGGATAAACAAAATTATGATTCCCATTTCGATCCCTGGGAGCGGGATTCCTATGAAACCGGCTCGACCCGCCGACCCAAGCGAAACGGCGGCATCGTGGCGGTCTTGCTGGTGCTGGTGATATTGCTGGTGGGCATTTCCAGCGCCTTGGGTATTCTGAATATCCGGCTCACCATCCAACAGAACAACCGGAACCCCGACGGCCCGGTAGCCTTCCATCCCGTGGACACAGATCCTACGGAGGTTTCCCAAAATTTAGTTCCCTCCCTGCCCGCTGTGGGCGCGGATCAGCAGCTGCCCCTTGCCACCACACCGGAATCCGTGGAGAACATTCCCCAGGCCGGCGGTCTTTCCCTGCAGCAGATCTATGAAAAAGCCATCGATTCCGTGGTTTCCATCACCTGTCGGGGGAGTAAGGGCAGCAGCAGCGGCACCGGTGTGGTGCTGTATCAAAACGGCTACATCGTCACCAACGCCCATGTGGTGGAGGATGCCGAATCCATCCAGATCCGGTTCACCGATGAACGGGTACTCAACGCCGTTCTGGTGGGCGGGGACACCATCAGCGACCTTGCGGTGCTGTATGTAGAGGCGACAGATCTGACCCCCGCTCAGTTTGGCGACAGTAGCGCTCTGCGGGTGGGTGACGCGGTGGCAGCCATCGGCGATCCTTTGGGGTCTCAGCTTCGGGGTACCATGACCGATGGCATCGTGTCCGCCATCAACCGGGAGGTGCAGATCAGTGGCCGGCCCATGACCCTGATCCAGACCAATGCCGCCCTGAATTCCGGCAATTCCGGCGGCCCGCTCTTAAACTGCTACGGCCAGGTCATCGGCATCAACACCATGAAGATCAGCGCCTTTGCCGACGAATCCGGCGTGGAGGGTCTTGGCTTTGCCATTCCCAGCACCACCGTCAAGGAGATCGTGGATCAGCTCATCGCACAAGGCTATGTTTCCGGCAGACCGAATCTGGGCATCCGGGGCGAGGAAGTCAGCGATGCTTACCAGTTTTACTATCATCTGCCCGAGGGCTTTTATATCACCCAAGTGATTCCCGGGGGCAGTGCCGAAAAGGCAGGTTTGACCGCCGGTGATATTATTCTCAGCCTGGGCGGTCAGCGGATCGAGGATGAAGAGGATCTTTCAGAGGCCCTCTACGCCCACCAAAGTGGCGATCAGGTGGAGCTGATCATCTACCGCAACCGGCAGCAATACGCCGTGACTGTGACTTTAGGTCAATTCGGCGAGTAAGGAGCATTCCTATGAATGTTTATAAAAAGAAATTCCACATTCCCGCCTCCGGCGTGGACCGGTTGGACCGGCTGAAGCTCAGCCAAATCCTTGACTATCTGCAGGAGGTGGCAGGCGATCACAGCGCCATGCTTGGCACAAGCCGGAACAACCTCCAAGACAAGCACCTGTTCTGGGCAGTTTTGCGTCATCGGGTGCAGATTACCCGTCTGCCCCGTGCCGGAGAGGATATCACTGTGGAGACTTGGCCCATGCCCACCACCCGCACCGCCTTCCCCCGCTCCACCGTTGCTTATGATGCCAGCGGAGAGGAGCTTTTCCGCAGTGTCAGCCTTTGGGTGCTGATGGATACCGATCAGCGGGCCATGGTTCTGCCGGGCAAAAGCGGCGTGAATGTAGAAGGCCTGTTGATGGGCAGCGAGCTGGCGGTCCCCGGTTCTATGGTGCCCCGGACTCTTGCCAACCGGGAAACCCGGGCCGTGCGGTTCACCGATTTGGACTGGAACGGGCACATGAACAACTGCCGATACTTAGATTGGGCGGCCGACACCCTCCCCAGCGCTTTCCACAGCGCTCACAGCGCCCGGGAATTTTCCGTTTGCTACCTTTCTGAGGCTCGGGAGGGCGAAATTCTGGCCCTTAACTGGGAGCTGACTGAGGACGGCTGCCTTGCAGTGGATGCCCACCGGAAAGAGGGAGAAATGTCCACAGGGCATAGCCGTGTGTTCTCCGTCCGCGTCCTGTTTTGACTGTTGTTATGTGGACTTATCTGTTTTTCACCACTTTCCCTTTTGCTGTGAATAAATAAGCTGCAACCCCTGTATGTCCGTGGACTTACAGGGGTTTTCCCATATTCTCTGGGGAAAAAGCTGTGGATAATGTGGAAAACTTATGTTTACCGTTTTCCGTTATTTTTCACCTTTTTTCGGTTTATGTCAACTTGTTTTCCTGCTATAAATGATCGTTTATGTGAGCAACGGAGCGCGCAGCGCGAGCCTCCCTTGTGCAAAGGGAGGTGGCTCCGCCGCAAGGCGGAGACGGAGGGATTGTCAATCCCCCAGTCACGCTGTCCGCGTGACAGCCCCCTTTACAC
>JAZNJN010000069.1:0-9491 GCA_045578025.1 Faecousia sp. | reverse complement strand
CTGTAAATCTGCTGCGTATCGCTTCGATGGTTCGAATCCGTCCTCCCCCACCAAGCCGTGTGGTCTTAATTACTGCACACCGAAAACCGCTGGATAACCAGCGGTTTTCATATTTGCAATAATAATCCTAATGTTCTTACTTAAAACAATACCTTCAACAAAACGAATTCCAACTGCATCTCTAAAACTAACATAAATTTTATTGACATCATATCGTTTTATTTTATTTTGGAGGTATTTTACTATGAAAACAATGTGTGATATAGAAAAAATGAAAGCCCAACCGTGTGCTCCTTTTGGAAGCGCTTACTCTTACTTTATTGCTCGTCTGTCAGATTATTATATCAGTAAAACTAATGGAGTAGAACGAATAATGGATGAAATTGCTGAATGGGATGCTCCATCTCAGGAGCATATTCTAAATTGTGTTATTGCAGAAATAAGCAAGAATAGTTTTTAAACCAGGTATATGCATAGGAGCGATACATATGAGATTATCTGAGTATGAAAAAATTATGAATTTCACATATTTAGAATATTGTGATTACTTGCAGCAGAAATACGGTATAGGCCGGTCTGACTACATGACAAAAAATTACAACAAAAACAAGAAAGTTACTCGCGCAAAAGAAGGACTTTTTGCACATCATAAATTTGAGGATCATGCTATTATGCTATCCACAAAAGATGTTGCTATGGGCTGCCCCTTTGAATGGCAATTGGCTAAAAATATAGTTTATTGCGATTATCTGGAACATTTATTCTTACACATTTTGATTTGCCAGTATCCCGCCCCTGAGAGGTTACAACCTTATGGACTTGGTGTCGGCGGTGTATTGAATTTTATAGTCCCAGAACTAAATGATCTTTACAGTGGATGGCAACCAGCACAGGAATGGCGGCGCACTTGTTTTGAGAGAGTGAGCAATGATATAAATTGTTATTTTGCTTTACTAAAACATTTCAAGTTTTCATGTAAAAATCATTATTATGATGGTTGCTTTTTCAAAAGCTACAACGAGCCATTTGGCCTGTGGTCTAGAGAAAAGAACCAAGCATTATTCAACAAGATGAAATCAATACTAGACCAAGCGTCTGGCTAAATATCTATTTAGTTCAAACACAAAAATGGCCACATTCTGCAGCCCCAGAGTACCTAAAATACATTGCAACTCTAAACTTTTTTCGTTTTCAATGTTCCCAAAATCTAATCCAAAATATACATTAAGTTCAATACTGCCACAAAAAGTCCAACACCATTTGGTGTTGGACTTTTTGTCGTTGTGGACGGATTCGAAAGGCGGCTCTTGGTGACAGTCCGGTGGACTGTCGCAACCGCCGTGGCTTCGCCGCAGCGAAGCGAATCCGTCTGTGTCGATTTGCTCAATCTGTCCAAGGGCACTTTGTCCACCCGCCAGCTCGATGGCGGCAACACCTTAATTTTGCCCCCTAAAGGGCAAAATGCAAACGAATCCGTCCTCCCCTGTTTACATCAAAATGTCTGCACTCATTTTTCAATAATTCCTAAGTTTCTTTTAAGGATTGCCCCTCTCTCTTGATGTCTGATTTTTGAGGTGTTATAATCAAGCAGACCCGAAACACAGACACAAGGAGGGCAAGCCATGACTTTTTATGACTGGATCTACAGTATCTATCCCGCGGACAGCGTGACCAACGGCCGCTGGGGTACGCTGCACATCTGCGTGGTTTTGCTTTGCATCACCGCAATCGTTTTGATCTCTCTTTTGCGAAACAAGAGCGAAGCCGTCCGCACCCGGACGATCCGGATCCTTGCTCTTGCTATTTTTGTTCTGGAGGTCACCCGCCGGGTGATCAATCTCAGCCGTGGGGAAACCGCTGATCTTAACAGCTTCCTGCATCTGATGCTGCCCCGTCCCTGGTGTGCCATCTCCTGCTGGTTTACCATGGCCACCGCCCTGACCCGGAAGAAGGTCCTCTACAATTTCAGCGCTATGAATAACCTTTTGTGCGCGCTGGTCTTTTTTGCTTATCCCAGCGTGGGCTTTAACCACAAGGTCATCCTCTTTGAAAACTTCTACTCCATCGCCACCCACAGTCTGCTGCTGATCTCCTCGGTGAGCATGATGACCCTGAAGCTTACCGACTTCCGCTACGAAAAGCACGAGCTGGTGAAAACCGGTGCTCTGCTGTGCTGTGTCTTTGGATATGCCTCGGCGCTGATCTTGCTGAAGATTGAAAAAGACCCGCTGTACTTTATGCCAGGCAACGATGTGCAAGCATTCCTGGGTGTGAATTATTCCGCTTTTCTGGTGATTTACACGGTATTTCTTTTTGTCTACTTCAACGCCTTCTATCTGGTACAGAATATTCATCTGCCGGCCAGAAAAAAGACACTGCTGCACCATTAATAGCAAAGCTAAAAACCAGCCATTTCGGCTGGTTTTTTCTTTTTTCTTTTTCTTTTCACAAAATGCGAAATTTCTGCCATATTCTTGCGTCTGGCACTTGACAAAACCCGTTCTGTGTGGCAATATATTGTGGTGAGCACACATTATAGCCACCAGATATAGTGGCGGCACCCATTATTTGGAAAGAAGGACGCAAATCATGATACATAGCATCTTAAAGCGCGACGGCCGTGTTGTTTTATACGATCAGAACAAGATCGCAGCCGCCATTTTGAAATCTCTGGAGGCTTCCGGCGAGGGCAACGCTGCCGATGCCGCCCGGGTAGCCAACGATGTCCAGCGGGAGCTGGAGATCAACTTCCCCAATGACGCGCCCAATATTGAGTCCATCCAGGATGCCGTTGAGCGGCAGCTGATGAATCACGGCTTTAACGCCGCCGCCAAGGCCTACATCCTGTACCGTGCCAACCGTACCCGCGCCCGGGAAGCCGGCACTTCTCTGATGAAGACCATTGATGAGATCACCAACATCGATGCCCGTATCAGCGACATGAAGCGGGACAACGCCAACATCGACGGCAACACCGCCATGGGCTCCATGCTCCAGATCGGTGCCGCCGGCGCCAAGGCCTACAACGAGATGTATCTGCTGCGTCCCGAGCATGCCAAGGCATACCGGGAAGGCGACATCCACATTCACGACTTCGACTTCTACAGCCTGACCACCACCTGCTGCCAGATCGACATTCTGAAACTGTTTCACGGCGGTTTCTCCACCGGTCACGGCTACCTGAGAGAGCCCCAGAGCATCCAGAGCTATGCGGCCCTCGCTGCCATCGCCATTCAGTCTAACCAGAACGACCAGCACGGCGGTCAGTCCATCCCCAACTTCGACTATGCCATGGCAGAGGGCGTAGCCAAGACCTACCGCAAGGCATTCACCCGCCGTCTGCGGGATGCCGTGGAGGATTATCTGGATCTTTCCGATGAGGCAGAAGCCATTTCCGCTGTGATTGCCGAGGCAGAAGCTGCCACCGGCGAGATCGCCAAGGTAGAAAGCAGCGCAGCCTATCTGGAGGCCGTTGCCAAGGGTTTGTGCGTTCGGTACAACATGGCCTATGAGATGGCGAAAAAGCTCATCGACCGGGCCGCCAAGCGCTCCTACCAAAAGACTGATCGGGACACCAAGCAGGCCATGGAGGGCTTTGTCCACAACCTGAACACCATGCACTCCCGTGCCGGCGCCCAGACTCCCTTCTCCTCCATCAACTACGGTACCGATACCACCCCCGAGGGCCGGATCGTCATCCGCAACATCCTGCTGGCGCTGGATGCCGGCCTGGGTCACGGTGAGACCTGCATCTTCCCCATCCACATCTTCAAGGTCAAGGAAGGCGTCAACTACAACGAAACCGATCCCAACTACGATCTGTTCCGTCTGAGTATGCGGGTCAGCGCCAAGCGGCTGTTCCCCAACTACACCTTCCTGGATTCTCCCTATAACCTGCAGTACTATGTCCCCGGCCGTCCCGAGACGGAAGTGGCTACCATGGGCTGCCGTACCCGCGTGATGGGCAATGTCTACGATCCCACCCGGGAGATCTCTTACTCCCGCGGCAACCTGAGCTTCACCTCCATCAACCTGCCCCGTCTTGCCATCGAGAGCAAGGGCGACGAGAAGCTGTTCTACGAAAAGTTGCAGGCCATGCTGGAGCTGGTGGCTCAGCAGATGCTGGACCGCTTTGAGATCCAGGCCAGCAAGCACATCTATAACTACCCCTTCCTCATGGGTCAGGGCGTCTGGCTGGATTCCGAGAAGCTCAGCATGCAGGATGATCTGCGGGAGGTACTGAAGCACGGCACACTGTCCATCGGCTTCATTGGCCTCGCAGAAACCTTGACCGCCCTCTACGGCCAGCACCACGGCCAGAGCGAGGACATCCAGAAGAAGGGTCTTGAGATCATCGGCTACATGCGTGACTACTGTAACCGCAAGTCCCAGGAGATGAAGATGAACATCACCCTGCTGGGTACCCCTGCAGAGGGCCTGTCCGGCCGCTTCATCCGCATGGACCAGAAGCGCTTCGGCAAGATCCCCGGCGTTACCGACCGGGAGTACTACACCAACTCCTTCCATGTCCCCGTGTGGCAGGAAATCTCCGTCTACGACAAGATCCGTTTGGAAGCACCCTACCACGCTCTGTGTAACGCAGGTCACATCAGCTATGTGGAGCTGGACGGCGACACCGCACGGAATGTGGAAGCCTTTGAGTCTGTGGTCCGCTGTATGCACGACTTCGGCATCGGCTACGGCTCTATCAACCATCCCGTAGACCGGGATCCTGTCTGCGGCTACGTGGGTATCATCGGCGATGTATGTCCCCGCTGCGGCCGCCGTGAGGGCGAGGAGATCCCCTTTGAGCGGGTGGAAGAACTGAGAAGAAAGTATCCTGAAATGCCCGCATTTCAGGGAATCGAATAAGGAGGAATACTTATGACTATCAAAACCAACAGCGAAAAGATGGGTCAGGGTGTGGGCTTTGAGCGCATCCGCCGCATCACCGGCTACTTAGTCGGCACCATGGACAAGTGGAACGACGCTAAGCGCGCCGAGGAGCGTGACCGTGTGAAGCACGGTTTGAATGGGAATGCTTGATCTTTCCTCAATTGTCAGCGACAGCATCGTAGACGGCCCCGGCATCCGCACCACGATTTTCAGCCAAGGCTGCCCCCACCACTGCGCAGGCTGCCATAATCCGGAAACCTGGGAATTTGGCTGCGGTACGCCTGTTGAGGAAGCGGACATTGTGAACATCGTCCGTTCCAATCCCCTTTGCAAGGGCGTGACCTTCTCCGGCGGCGAGCCTTTCGCCCAAGCGGAGGGATTTGCCAAGCTGGCAATGCTCTTGAAGGAGCAGGGCTACGAGGTGGCATCCTACTCCGGCTATACCTTTGAGCAACTATTAAAGGGTACGCCAGCACAGCGCAAGCTGCTGGAAAGTATTGATGTACTCATCGACGGACCGTTTATCCAAGCAGAAAAGAGTCTGGAGCTGAGCTTCCGGGGCAGCCGGAATCAGCGGATTCTGGACGTGCCCGCCAGCCTTGCCGCAGGACAAGCTGTCCATATGGCCGCCGGTCGCTGGACAGGCGAATTCTAATAAAAAAGACCAGTCCAAAAGGACTGGTCTTTTCTTTACATTTCTTCAATGACACCCAGATCCCAAGCCAGCCGGGAAAGGACATATTTATCCCGAATATCCTTGGTGCAGCGGAAAATCGTGGGAAGAAGGGTATCCTCCACGCCGATCTCCCCCAGAGTTTTGGGAAGTACTACCGTGTCATACAGAGCATCCAGCTCCTGCAGATTTGGCAGTTCCTCCGCCATGATCTCCAAAAGGGTATCCCAATTCTTGAGGATCTTCTCCAGACGGAGAGCATGCTGTTCTTTGTCGTATTTCTTCTCTTTACTCTCCAAAGCGACCATACTTTCCGCGCCTTTGCCCAAAAAGCTGCGAAGTGTTTCGCTCCAAGCATCAAAGTCAAAGGCCGCGGCATAAGAGAGCGCCTTTCCCCGATCCGGGGTCACATTCCGCAGCTTTTCATACAGCGCCACCGCGATCCGGGTGCCAACGGCGCACTGAATGCCGTGGAGCTCCACCGGCAAGCCGAACTCCACGCCCCGCATATCCAGCACATGGGAGATGTAATGCTCCACACCGGAGGCAGGTCGGGAAAGTCCTGCGTAGTTCATGGCAACACCGCCGATGACCAACCCCTCAAACACCGCCTGCACCGCCGCATCTTCCCGCTTCAGCAGGCCGGGAGCATGGTCGATGCATGTTTTCAGCGCGCCGCGGATCAGCTGAGCAATCTCCTCACAGTAATACTCCCCGGTGATCAGCGCGGCAATCCGCCACTCGCAGATACTCACATATTTGGCAAGCATATCGCCTAAGCCGGAGCGCATCATGTGCATCGGCGCAGCGCAGAGGATCTCCGTATCGCCAATGATCACATCGGCGCTTCTGCTGGGCAGGGAGATCTTCAGTCCGTCCCGGGTCATGGAGGAAGATGCGGAGGCATAGCCGTCCATGGAGGGTGCGGTGGCCACGATGATGTAAGGCTTTCCGCTGGTGGCGCTGAGTATTTTGCCGATGTCGTTGATCACGCCGGAGCCTACCGCCACAATCACATCGCAGCTGACATCGAAATGCATCACCGCAGAGCCTACACTCCATTCGTCCGGCTCTAAATGCTCCTGAGAGAAGGTATAACTGCTGTAGGAAAAACCCGCCTTTTTCAAAAGAGCGCAGACCCGCTCCCCCGCCGCTGCGTGGGTATGGACATCTGACAGGAGAAAGGCTTTGTGGGAATCAAACTTCTTTAATATCTCAGGAAGCTGCTCCACCGCTCCCTTTCCGGAGATCACATCCCCGGAAAACCGGTGAGTCTTACCGCAGGAACAGACCCTGCCGTTCATAGTGCGCATTGTTTCCATTTTTTCACACTCCTTGCGTGCATTATAGCGCAAAAATCCCTCGTGGGCAATCCCCTATAAGAAAAACACCCGGAGATCCCTCCGGGTGTTTTCATTACAGGAATCCCAGTACAACGGAACAAAGGGCAAACAGCACCATGGTAGCCAATGTCATGGCCGACAGCGCCGCAGAGATCTGCACCCGCTCTGCCGGCTCATCGGCAAACACGGGGATCACATAGGGCGGCGGCAGGATGAACATCAAAAGCGCCGCGCCCTCGAAGATCATGCCATTTAAGATCGTGCGGTTTAAGACCACCACGACAACCATCAGCACCGCCATGACCCCAAGGCGCATGGCGATGAGACCGGCAGTTTTCTTCCAAGGAATTTCTCTCAGCACCAGATCATAGCCCACCGTCAGCAGGATGATCATGGCTGTGGGTGCGGACAAAAAGCTGGTTGCGGAATCCAGAATGCCTCTGACGCCCCACTGCTGTAAAAGGCCGTACAGTCCGGTAGCACCGATCAGCACACCGGCTGCCACCGCCCACAAAATGGGAGAGGCTATCATATCCTTGCCGATGGCTTTGATATCCTTTTTGCCGGAGAGCAGAATCTTAAAGAGGGTAAACACGAACAGTGTCTGTCCCAGATCCAGTATTGCAAACCGGGAGATGCTCTCCTGGGGGAACAGCATGGCAAACAGGGCATAACCCAGCATGCCCGCCTCAAAGCCGGTGGCAAGGAAGGGCTGCAGGCGGCTCTTTTTCCCCACCATCAGCCATCCCAGTCCCAGTGCCAGGCAGCAAAGCAGGAAAATCAGCGCAGGCAATATCAGCGCAGAAAGGGAATATTCCGCGGTGGCGAAGGCATTCAGCAGCACAAAGGGCAGGGTCAGATTGATGACTACCTTTTTCAGCGCGTCAATGCCGTCCCGGGTCAGAAAATTCTTCCCTCTGCACCATGCGCCCAAGGCCAGCGCCAAAAAAACCGGCAATACCGTTTCCGCAATGGTTACGATCCGATCCATACTTACTTAATAACGCCCTTCTGCAGGATGATGTTGGCATAAATCGCCGTTTCACCGGTCTGCAGAATGCAGTAGCACTTCTTTGCCTCTTCATAGAACCGGAATCGCTCATAAGCACCCACAGCGCTTGCGCCACGGTCGTCGTGCTTGGCGATCACCTTCTTGTACTCGTCCCAAATGGGGATCTCCAGATCCTTATCGCACTCCATGGTTTCCATGAGCATGGCAGGCGTTTCCACATAAGCATCCAGCGGCATCACCTGCAAAATGGCATCGAGGATCTCGGGAATGCCGTGGCCGTCTGCCCGCAGGAAGATGGCACCCTCGGCCTTTGCCATGGATGCGCCGGGGAAATTGCCGTCGCCGATGCAGATGCGGTCGGAGTGGCCCATTTCATACAGGACCTTCAAAAGCTCGGGGGAAAGAATGGGGGGAATATTCTTTAACATTGCAATAACCTCCTGAATGTTGACATTTTTTTGTTAGGGATTTATGATTAGAAAAAACGAAACCGGAGGTGCCATATATGAATCTGGCAGAACAGGTAGCGAAATTTTCCAGAATTGCAGAGGAAAAGGGGCTGGTAAACAGCCTGGAAGGCAATCTTTCCATGATCGACCGGGAGACCGGCAATATTTACATCACACCGTCCGGTAAAATGAAGTGCCTGCTGACAGCAGAGCAGATCTGCGTAGTTGCACCAAACGGCAAACAGATCGGCGGCGATGGCAAGCGCTCCTCAGAATTCTTCCTTCACGAAGCCGCCTATCAGGCGCGCAGGGATATCGGTGCGGTATTCCATTGCCACAGCCCTTACTTAACTGCCTATGCCCTGAAATATCAGGACTTCCAAACACCTAAGGATACCTTCCTGCACCAGATCTTCGGAGATATCCAGTGTCTTCCCTTTGGCGAGCATGGTACCCATGCCATTCATCAGGGCATTGAAGGCGCCTTAAACGGACGGCCCGTTGCCCTTTTGGGTGGACACGGCGTGGTCTGTGTTGGCAAGGATCTGGAAGCGGCCATCGGTATATTGGAGGCCGCCGAGAACTACGCCAAAACCGTAGCCCTCAAAAGCATCGTAAAATAATACCTTTTCAAAAAGTGGCGGTCTTGCGACCGCCACTTTTTCATTTGGAAATTACTTGTACAGAGGACCGTAAGCGGCGCAGGCGCGGTAATCCTGACCTTCCTTGTCCATGCCGAAGGCATTCCATGCGGCGGGACGGTAGATATCGTCCTCGGGAACGTTGTGCATGCACACGGGAATGCGCAGCATGGAGCACATGGTGATCAGATCAGCACCGATGTGGCCGTAGGAGATAGCGCCGTGGTTGGCGCCCCAGTTCATCATGACCTCGTAAGCGGTCTTGAAGGGAGAGCCTTCCTTGCCGTCGCAGCGGGGGGCAAACCAGGTGCAGGGCCAGGTGGGGTTGGTGCGCTCCATCAGAGTGTCGGAAACCTGATCGGGCAGGTTCACAGTCCAGCCCTCAGCGATCTGCAGCACGGGGCCCAGACCCTTCACCAGATTCAGACGGATCATGGTGCAGGGCATTTCGGCCTTGGTGGTGTAGTGGCTGGAGAA
>JAZNJN010000068.1:0-40963 GCA_045578025.1 Faecousia sp. | reverse complement strand
TGCACCTTTAGCTCAGTTGGTAGAGCAACTGACTCTTAATCAGTGGGTCCCCGGTTCGAGTCCGTGAAGGTGCACCAATGGCCCATTGGTCAAGTGGTTAAGACAGCGGCCTCTCACGCCGTTAACATCGGTTCGAATCCGGTATGGGTCACCAACTTTTCTCTTGACAAGCGCTTAGCAAGGTGCTATAATCCTTATGCTGTTAGAAGCCGCTTAGGCTTTTGACTATAAAAGATGGGTAATACCCATCCATATGAGTTGGTTTTGATTGCCATGTGGGTCCACCTGTTCCCATCCCGAACACAGAAGTTAAGCACATGTGCGCCGACAATACTTGGCGGGCGACTGCCCGGGAAGATAGGTAACGCGAACACAAACCTCCACAGTAATGTGGAGGTTTTCTTTTGTTGTTAAAGTAGAATAATGGAGAGATTTGATGTATAAAACATTAAATGAGCATTATCAGCGCCTCTTTGGATACAAGGTATATAAACTCAGCATTGATGCAGGGTTTACTTGCCCAAACAGGGATGGCGCTGTTGGCGTTGGCGGGTGTATTTTCTGCTCCGGTGATGGGGGCGGTGAATTTGCAGAGAAGGATTGCGGTAGTATCCGTCTGCAGCTGGAAAATGCCCGAAATAGGGTAGAACACAAGTGCAAAAATGGTAAGTATATTGCTTATTTTCAATCCTTTACCAATACCTACGGTCCCATTGACAGGCTGCGGGAATTGTACTTGGAAGCCATAGAGCCAGAATACATTGTAGGACTGGCAATCGGAACAAGGCCGGATTGCTTATTGCAAGAAACGGTGGAATTATTGGCGGAAATCAATCGATTCAAGCCAGTTTCTGTGGAGTTAGGCTTGCAGACTGTGCATGATGAATCGATCCGCTATATTCGTCGGGGATATGAAAATGAAATTTATTTTGACGCAGTGCGGCGGTTAAAGGATGCCGGTGTGGAGGTTGTGACGCATATCATTTTGGGTTTGCCCGATGAAACTGCTGAAATGATGGTGGAATCCACCAGACAGGCGGTGAGAGCCGGCACGGATGGCGTGAAGTTCCACCTTCTCCATGTGTTAAAAGATACGGATCTGGAAAGGGATTACCTTGCCGGAAAGTTTTCTTGTCTTACATTGGAGGAATACGGAGATATTTTGAAACAGTGCCTGATGACGCTGCCGGAGCATGTGGTGGTGCACCGTATCACCGGTGATGGTGCGAAGCGAAATTTGGTAGCACCTCTGTGGTCCGGAGATAAGAAGCGTGTACTGAATTATCTGAATGGCGTGATAAAGGCGTGATTCTCATGAATCACGCCTTTCTATTAGTTTACAACATTTTGAGGTTTGTCGGACAGGAAACCGCGAATGCTTTCAACGGTGATATCCAGTATTCTCTGCCTGGTTTCCAGGGGCGCCCACGCCATATGGGGAGTAATGATGCAATTTGGGGCAGAAAGAAGCGGGTTTTCCTGGGAAATAGGTTCTGCAGATACAACATCCATAGCAGCACCGCGGATCTTTCCTGTTCTTAGTGCGTCTGCAACGGCGCTTTCATCGATCAGTGCTCCGCGGGCGGTGTTGATCAGGATCACACCATCCTTCATTTTAGCGATGGTTTCTCTGTTTATCATACCTTTTGTTTCAGGGAACAGCGGGCAATGCAGGGAGATTACATCAGATCGGGCAAGCAGTTCATCCAGTGAAACATAAGAATGTCCGGGACGGTGAGTGCGGCTGCAGGCCAAAACACGCATACCCATGGCCTGAGCGATTTTACCAACAGACTGACCGATGCTGCCGTATCCGATGATACCAAGGGTTTTGCCTGCAAGCTCCATCTGGGGGGTTTTCCAGTAACAGAAATCCGGGCAGGAGGACCATTCTCCGTCATGGACGGAGCGGCTGTGCAAACCCACCTGATGGCAAAGCTCCAGCAACAGTGCAAATGTGAATTGGGCGACTGCATCGGTGCTGTAACCGGGTACATTGCAGACAGGAATGCCCATTTTGGCGGCTGTGTCGCAGTCTACTACATTATATCCGGTGGCGAGGACGCAAATCAGCTTCAGATTGGGACACGCTTCCAGCACATTTCGGGTGATGGGGGTCTTATTTAGAAGAATGATGTCTGCGTCCTGGATCCGGGCAATGGTATCTGCCTCCGCTTCTGTGCGGTCGTAATAGGTTACGGAACCGAACTGACGAAAGCAGTCCCAGCTTAGATCACCGGGGTTCAGAGCGTGGCCGTCCAAAATGACGATTTTCATGGAAAATCCTCCTTGTGCTTGAAAAAAACTTGTTAATTTGCTAGGATAGGGGAAAGGCGGGTGAAAGAATGGAGATTTTATATCAGGACAACGATATCCTTGTTTGCATAAAGCCTGCCCGGGTACTGTCCACCGATGAGCCCGGCGGACTGCCGGAGCTGCTGCGCAAGACACTGGGTGATGAAAATGCAGATGTCCGAACGGTACACCGGCTGGATCGGGTGGTTGGCGGCATGATGGTCCTCGCTCGCAATGCAAATGCTGCCTCAGAGCTTTCCCGTCAAGTACGGGAAAATGAATTTGAAAAAGAGTATCTTGCGGTGATACATGGTAGGCCCGAGGATTCGCAAGGGACGCTCAAAGATCTTCTGTACCGTGATAAGGCACGGCGAATGACTCTGGTGGCAGAACAGAGCGCAAAAGGGGTTCAGGAGGCGATCCTGCATTATCAGTTTCTGGATAATCAGCAGAATACGAGCCTTGTGCGCATTCGTCTGGAGACCGGCAGAACGCACCAAATCCGGGTTCAGTTTGCCAGTCGTGGAATGCCCTTAGTGGGAGAGCGAAAATATGCAACGCAGGAGGATGACTGTGAGATCGCGCTGTGGTCCTACAGCTTGACTTTTAACCATCCGAAAACAGGGGAGAGGCTGGCGTTTTCAAAGGAACCGCCCGCGATTTCTCCATGGGATCATTATAACATAGAGCAACTGATTTGCAAATAAAGATTTTGAGGTGTTTTTATGGCACATTATGATTTTTTCCAGAATAGGGAATGTGAATATTTTCCGTGCCATGCAGGCGCAGACCCGGAGACTTTTAATTGCCTGTTCTGTTTTTGCCCGCTGTATGCTTTGGGGGATCGGTGCGGGGGCAGCTTTTGCTATACGGAGCAGGGAATCAAGGACTGCTCCGGATGTCTGAAACCTCACCGCCGAGAGAACTATGAGAAGATCATGGAGAAAATGACTGAAGTCATGGAGCTGGCGAAAAAGAAACCTTGATTTTTTGCTTACTGACTGGTATAATGTGCAGGTCCTAAGCATGGAGATGTACCCAAGTGGCTGAAGGGTGCGGATTCGAAATCCGCTAGGCGCCGCAAGGCGTGCGGGGGTTCAAATCCCTCCATCTCCGCCAAAAAGACACACCCCCTTGTGGGGTGTGTCTTTTGCTCCGATGGGATTTGAACCTGTTAAAAGCAATGCTCCGGGGGAGCATTGCTTGTCGCCGGCTGGACGGCGGCAACACCATAAATTTCGTTCCGTAGGAATGAAATTGCAAATCAAATCCCTCCATCTCCGCCAAAAAAAGAAAATAATACTTGTCTTTACAGAATCCGTATGATATTATATTTTATATTATTATGTGGAAGTGTAGCTTTCACAAGAAATAAGGAGTGCTTGCCCATGAACAATCGGTATAAGAGACTTTTGGCATTACTTTTGGCATGTGTACTGGCTGTCGGCGCGCTGCCGGCATATGCAAGAGAATTTGAGTTGCCGGAGGACTCCCTTGAAGACCCGACACTGAATGCAGTAAATGCGTCTTTTTCTGCCAACACAAAGACGGATGATAATGCGATTAATGACGGCGAAGGATGGTATCCCAATCATCCTTTGGGAACATACGCTTTTGATATTCAGTGGGATACTACCAATCTTTACATAGCGGTATACCATCCGGATACTACCAGCAGGTTGCTTGAGACAACTGTAACTTTTGTAAGCAATACCTATAAGAGTAGTGATGCTACAAAGGTTGACAACGAGTTTAGTTGGAGCACTATGAGTACTCACTATACTGCATGTACAGAGATTATTGTTCCCTTGCGTGATGTTAATATTTCCGGTGTTACGGATTATGGTGTTAAGATTCCCGCAAGTATTACTGTGGGAACGGATACATGGGAAGGAACAATTGTGCTTTCCAGCACCAAATGGGAACATACCACTTATTCCAACCCTTCTGCATTTAAGATCATTCCAGGTGCTACCATACCGGGTATGGGTACTGTGAATTCTACTTATCAGAATGCAAAAGAGGTTACAGGCGGCATTAATATCTTTGATAAGTATAACTCACGTTCCGGTAATACGCCGGCGGTCAGAATGAATGCCCGCTGGACAGGTTTAAATGCGTTTAATTATTGCGAATTCGACATGAAGATCACCTCTCTGCCTGTATACAAGCTGGGTGATTCCTCCGCTCTTGATTACAGGTATGCCGTACATGGCATTAACTGGTGGATGTGCCGTAATGATGCATATGGCATTTCTATGGGTATTATCAATACAGAGGACGGCTTGATCTTTGTGCTGAGAAGTGATGGACCGGACCAGACAGTTCGGCTGAACAGAAATGTTGGAGATACTCTGCATCTGGGTTGCCGTTGGGAAGAGGATGATTCTCTGACTCTGTTTTTGGATGGAGAAAAGCTGGCAAACCTGAAAAACGCAAAGATGCGGCTTAATGCGAGCGAGAATCTTCTTGATTTTATCTCTTTGCGCAGTGATGAGATGGCTACCAGCGCAGCAGATAATATTGATGTAACAGTGACCAATATTGCTGTGGGTAACTCCTACGGCGAGAGCCTTCTGGACCGGCTGACATTTGATGATTTTAAGGGCAATAATGTAAATCAGTATGCCATTACCCAGAAGCTGTCGCTGCCTACTGCGCCGATCGGCGGTCCGCTGTCTAACAGCGGCTCCATTTCCTGGAGCAGCAGCGCGCCCTCTATTATTGCTGCTGACGGTACGGTGAACCGTCCCGCAGTTTCTACAAAGGTGATCCTTACTGCCAGTTACGGCGGTACCTCCAAGCGATTTACCCTGACGGTTTTGGGTAAGAATCCTGCCGGCAATTATTTGTTCGTGGAGAATGATCTGAAGACTGCTACAGGTGCCGGCGTCAGCGCTACAGAAGATTTTAGTTTTACTCTGGACCGGTACAATAGCAGTATCATTTACAATCAGGGCTCCAAGCAGAAAGTAAATGTCATTGAGTTGGTGGATTCCGACGCATCCAACCGTCTGAACGAAAGTGTTTTGACCGTCTGGTACAGCAATGACAATGTCACCTATACTCAGCTTGAAGATTCCTTCAAGATCCTGCGCAAGGGTAATAAGACCTACCTGTATGACTTTGAGATTGAAGCCCAGTATATCAAGGTCCACTGCACCCATTATGATATCTATGAGGCGGACTTCACCAACACCATCACAGACATGATCAAGGTGGATTATGTTGAGATGGAGTTCCGCAATGAGTCTCAGGTGGTTATTGAAAATGATTCGAACGAGGCTGCATATGATCAGCCCTATGAGATCACTTTAGAGAATGCAGGCGCTTCCTGCCTGAAGGCGGATTATTCCGATGTCCGATTCTATCTGGACGGCGAGCTGCTCTACCACTATTTTGACGGAGATAATTTTGTGGTCCGTGTACCCCGGATTGGCGTTTACGGTGCAGTAACACTGACGGTCCTGTCCGGCAATGTAGACGCAGCAGATATTTCCAACAAGGAATATGTCCACGAGGTTGTCTACGGCACCCGGGAATCCTGCGATGTAAATTATGTGGCATATAGTGCGAATGACTACGCACAGAAAGTAATTTATCAAAATCAGTTGCCGCACTATCTTGTGAAAATGCCCAATAATGTTATGTGGGGCTTTAGCGCATATCCCGGTTATGGCTTCTGGTATAAGGTTTCCCACGATGGCGGTCTGACCTGGTCTAACAACTATGAGAGACCCACGGAAACCGTCACGGTTGTTACAGACTATATTAGTGATGTAAGAGGTGCCATCTATGACGAGGGAACCGGTCGCGTGATCGTTGTGGGCACTTATACGGATGAAAACAAAGTAGCTCATGTCCGCTTTATGTATGCCGAGATAGAAATTACGGATGGAGTTCCTAAGGTGAAGGCAAGCGGATGGCAACAGTGCAACGATGTTGTCAATACAAACGCGATCTCCGTGAATGCTTATTCCAAGCCAGTGAAACTCAGTTCTTATTCCAAAGATCCTACGGACCAGGGTGTTGATTTTGTCGTTCCTGTAACAGTAGGTGGACATGCTGACGGCCAGGGTATGGTGAGTGCCATTTACAGCACGGATGCCGGTAATACCTGGATCCTCGGTGCTTATCGGATTCAAGTAAACAAGGGTTCTATTTGCCAAGGCATGGAAGATGGTCTGACAGAGCCGAATGTTCTGGAAGATGATGACGGCAGACTGGTCATGCTGTCCCGTTATCAGTACGGCGAAATCGTGAACTTTGCTGTAGCTTATTCTTTTGACGGCGGCATCTCCTGGACCAACGAGGAAAATAAACCTGCCACAACGCCTGCAAATACAACGGTTTATGCAAATAAGTCCACTGTTTATACCAGCAATACCCAGCCGTCTATGTATGAATACGGCGGGCAGGACCTCCTGTTCTGGGGCGGCAACAACGCTCTGGGCGGTATCAGCTATCAGCGGTTCCCCCTGAATGTGGCTGTCTCCTATGACAACATGAAGACCTTTGAGAATATTCAGGATATCTTTAGCCGTTACTCCATGCAGGGCATGACTATGGGCGACAGAATGAATGTTACCAACCAGTCTGTGGACAGCAGTATCGATGATACGGTCACGCTCATCTGGTATCACGAGGATGACAGCAACCAGACCATGATTATCGACAACTTTACAGATTTCTTCTATCGCACGAAGGGTGCGTATGACTCTTTTGAGAATAGTACTGTTAAATATGAAGGCTGGTCCTCTGTCTACGGCACTGCGGAGGTTTCCACTGAGAAGTATACCGATGGAACCCATTCCATGATGATTCCCGGCGGTGTGTCCGTAGTCCGTTCCATTCCTTATCTGCAAAATGGCAAGATTGCCTTTGACCTGTATTTGGAGAATGCAAGCACAGCTTCTGCCCAGGTCGAATTTGAGTCCGCTTACGGCACAGAGTACGGCAAGGCAGCACCCATCGCCTTTAAGATCAACACGGGCAAGCTGTATTTCCGTAATGCTAATGGCAATAATGTGGAAGTAGCAGCAACTCTTGAGAATGGCTGGAATCATTTCGAGTTTGATCTGGAACTGCTTGCTCAGACACCTTCCGCAACTCTGTCTGTCAACAGCGGAGAAGCTGTGGAGCTTCCCATTGATCTGGCAATCGGTGATTATATCTGCTATGTGGATATCACCACGGACAGTGGTATGACCTACTATGTGGATTCTTTCCTGGTACAGGATATGGATGTGACCCGTGTCCCGGGTGAAGCAGATGAGCCCAATATCTACGGCAATTCCATCCTACTGGGTAAGAATTTTGCGATTAACTACTATGTAGAGAATACTCAGTTTGCTGCCGGCGACTACAGTGCTCCTTATATGATCTTTGAGCTCAACGGCAAAGAAACCACTGTCACCGAGTATGATGAAGTGGGAGAATACTACGTTTTCACCTTCTCCAATCTGGCACCCAATCAGATGACAGAGCATATCTATGCTACTCTGCATGCTACCGCTGCAGACGGTAGTGCCTATACCAGCGATACTACTTGGTACAGTGTAGCGCAGTATTGCTATAATCAGCTGGCAAACGGGAACACAAGTACTGAATTGCGCACATTGTTGGTAGACCTGCTGAACTACGGTACAGCTTCTCAGCTTTATAAGGATGTGAATGCGGTAGGTTTGGCCAATAGCAAGCTCACGGAAGAGCAAAAGGCATGGGGCTCCAAGACCTATGACACCCTGAATAATAACAATTACACTACCGGCAACGTGGAAAACCCTGCTGCACAGTGGGAATCCGTATCTCTTGTGCTGCAGGATGCTGTGGTGATTCGGCTGTACTTTACTGCGGATGACATCACAAATCTGGCCATTAAGGCGGAAGGTGCAGGTAAGACATGGACGATCCCGGCTTCTTCCTTCAAGAAGGATGATCAGGGTCGCTACTACGCAGACTTCGGCAAACTGAATCCTGCGCAAATGCGCGAAGTGATCAACTTTACTGTGTACAACGGTGACACAGCTGTGAGCTTGACGCTGCAGTACAGTATTGAATCCTATGTATGCAGTAAGTTGAACAACGCTGAAAGCAGTGATGCGCTGAAGGCACTTGTGGAAAGCATGATCATGTACGGTGACGCAACAAAGAAATATGTAGATTCTGTGTCCGGCAAGTAATGTGAGGGAATTATGAAAGAAAAAACATTTTATGAAGATCCGAACTTGGAACTTCTGCGTTTTCAAGTCTGCGATGTTCTGACTACCAGCGATCCTGATTACGACGAAGATGATTACATCGAACTTCCTGTAGATCCTGTGGGATAAAAAGAAGCAGCCCCCAAATCGGGGGCTGCTTCTTATTCTGATAATATGGAAAGGATCAGTTCAGTAAGCTTTTCTGCCAGAAGTCTGTGGCTATCCTTTGTCAGGTGCATAAAGTCGCAATCGTTGAAGACACAGCCGGCATTGGCGGCATTTAAGAAATAGGCACCTAAAGCATCGCAATGCGTTCGATAGATGCCGGCTAGCTGATTGGATTTTTCTACGCCGTTTTTACCTATTGTATCATTGGGAATTAGGCAGCGTTCTTTACGGATAGGCGGGGGAGCAACCACGAGAATCTTTGGTGTGCCGTTGGGACCCCAGCATGGAGTAGACTGTGCTTTTTTTATCAGCCGTGCTATGCCCAAGCCGATGGAAGGTGCATCGACGGAAAAATATTCTTTGGTATCATTTGTGCCCAGCATGATGATCAGAAGGCTGATTGGCTCGTGACTTTTCAAGCACGGCAACAAATAAGATAGACCAGACAACCCATCTTCAAAAGGATCGTTAAACACTGTGGTGCGGCCGGATAGCCCTTCCTCAATTACAAGATAATCATCACCCAAAAATTTTTGCAGCAGACAGGTGTATCGCTCGTCTTCATTAAAACGGCGCAGTTTCCCGTCCGTACCGTGTGATGCACTGGGATAATATCCGTGGGTGTTGGAATCTCCAAAACAAAGAATGTGCTTTTTCATAAGCTGCTCCTTATTCTTTTCTATCTACATGATAATCTATCCAACCTGAATGTCAAGTTAAAAGCAGTTTGTACAACTGTTTTTTCAAAAAATCTGCAGGAATGGCAGTGGGGGATATACGGCAGCAATTTGTGGCATACTAATTCAGGTGATGAAAATGGAATCAATATGGTTAGACAATATTGACCTGCCAGAATTTGCACCATTACAAGGCAACAAAAATACAGATGTATTGATTATTGGCGGTGGACTTGCGGGACTTCTGTGCAGCTACTATTTGAAAAAATCCGGCGTGGACAGTATGTTGATTGAAGCAGATAGAATTTGTCACGGTGTTACAGGCTGTACCACGGCAAAAATTACCGCACAGCACGGACTGGCCTATCACAAGATTCTTTCGAGATTCGGCAGAGAAAAGGCACAAGGGTATCTCAAAGCGAACCTTGAGGCACTGGATAAATACAAAATACTGTGCAAGGAGATCGACTGCGATTTTGAGGAGCAGGATTTCTGGGTTTATTCCTTGGACGATCTCCGAAAATTGGAGAAGGAAATGACTGCGCTGGAGTTAATTGGAGCGCCTGCGGAGCTGGGCAAGGACCTGCCGCTGCCCTTTAAAACGGTGGGTGGGATCCGGTTTGCAAGACAGGCACAGTTTCACCCGCTGAAATTCGCCGCACAGTTAGCAAAAGGATTGCAGATCTATGAGCAAACAAAAGCCTTAGGATACGAAGGCAAGCATTCAGTTATCACCAATCGCGGCAAGATTCGAGCGGATAAGATCATTGTTGCCACCCATTTTCCCATATGGAACAAGCATGGCAGCTATTTTTTGAAAATGTATCAGCACCGGTCGTATGTACTGGCGTTGGGAAACTGTCCGCCGCTGAATGGAATGTATGTGGATGAAAGCGGAAAGGGTCTGTCTTTTCGCAATCATGGCGGTTTGCTGCTTCTTGGGGGAGGCAGCCACCGCACCGGAAAAAACGGAGGAAATTGGAAGGAACTGAGAGATGCGGCTTCCCGGTATTATCCGGAGGCGAAGGAAGTCTATCATTGGGCAACCCAGGACTGCATGACACTGGATGACATCCCCTATATCGGTCAGTATTCCAAAAATACACCGGATGTTTATGCGGCAACGGGATTTAATAAGTGGGGCATGACCTCTGCCATGGTAGCAGCTTCGATTCTAACAGATTTGGTGCAAGGGAAGGATAACCCTTATCGGGATGTTTTCTCGCCCTCACGGACGATCCTGCGCCCCCAGCTGCTGTGTAATGCGCTGGAGTACACCGTAAATTTGCTGACCCCGACAAAGCCCCGCTGCCCACACTTGGGGTGTGCATTGAAGTGGAATGCAGCAGAGCATAGCTGGGACTGCCCCTGCCACGGCTCCCGGTTTGCAGAGGATGGCAAGCTTCTGAATAATCCGGCTACCGATGATATGAAGAAATAATAAGTCCGGCACCTTGCAGTGCCGGACTTTCCTGTTTAGTCTTTGGATGAGCCGATCTTGTTCAGCAGAGTAACCACCAAAATGATCACAGCGGCAACAATAAACACACCCAGATATCCGGTGTCCATAACAGGCAGCGCATTCAAAAGATAGTCAATGTGCAAAGTAAAACCGTCCATATCATTAACCTCCAATCATTGCTTTGACCAGTGCCAGGATCAGACCGCCGGCAATAACGGATGCGATCTGACCGGAAACGTTGACGCCGATGGAATGCATCAGCAGGAAGTTCTGATTGTCTTCCTCCAGACCCATCTTATGTACCACACGGGCAGACATGGGGAATGCGGAAATGCCGGCAGCACCAGCACCAGTGATACCAAGGATTCAGAGGGTTGTACGGTCTGCAGCAACAGGCTGAAACCGAAAGCAAGCGCCAGAATCAGCAGGGACAAGAGCCCATCCTTTAGATGTTTCATAGAGGGATTCACCACCTTTTGATCAGTATAGCACAGCTGCGGTAAAGATGCACTAAAAATCGACGGTTTTTAAGACAGAAACAGGAAATTGCAGACTTGATTTTTTTTGAAAAAAGAGTACAATGAGAGCATGTTTTCCGAAGGGAGCTGGAAATATGAATAAGATTTACATACCGGAGGGTTACCGACCTGTTCTGGATGCCTACGATACCCAGCGGGCCATTGCTTATATCAAGCATACCTTTCAGGATGAATTTTCCGCTGCACTGAATCTGAAACGCGTTTCTGCGCCCTTGTTTGTGACGCAGGAATCCGGTTTGAATGATAATCTGAATGGTTATGAGCGCCCGGTGTCCTTTGATGTGCCGGCCGTGGGCGCAGATGCTCAGGTGGTCCATTCTCTGGCAAAGTGGAAACGCCTTGCGCTGAAACGGTATCACTTCAGCGTGGGCAACGGTCTGTACACCGATATGAACGCCATCCGTCGGGATGAAAGTTTGGACAATATCCACTCCATCTATGTGGACCAGTGGGACTGGGAGAAGATCATCACCAAAGAGAACCGGAATCTGGATTATCTAAAATTAATTGTCCGTTCTATTGTCAATGCCATCTGCAATACCAATGACCGGCTTCATGTCCGCTATCCTCAGCTGCGCACCCAGCTGAGCAGGGAAGTGGCCTTTGTCACCACTCAGGAGCTGGAGGATCTGTATCCCGATATGACCGGCTCTGAGCGGGAGAAGGCCTATGTGAAGGAACACCCCACAGCCTGCATTATGCAGATCGGCGGGGCTCTTCGTTCCGGCAAGCCTCATGATGGGCGTGCGCCGGACTACGACGACTGGTCCTTGAACTGTGATATTTTCTTCTGGGATGAAGTGCTGGGACGGGCGCTGGAAATCTCCTCCATGGGTATTCGCGTAGACGCCGATGCTCTGGACCGACAGCTGCGGATTGCCGGTTGCGACGACCGGCGGGAATTGCCTTTCCATAAGATGCTCCTGAACGATGAACTGCCCCTGACCATTGGCGGTGGTATCGGCCAGAGCCGTTTAAGTATGTTGATGATGGGCTGTGCACATATCGGTGAAGTGCAGTCAAGTATCTGGGATTCAGAGACCATTTCTGCTTGCGAAAAAGCAGGAATTCCCTTGCTGTAAAAGGTGAATCGTCCCGGTGATTTTTCCGGGACGATTTTTGCGTTTTTTTGTAATTTGGCATTGACTTCCTACGGCCAAAATGCTATTATTGAAAAATCAAGTGCTCCGCAAGCGCACAAAGGTCTTTCGCGGACACACAAGGAGGAAATGAAAATGAAGAGATTACTTGCAATTATGATGGTCGCCCTGATGGCACTTTCCCTGGCGGCGTGTACCACGGATGCACCTGCTGACGATGTGTTTACCATCGGTATCTGCCAGATCGAGCCTCACGTGGCGCTGGACGCTGCCACTCAGGGCTTTATGGATGCACTGATTGCTGAATTTGGCGAAGATAAGCTGGATTTTATTAACCAGAACGCTGCCGGCGACAGCAACACTTTGAATACCATTATCAATGACTTTGTTTCCAAGGATGTGGATATGATCCTTGCCAACTCTACTCCCGTCCTGCAGACTGCCCATGCGGCAACCGCTACCATTCCCATTCTGGGCACTTCTGTTACCGAGTATGGCGTTGCGCTGGATATTGACAATTTTGACGGTCTTGTAGGCGGCAATATTTCCGGCACTTCTGACCTGGCTCCTCTGGATAAGCAGGCAGACATGATCCTGGAGTGGTTCCCCGATGCAAAGAAGGTTGGTCTGGTCTTCTGCCTGGGTGAGGCAAACTCCAGATATCAGGTGGATGAAGTGAAGAAGCTGCTGGAGGCCAAGGGCCTTACCGTTACTGAGTACGGCTTCAGCTCCACCAGCGATCTGCCCTCCGTGGTTACCGAAGCGGCAAACAATTCCGACGTGATCTATGTACCTACCGATAATACTGTTGCAAACAGTGCTGAGGCGATCGGTGATATTTGCGTTCCCCTGAAGGTTCCGGTCATTGCCGGTGAGGAAGGCACTTGCGCTGGCTGCGGCGTTGCAACCCTGTCCATCAGCTACTATGATCTGGGCGTTGCTACCGGCAAGATGGCGGTCAAGATCCTGAAGGGCGAGGCTGACATCAGCCAGATGAAGATCGAGTATGCAGGCGCCCCTGTTGCCAAGTACAACAAGGAGATCTGCGAAGAGCTGGGTATTGAGCCTCTGGAAGGCTATGTAGCCATCGGTGAATAATATATCTGGGGCGAGATGGGTTTCCCACCTCGCCCTCGCAATACATGAATGCGTATGGAGGTTCCTATGGGAAACATACTTAGCTTTATGAATGCTCTGCCTGGCGCTTTGTCCCAGGGTTTGATCTGGGGCATCATGGCCATCGGTATCTATATTACATACCGTCTGCTGGACATTGCCGATCTGACGGTGGATGGCTCTTTCTGCACCGGCGGCGCGGTCTGCGTCATGCTGATGATCTCCGGCTGCAATGTCTGGGTGGCGATGCTGGGTGCAGTGATTGCCGGTTTGTTGGCAGGTCTGGTTACCGGACTGTTCCACACGGTGTGCGGCATCCCTGCGATTCTGGCGGGCATTTTGACCCAGCTGGGACTTTGGTCTGCCAATTTGGCGATTATGGGCATGAAGGCCAATCAGGCTCTGAATGTGAATAAATATGATCTGCTGGTCTCTCTGCGGTATATGCAGGAGGTGGAGGCCGGTATCCGTCCGTTTTATCAGCATCCCATTTTCACTGTGGGTATCGCCACAGCACTGATCATTGGACTGCTTTACTGGTTCTTTGGTACGGAACGGGGCGCATCCATCCGCGCCACCGGCGCCAATGCCGATATGGCACGGGCACAGGGTATCAATACCAACCTCAATAAGGTACTGGGACTTATGGTGAGCAATGGTCTGGTCGCCCTGTCCGGTGCGCTTTTGAGCCAGTATTCCAGCTACGCCGAGGTGAATATGGGTCGTGGCGCCATCGTTATCGGTCTGGCGGCGATCATTATCAGCGAAGTGGTGTTCGGAAAGCTGTTCCGGAATTTCGCTCTGAAACTGATGGCAGTAAGCATCGGCTCTGTGATCTACTATCTGGTCATTCAGGTGGTCATCAGCCTTATGAAGATCAACACCAATTATCTGAAGCTGATCTCTGCGCTGATCGTTGGACTGTTCCTGGCTGTGCCTTACTGGAAGAAAAATCTGATGCCGCACCATAGGAAAAAGGCCGGAAAGGAGAAGGAACATGCTTGAGATCAAGAACATTTTCAAAACCTTCAACCCCGGCACAGTCAATGAAAAGATCGCGCTGAAGGGCGTGGACCTCCATCTGAATGAGGGCGACTTTGTAACCGTTATCGGCGGCAACGGCGCCGGTAAGAGTACTATGCTGAACTGCGTTGCCGGTGTCTACGCCGTGGAAGAAGGTCAGATCTTTATTGACGGTACGGACGTGACGGCACTGCCTGAATACAAGCGGGCGAAGTTTATTGGACGGGTCTTCCAGGATCCCATGATGGGCACTGCCGCAACCATGCAGATCGACGAAAACCTCGCACTGGCTGCCCGTCGCGGCAAGTCCAGAACCCTGCGTTCCGGAATCACCAAGGCAGAGCGGGAGAGCTACAAGGAACAGCTGAAAATTCTGGGGCTGGGCTTGGAAGACCGGCTGACAGCCAAGGTAGGCCTTCTGTCCGGCGGCCAGCGGCAGGCACTGACTCTGCTGATGGCGACCCTGCAGAAACCCAAGCTGCTGCTTCTCGACGAGCACACAGCCGCCCTGGACCCCAAGACGGCGGCAAAGGTGCTGGAGGTGACCCAGAAGATCGTGGAGCAGAATCATCTAACCACCATGATGATCACTCACAATATGCGTGACGCCATCACCTATGGCAATCGTCTGATCATGATGTATGACGGCAAGATCGTGGTCGATGTATCCGGTGAGGAAAAGAAGAATCTGACTGTCGAGCAGCTTCTGGGTCTGTTCAGCAAGGCCAGTGGCTCGGATGAAGCCAATGATAAGCTGCTGCTATCCTAATTAGAGGGGGATATATCATGGAAAAAGCAAAGATCGGTATTTCTGCCTCGCTGTTTGCCGCTGCCGTGTATCTGCTTGGCTTGTTCGGCGGCTATGTAGTGATCGCACTTGTGGTTGGCTATGTACTGCTGAAGGAGGACTGCCTGTGGCTCAAAAAGCAATGCGTCCGGACGGTAGCCTTAATGTTGCTGTTCTCTCTGGCGTATGGTGTTCTGGGTCTGATTCCGGATTTCTTCTCCATCATTAGTAATATCCTCAGCGCTTTTACCAACAGCTATGTATCTTTCAATATTATTGAAAGGCTTTACAGTATTCTGTATTATCTGCTGAATATCGCAAAGATCGTGCTGTTTGTGCTGTTGGCGCTGGGTGCGCTGAAGCAGGCAGAAGGGAAGCTTCCTGTTATCGATAATCTGATCGACAAATACCTGGATTAAATAAAAATGCCTCCTGCGAACTGCAGGGGGCGTTTTTTAATTTTATCGACCGCTGCGCAATAAATAAGGAATCCCCTCTGCGTAAAGCAGAGGGGATATGATGGCCCCGCTTGCGGTGCCCGATATCTTTCTTGCCGCCAGCGGCTTCGTCAGCTATCGACCGCTACGCAGTAAACACCTCGCTGTATCCGCCACAGGCGGCGCTCGGTGTATCATAGTAGAACATTAACTATTCCCATTAGTAGAATAAAAAACATTCCCTTAGATACAATTAATAGTCCAATGTAGGCATATATAAAAAGTTAAATAAATGACCAATATCCCAAGTCCGTTGGCACAATTGAGTGGGGATAAGTATAAAAAATGCCCTCTGCGAGTAAACGCAGAAGGCATATTTTTATTGGGTTAGAGAATAGCCAAAATTGTTCCTTTGGGAATGATTTGGTTTGTTCTTTGACACGGTGTTTACTCCCATTCAATAGTTCCGATGGGCTTGGGGGTCAGGTCCAGAAGGACACGGTTGATGCCCTCTACCTCATGGGTGATCCGGTTGGTGATATGGTGCAGCAGGGGATAGGGGATTTCCTCGATAGTAGCGGTCATAGCATCCTTCGTGTTCACGGCACGGATGATGGCAGGCCAGCCTTCGTAGCGGCTCTCGTCCTTGACACCGACGCTCTTGATATCGGGCACGGCGATGAAATACTGCCAGACCTTTTCACTCAGACCGTTCTTCTCAAATTCCTCACGGAGAATGGCATCGGCTTCCCGCAGAGCTTCCAGACGGTCACGGGTGATGGCACCTAAGCACCGGACACCCAGACCGGGGCCGGGGAAGGGCTGACGGTAGACCATGCCATGGGGCAGGCCCAGAGCCTCGCCCACAACGCGGACTTCGTCCTTATAGAGCAGCTTAATAGGCTCAACCAACTCGAACTGCAGATCCTCGGGCAGACCGCCTACATTGTGGTGGGACTTGACGGCCTTCTTGCCCTCAGCGGCTTTCATGCTTTCCAGGATGTCGGGGTAAATGGTACCCTGTGCCAGGAAGGAGATGCCCTCCAACTTCCGTGCTTCGTCAGCAAAGACGGTGATGAATTCTTTGCCGATGATCTTGCGCTTGCGCTCAGGATCGGAAACACCAGCCAGCAGGCCAAGGAAATGATCGGTGGCATCCACATAGATCAGATTGGCATCCAGACCGTCCTTGAACATCTTGATGACGCCTTCGGATTCGTTCTTACGCATCAGACCGTGGTTGACGTGGACGCAGACCAGCTGCTTGCCGATAGCCTTGATCAGCAACGCAGCAACGACAGAGGAGTCAACGCCGCCGGAAAGTGCCAGAAGAACTTTCTTGTCGCCGACCTGGGCGCGGACAGCCGCCACTTGCTCTTCAATAAAGTCGTTGGCAAGCTCAAAATTTGTGATTCTTTTCATGGATTCAGGGCGTACATTACCGGACATAAAATTCCCTCCTGTGAAACTAATAAATCAATAAAAGTATTATAAACATATTTTTACAGGATTGCAATATTTCCTTTTCCAATATGAAAAATTTTGTAGATATTATGAGAAGGTTTTGGACTCAATGGTTCTTTTTGTTGCAAAATAGCGGAGCTGTGGTATAATATGGCTACAAACAAAAGGGGTGTACGTTATGGGCATTGTAGTGATTGGTGCAGTTTTTGTGGACATCAAGGGCTATCCCGAGGCGGGGTTTATTCCTACCGGCAGAAATGCCGGGCGGATGGAGCAGATCCACGGCGGCGTGGGCAGAAATGTGGCGGAGGATGTTGCCAACTGTGAACTTCGCCCCACCTTCCTCAGCCTTGTGGATGAGTCCGGCATCAGCAAAGACGTGGTTACCAAGCTGAAAAATCATAAAGTAAATACAGACTACATCCGTGCCACACCCGACGGTCTGGGAACATGGCTGGCAGTTTTCGACAACGATGGCGATGTCTATGCTTCCATTTCCAAGCGCCCCAACCTGCGGCCCATAGCAGATATTTTGGACGACCACGGAGATGAAATATTCCGGGATGCGGACAGCATCATTATCGAGATCGATATCGAGAAAGATGTGGTCAAGCGGGTGTTTCGTCTGGCAGAAAAGTACCAGAAGAAGGTCTATGCCGTTGTTTCCAACATGAGCATTGCGCTGGAGCGCCGGGATTTCCTCAAGTCCATCGACTGTTTCGTGTGCAATGTGCAGGAAGCGGGCATCCTGTTTTCCGATGACTATTCTGAATTGACGCCTATGGAAATGGCCGAGGTGCTTGAAAAAAAGATCAGGCAGGCGAATATCCACAGCATGATCGTGACCATGGGTGGCGAGGGTGCTGTATATGCGGATATGGATGGGGACAGCGGTTTTTGTCCTGCCAGAAAAGTGGCGGTGAACGATACCACCGGCGCCGGTGATGCGTTCTGTGCCGGTGCGGCCATCGGATTGACTTATGGAAAGAGCCTGGAAGAGGCCTGTAAGATCGGTGCCCAGCTTGCCGCGTCTGTGATCGTGACTTCGGAAAATGTTTGCCCCCGTTTTCTGCCCGGGGAACTGGGTCTGGATGTGGAGGTCAAGGATTGAGTATGAACTGTCGCAGAATTTTAACGGTGCAGGACATTTCCTGCGTGGGACAGTGTTCTATGACGGTAGCGCTGCCGGTGCTGTCGGCCTGCGGGCATGAGACCTGTGTACTGCCCACTGCGATTTTGTCCACCCATACCGGCGGATTTTCTACGCCGGTCAAGCAAGACCTAACCAAATTGATGCCGGACGTTATGGAGCATTGGGCAAAAGAGGGGATTGATTTTGATGCTATTTACACCGGTTATCTGGGAAGTTCTGCACAGATCGACACGGTGCATAAAATCTTTGCCCGGCTGAAGGCACAGAGTGGTGTGACGATTGTTGACCCCGTGATGGGCGATCACGGAAAACTGTATAAAGGCTTTGACAAAAGCTATGTCCGAGGCATGAAGGAATTGTGCTCCGTTGCGGATATTATCATTCCCAATATCACAGAAGCCTGCATGATGGCGGGACACACCTATCAGGAAAACTACGATGAAGCCTACATCACCGAGCTAATGGAGAAGCTTTCTCAGTTGGGCTCGGGCAGTGTGGTGCTCACCGGAGTCAGCTTTGATCCCGATAAAACCGGTGTGATGGTCTGGGAGAATGGGAAAACGGAGTGCTACTCCCACGGAAAGATCCCCAAAAACTATCATGGCACAGGCGACCTGTTTGCCGCTGCGCTGGTGGGCAGCTATATGCGGGGTAAAACCCTTACAGAGGCGGCTGCCATTGCTGCAGACTTCGTTGCCGGCTGTATCCGCAAGACTTATGAAGCGCCTGCACATTGGTACGGTGTCCGGTTTGAAACGGTACTGCCGGAACTGATCGAGAGATTGAAATAAGAAAAAACGCAAGGGAAATTCCCTTGCGTTTTTGTTTAGCTGAAGAGTGCGAATTCCAATCCCTTTGTATCACTCCGTTTGCTCTATTTTAGCGAAAACAGGCGCAAATTGCAAGAAGAAAGAAATCCTTGCATTTTAGAAATAAATTGGGTATAATAAACTGATTAGTTTTACATATTTTTATCGAGGTTTTGCTGTGTATTTAAAATCATTGGAAGTGCAGGGCTTTAAGTCCTTCCCGGACAAGACGTTGATCCGGTTTGGCGATGACATCACCGCCATCGTGGGCCCCAATGGCTCCGGCAAATCGAATATTTCTGATGCGATCCTGTGGGTTATGGGCGAGCAGAGCACCAAGACCCTCCGCGGTGCGAAGATGGAGGACGTGATCTTCGGTGGTACCCAGAAACGGAGCGCAGTGGGCTTTGCGGAAGCCACGCTGACCCTGGACAATTCTGACCGGGCGCTGGCTTATGATGCGGATGAAGTCATGGTCACCCGGCGGTATTACCGCAGCGGTGACAGTGAGTTCTACATCAACCGCCAGAGCGCCAGACTCCGGGATATCCACGAAATGTTCATGGATACCGGTCTGGGCAGAGAGGGCTATTCCAACATCGGACAGGGCAGGATCGATGAGATTTTGTCCTTAAAGAGTGCAGACCGCCGTGAGATCTTTGAGGAGGCGGCAGGTATTTCCAAGTACCGTCACCGCAAGGAAGAGACGGAGCGCAAATTGCAGCATACCGAGGATAACCTGCTCCGTATCGGCGATAAGGTCTCCGAGCTGGAGCTGCAGTTAGAGCCACTCAAGAAACAGTCTGAGCAGGCGAGAAAGTATCTGGAGCTGAAGGACGAGCTGAAGGGCGTCGAGGTTGCCGTTTGGCTGGACACTCTGGAAAAGCTGTCGGCCGCAGCGAAAAAAGCGGAGGAAGACTACGCCTCTGCCTCCTTTGTGCTGCAGCAGGCCCATGAGGACTTGGAGCATCTGTATGCCCAGGCAGAGGATTTTGGTGAAATGCTTCGCAGTAAGGACGGAGAACTGGAAACTGTCCGGGTGAAGGTCAATATGCTGGAGGCAACCCATCAGCAGCTGGACGGACAGATGGCAGTGCTCCGGGGCAACATTGAGAACAACAAGGGCAACATTGCCCGTATTGAAGAAGAGCTGAAGGGAACGGAGGACCGCAGCGGCGGTATCGTCTCCCAGATCGAGCAGACCCGGGAAAGAATCCTTGAAATTGAAACTGCCTTTGCGGAAAAGCAGGCTAAGATCCAGAAGCTACAGCAGGAACTGGCAGTGATGACTGCCAATGCCCAGGGTATCACCCGGCAGTTCTTGGAGCTGCGGAGCAAGGAGACCGTCCTTGCCTCTGACATTGCAGGTGCAGAGGCGGATATCCGCGGTCTGCAGGAGAGCACCGGGCAGAGCGAGGAAAGAAGAAAGCAGCTCAGCGGCGATCTCGCTGCGGGCAAAGCCCGGCTGGAGGAGGCAAGAGAGAATCTTGCTGCTTGCCGTAAGGAACTGCGCCGCGCACAGGATGATGTAACAGCCAATAATAATACCATCAACGGTTACGCCCTCCGGCAGGAGACCCGTGTCAAGCGCCGGGATGAACTGCAGGAGCTGGTGCGGCAGTTGACCGCGAACCTAGATTCCGTGACCGCCAAGGTCAAGGTGTTCCGGGCCATGGAGCGGGATTTTGAAAGCTATCAGAAGTCTGTCCGTCTGGTGATGCAGGAAAGCCAGCGAGGTGCGCTGCGTGGCATCCACGGACCGGTTTCCCGTCTGATCCGCACCGAGGACAGCTATACCGTTGCGGTGGAGATCGCCTTGGGAGCTGCCATGCAGCAGATCATCGTCGGCACAGAAAACGACGGTAAAGCTGCCATTTCCTATCTGAAGCGCACCGGTGGCGGCAGAGCCACCTTCCTGCCCATCGCTACCATTCAGGGTAAGAATCTGAATGAGAACGGCGTTGAAAGCTGTCGGGGCTTTGTGGGCATTGCATCGGAGCTGATCAGCTGCGATAAGCAATACAAAAGCATCATCGACAATCTGCTGGGCAGAACGGTGATCGTGCAGGATATCGATGCCGCCATCTCTATGGCAAACAAGTACCATAACCGCTTCAAGATCGTTACTCTGGACGGTCAGGTCATGAACCCCGGCGGCTCCATGACCGGCGGCTCTGTGAATAAGGAAGCCGGCATCCTCTCCCGTGCAAACGAGCTGGAAAAGCTGACGGCAGAGGAGAAGAAGCTGACCGAAAAGAAGGACGGTGCAGAGGAGCAGCTTCGCGAGGCCCAGCGCCTTGTGGATCAAGTGGAGTTCCAGATGACCGCTGCCAGAGAGCAGCTTCGCGAGGCAGAGGACCAGGTCCTTCGCTTGCAGGGACAGGAAAAGCAGCATGAGATCCTGGTGCAGGCCATTGAGGATGCAGAAAGCACTGCCGAGAAAGAACTGGAGCTGCTTAACGATCGTGACCGGTCTGACCGGGAGCGGCTTACTGCCAGCGAGACCAAGATCCGTATTTTCACCGCCCAGCTGGAGGAGACCCGACTGGCCATCGAAGCTCTGGAGGGCAGCCAGAATGAGGCGGCAGACAATACTGCCCGGATCACCGACGATATGACCGCGCTGAAGACCGATGCGGCGGCGCTGGATGCTGAGCGCAATACGGCCCTTGCCCATATCGAGGATCTGAAGCACCTGAGTGCTGCCATGGAGGGCGACCGGGAGAAGAAACTGGCGCTGATCGATACCTTCCGTGCCGATATTTCCCGTCTGGAAGGGGAAATTGCGATCCTCATGCAGCGCCAGACAGAGAACGATGCAGAAACCGAGACCCAGCGCAAGGGAATGCAGAGCATCATGTCCCAGCGCGCTGAGGCGGAAGCCTCCAAGACAAGATCTGAGCGGGAGGCCCAGGAGAAGAATAAGGACATTCTCAACATGGAGCGCGCCTGCGCACTTCTGGAGCAGAAGAAAGTTACCTCCGATCTGGAGGAAAAGCAGATCATTGACAAGCTGTGGGATTCCTATGGTCTCACACCCGGCACTGCCGGTGAGCATCGGGGCGAGATCGAGTCCGTAACTGCCGGTCAGCGGCAGGCATCCGACCTCAAGCGCCGGATCACCATGCTGGGTACGCCTATCTTGGGCGCGATCGAGGAATATGCCCGGGTCAAGGAGCGGTATACTTACCTTAGCGAGCAGCAAAACGATGTTCTGACCTCCAAGCAGGAGCTGGAGGGCATCATCCGGGATATTACCCGGGAAATGACCGTTATCTTTGTGGAAGAGTTCCGGAAGATCGACGAGCACTTCTCAAAGGTCTTTGTGGAAATGTTTGGCGGCGGTAAGGGCCAGCTGGTGCTGGAGGATCCGGAGAATCCGCTGACCTGCGGCATCGAGATCCGTGTCCAGCCCCCCGGAAAGCAGCTGAAGACCATTACGCTGCTGAGTGGCGGCGAAAAGGCATTTGTGGCGACTGCGCTGTATTTTGCTATTCTGCAGGTGCGGCCCACGCCCTTCTGTATGCTGGATGAGATCGACGCGGCACTGGATGACCGCAACGTAGAGCGGTTTGCCAATTACCTGCGGAATTTGAGCAAGCGCACCCAGTTCATCGTCATTACCCACCGTCGTGGCACCATGGAAGCATCCGATGTGCTGTACGGCGTGACTATGCAGGAGCAGGGCGTTTCCAAGCTGCTGCGTCTGGACCTGAATCAGATGGAAGAGTATCTGGGTATCGTAGAATAAGGAGTACCTATGGGATTTTTCGACAAGATCAAAGCCGGTCTGACTAAAACAAGAGATGCGCTGAACACAACCTTGGGCGGTGTATTCTCCGGTTTCAGCCATCTGGACGATGATTTTTACGACGAGCTGGAGGAGAGCCTCATTTTGGCTGACCTTGGTGTGGATACCGCTGTGAAAGCGACGGGGCTGCTCCGCAAAGCCATCAAAGAACAGCACCTCAAGACGCCCGAAGAGGCAAGAGAAGCGCTGAAGCAGATCCTTGTGGATATGCTCAGTGTGGGCGACCGGGAACTGAACCTCAGCACAAAGCCCAGTGTGGTATTGGTGATCGGTGTCAACGGCGTTGGTAAGACCACCACCATCGGCAAGATCGCAACTCAGCTAGTCAAGCAGGGCAAAAAGGTGCTGTTGGTGGCGGGAGATACCTTCCGTGCCGCCGCCGCTGACCAGCTGGAGATCTGGGCCGCCAGAGCCGGTGCGGACATCGTCCGGCAGCATGAGGATGCTGACCCTGCGTCCGTGGTCTTTGACGGCATTCAGGCGGCGAAAGCGCGGTCTGTGGATGTGATCTTAGTGGATACCGCCGGTCGGCTGCACAACAAGCAGAATCTGATGAACGAGCTGAATAAGATCAGCCGGATCGTAGAGCGGGAACTGCCGGACAGCGCCCGGGAGGTGCTGCTGGTGCTGGACGGCACTACGGGTCAGAACGGCCTTGTGCAGGCAAAGCAGTTCAAGGAGATCGCAGGCGTGACCTCAGTTGCGCTGACCAAGCTGGACGGCACAGCAAAGGGCGGCATCGTCATTGCGGTGAGCGATGCGCTGCAGATCCCGGTGAAGTATATTGGCGTTGGCGAGCAGGCGGACGATCTGATGCCCTTTGATCCGAAAGATTTTGTAGACGCGCTTTTGTGAGGAAAAAGAATGAAAGTTGTACTGGCAAGTAAAAATAAGCACAAGCTGGTGGAGATCAGTAAGATTACCGAAAAATTTGGGTTTGAGCTGGTTCCCCAGTCAGAGCTGGGCGTAGATATTGATGTGGAGGAAAACGGATCTACCTTTGAGGAGAATTCCTACATCAAGGCGGAGGCCGTGATGAAAGCCACCGGTCTTCCTGCTTTGGCCGACGATTCCGGTATTGCAGTAGATGCGCTGAACGGCGAGCCGGGTATCTATTCCGCCCGTTACGGCTTTGATGAAAACTTGGACGATTGGGGAAGACTGCTGCTGCTCCTTAAGAACACGGAGCATGTGCCGGACGGTCGGCGGCAGGCACAGTTCGTCTGCGTGATCACCATGGTCACCCCCGACGGGCAGACCATCCAGGCCCGGGGTGAAATCCACGGCGAGCTGCTACGGGAAGCAAAGGGTGAGAATGGCTTTGGCTATGACCCCATTTTCTACTACCCGCCCATGGGCATGACCACTGCGGAAATGCCGTCAGAAGAGAAGAATAAGGTTTCCCACCGCGCCAATGCGTTGCGGGCCTTTTATGACAAGTTAGTGGAGGCAGGATATGCTGACAAGTAAGGAACGTGCTGAGCTGCGGGCTCAGGCAAACGGAATCGATACCACATTGATGGTAGGAAAGAGCGGCGTGACCGATGCGGTCATCGCGGAGGCAGAAAATCTGCTCACCGCAAGAGAATTGGTTAAAGGCAAGGTGCTGGAAGGGGCGCTGTTAAGTCCCCGTGAGGTCAGCGATGCCCTGTGTGAAGCCACCGGCGCAGAAGGTGTGGCGGTAATCGGCACGAAGTTCGTTATCTACCGCTTCAGCGAGAAGCTGCAGGAAGAGCGCAACCAGACCGGCAGAGCCAAGCGCAAGGAGACCCCCAGATCCAAGGCAAACCCGGTAGCTAAAGGTATGCGGGCGAGAAAAGCCGCTGCTCGAAAAGTAAGAGAGCAGCGCAATGAGTACTTCCGCCAGCAGGCCATTGAAAAGGCGATCGAGCGCAGCCGGGAAAGACAGCTGCGGGGCGAGGACTGAGTTTAAAAAGGGGAGAGGGCAATGGGGCGCATCGGCATTTATGGCGGCACGTTCAACCCGCCGCACACCGGCCATATAACAGCTGCCACCCAGGCGGCAGATTTGCTGCGCTTGGATAAATTGCTGCTGATCCCCGACCAGACTCCGCCCCATAAGCAGATCCCTGCAGGCAGTCCCAGTCCGGAGCAGCGTCTGGAGATGCTCCGAATCGCTGCAGAGGGCATGAATAAGCTCGAGGTTTCTGATATGGAACTTTGCCGCGAGGGAAAAAGCTACACCTATGAAACGGTGCAGGAGCTGAAACGCATGTATCCCAACGATCAGCTGGTGCTGATCATGGGTACGGATATGTTCCTCAGCTTTGAAACATGGAAGAACCCGGACATTATTCTGGAATACGCATCTTTGGTGGTGCTGTATCGGGGAGAAAAAGGGGAGACTCAGCGGATTCTGGAGAAGAAACAGTATTGGGAATCCAAGGGACATACCGTCGAATTGGTGGAGAATCAGATCGTCCCCATATCTTCCACCCAACTGCGGCGGTTGATCCAGTTCCAGTGCGCCGATGATTATCTTCCCGCCGGTGTTTCGGAATACATTCTGGAACATGGTCTTTATGGCACGGACAAAGATTACCGCGGACTGCCAATGGAGGAACTGGAGCAGGTGGTGATCAGCCTTTTAGACCCGAAACGGGTCAATCATGTCCTGGGCTGCCGGGATACTTCCGTAGAACTGGCAAAGCACTGGGGCGCAAAGGAGGAAGATGCGGCAAGAGCCGGACTTCTTCACGATATAACAAAAGCACTGGACGGACCGCTGCAATTGACTTTGTGTCAATGCTATGGTACGATACTAAATAATTTTCACCAAAAATATCCAAAGACCCTGCACGCACTGACCGGAAGTCTGGTAGCGGAGCGGATCTTTGGAGAAAATAATGCAGTATGTGAAGCCATTCGCCACCATACCACCGGTAAGGCGGATATGAGCCTGCTGGAAAAGATCATTTACGTGGCGGATTACATGGAGCCGAACCGGGACTTCCCCGGCGTGGAAAAGCTCCGGGAGCTGGCATTTACCGACATAGACGGGGCAGTAAAGTTGGGACTGGAGATGACCCTTGCGCATCTTGATGAGCAGGGTGCTGAGGTCAGTCCGGAGTCGGCAGCCGCGTTGGCATTCTTAAATGGAAAATGACCGTTGAAAGGAAACGAGAGTATGTTAACAGCAAAAGAAGTGGCTTATGAGGTAACCAAGGCGCTGGATGCCAAGAAAGGCTTGGACATCAAGCTCCTGCGGATCAATGATGTATCCAGCCTGGCAGATTATTTTATCATCTGCACCGGTACTTCCAATACCCACGTCAAGACCCTTTGTGACTATGCAGAGTACACCTTTGAGCAGCTGGGAGAGCCCATGCTGGGCAGAGAGGGTCACCGGGGCAACGCCTGGGAGCTGCTGGATTTCGGCAGCGTCGTCGTCCATGTGTTTACCGAGGAAGCAAGAGAATTCTATTCCCTGGAGCGCCTTTGGGCAGACGCAGAGTCTGTGGATATCAGTGAAATCATCATCGGAGAGTAAGAGAGGGATCGATTATGCAATACGAGCATTCTGCCATTGAGGCTAAGTGGCACAAATACTGGGAGGAGAATAATACCTTCCAGACAGATGTGTGGGACTTCTCCAAGCCCAAATACTATGTGCTGGATATGTTCCCCTATCCTTCCGGAGTTGGTCTGCACGCGGGCCATCCCGAGGGCTACACCGCTACGGACATCATGTCCCGCATGAAGCGGATGCAGGGCTATAATGTGCTGCACCCCATGGGTTATGACTCCTTCGGCCTGCCGGCAGAGCAGTACGCTGTGGATACCGGCAACCATCCCAACGGCTTTACTCAGAAAAATATCGAGACCTTCTCCAAGCAGCTCAAAGAGCTGGGCTTTGACTACGACTGGAACAAGGTCATTGCGACTTCTGATCCTGACTTCTATAAGTGGACTCAGTGGATATTCAAGAAGCTCTATGAAGCCGGTTATGCCAAGCGGATCGAAATGCCCGTGAACTGGTGCGAGGCGCTGGGTACGGTGCTTGCCAATGACGAGGTCATCGACGGCAAGTCCGAGCGGGGCGGCTATCCCGTTGTGAAGAAGATGATGATGCAGTGGGTCATCGACCAGCCTGCTTTTGCAGAAAAGCTGCTGGAGGGTCTGAACGAGATCGACTGGCCCGAATCCACTAAGGAGATCCAGCGCAACTGCATCGGCAAGTCCACCGGTGTTGAGGTGGATTTCAAGCTGGTGGGCGGCGGCGAGTTCTCCATCTACACCACCTGCATTGAAACCATCTACGGTATCACCTTTATGGTGCTGGCTCCCGACGGCAAGATCACTGCGTCCCTGCTGGACAGAGTGGAAAACCGGGAGGAAGTAGAGTCTTACATCAAGGAAGCTGCCAAGAAGAGCGAGATCGACCGCACCGATGCCAGCAAGACCAAGACCGGCTGCCCCCTGAAGGGTGTCTATGCCATCAACCCTGTCAACGGCAAGGAAGTTCCTGTGTTTATCGGCGATTTTGTGCTGGGTAACTACGGCACCGGCGCTGTTATGGCAGTTCCCAGCCACGACCAGCGTGACTTTGAGTATGCCGTCGCCCACAATATCCCCATGATCCAGGTCATCGAGGGTCGGGATGTGAGCGAATGTGCCTTTGAGAAGCAGGATTATCTGGGCAAGGGCTGTAACCTTATTAATTCCGAAGAATTTACCGGCATGACGGTAGAGGAGGCCAAGGAGGCCATCACCTGCAAGCTGGAAAATGCCGGTGTTGCCAGAAGAAAGACCAACTACCACTTCCGTGAGTGGATCTTCGCCCGCCAGAGATACTGGGGTGAGCCTGTTCCCTGCGTCTACACCGAGGATGGCGAGACTGTCTTCCTGCCGGATGAAGAGCTGCCTCTGGTACTGCCCGTTCTGGAGGACTACAAAGGCCGTGGCGGCCAGGCACCTCTTGAGAATGCCGAAGACTGGAAGTACTATGTGGGTAACGGCATCAAGGGCAAGCGGGAAACCTCTACCATGCCCGGCAGCGCCGGTTCTTCCTGGTACTACATGCGCTATATCGACCCCAAGAATGAAAAGGCTTTCTGCGATCCGGAGCTTTTGAAGCACTGGATGCCTGTCGACCTGTATGTGGGCGGTCCGGAGCATGCGGTTGGACACCTGATCTATTCCCGGATCTGGAACCGTTTCCTCTACGATCAGGGCTTGTCTCCCGTCAAGGAACCCTTCAAGAAGTTGGTACACCAGGGCATGATCCTGGGCGAGAACGGCATTAAGATGGGCAAGCGCTTCCCGGAATTTGTGGTCAATCCCAGCGATGTTGTCCGGGAATATGGCGCCGATACCCTGCGTCTTTATGAGATGTTTATGGGCCCGCTGGAGGTTTCCAAGCCCTGGAGCACTGCCGGCGTGGCAGGCGCCAAGAAGTTTATCAACCGCGTGTGGAACTTCTTTACGGAAAGCGCCAACATCACCGATACCGATGACGGCAAGCTGACCAAGGTCTATCACCAGACCGTAAAGAAGGTAACCTTTGACTTTGAAGTCCTGGGCTTCAATACTGCCATCGCTCAGATGATGGTCTTTGTCAACGAGGTCTACAAGAACGGCACCTGCCCCAGAGAATATGCAGAAGGCTTCATCAAGATGCTCTCCTGCATCATTCCCCATGTGGGCGAAGAGATCTGGCAGATCCTGGGCCATGACAACACCATCGCCTACGAGAGCTGGCCTGAATACGATGAGGAAAAGTGCAAAGACAATGAGGTCAATATCGCTGTTCAGGTCAACGGCAAGATGCGCGGTACTGTGCTGATGGCGGCGGATCTGGATAACGATACTGTGGTTGCCAATGTAGTTGCCGATGAGAAGATCGCCAAGTTCCTGGAGAAGCAGGGCGGCAGCATTGTGAAAACCATCGTGGTCAAAAATAAGCTTGTGAATCTGATTGTCAAGTAATTTGTAAAAAATAAGAAATCTTTCTTGACATTTGGTGAAATAGCTTATATAATACTCTAGCCTAATGATAGGCCCTGAACGCATCCTGGATCTAGCCGGATGCCATCGGAGGGAGGGAAAACCATGTCTGAAATTCGCGTCAAGGAGAACGAATCTCTGGAGAGCGCTCTGCGCCGTTTTAAGCGGAGCTGCGCTAAGGAGGGCGTGATCGCTGAGGTTAAGAAGCGCGAGCATTATGTCAGCCCCAGCCTGAAGCGTAAGCAGAAGTCTGAAGCTGCCCGTAAGAACAAGAGAAAGTTCTATTAATATCCCTCTTTGTTTTGCACGCAAAACCGCTCTGCAGAAAGCAGAGCGGTTTTTATTTTAGTTCCTGATAAAGTCCCACAGCAGTGGTTACACCGTATTGCGCGCTATCCTCTAAAAGCAGAACAAGATCTTCCTTACTGCGCTGCAAATGAAAGAGTGCTGTGTCAGCACCTGTTTCTATCCGGTAATGGCAATACAGATCAGCATCTGAAAAGGGGAGTGGAACCTCGTTTCCGATGGCATATTCGTCTGTTTCGTTTCCGTGGGCGTCCAGCCTAACTGTCATGCTGCCAAGGGCGGCTTCCAGCCAGATCTCCCGCCCCTGCCATGGGGCAAGGTATTCCTCGATTCTACGATTGACCGGTACCGGCGGTACAAATACCGGGCAGTTAATCTCCCGGGCATACAGATGAGAAACGCCGACCGGGCAGGGAAGTCCTATTAGATGTTTAGCAAGCGCCTGTGTTTCCGAAATATCCGGGCGTTGAAAATCCAGAAGCACCGCGGCTACAGAATGCTCCTTTATGACGGCAGACAGTTGAGAGAAGATCAGCTCCGGATCGTGGCCGCAGATCGGTGTTCTGTCGTTGACGATCAGCAGGGAATCTTTTAGTAGTTTGTCGGGGAGATTGGACAGTCCGGTGCCGTAGGGAGAAAAATGGCAGGCCATCCAGCCGATTTTCTCCGGCAGAGCGGTACAGCGGGCAAATTCTGCCGCTGTCATGGCAAGATACATAGGAATTCCCATGGACAAACGCCACCTCCCGTGCTATAATCTTCTATATCTTATGAAAGCGTGGAACACGATATGCCTTTTTCCTTGCTGCCATCGTTCATAACCGACGCGCTGACGGATCTGATGCCCCAGATGCTGAAAGACAGAGGCATCGAGCTATTAATGATGGATTTTGATAATACCATCGTGCCTTACACCACGGATGTTCCTGAGAAGACTGTTGTGGACTGGTTTCGTGTTATGCAGGATGCAGGTATCAAACTGTGCGTGGTTTCCAATTCTCACAACGACCGGGTGAAGATCTTCTGTGAAAAGTACGGTCTTGACTGCATCACCCATGCAAAAAAGCCCTTTTTAAAGGGAATCCGGGAGTGCCTGAATCGTTATGGCATTCCACAGTCAAAATGCGCCTTGGTGGGAGATCAGATCTTTACAGACACCTTAGGCGCCAACGGAGCGGGTATAAAATCCATACTGGTCAAAGCAATCGACAATCATAATTTCTGGCTGAAAGCCCGCCATGTGGCGGAGTTGCCATTTATCTACGCTGCAAAGAAAAGGAGAATCTAACATGAAGAATCTGAACAAATATCTGGCCCTTTTGAATGATGAGGTGGACGGCCTGCTGCTGACTTCCCGTTACAGCCGCTACTACGGCGCGGAGTATGATATCGCCGAGGGTGTTGCCATCGTTACCAAGGCAGGTTGCCGCTACTTTACCGACAGCCGCTATATCGAGCCTGCGGAGAATAATATCCATGATTTTGAAGTGCTGCTCATTGACCGGGCAAACAGCTATTTTAAGCGGATCAACGATGCCATTGCCGACTTTGATATAAAGGTGCTGGGCTATGAAGAGGCCTATCTGACTGTGGCAGAGCTGATGGGCTACGAAAAGAACCTGCAGGCGAAGCTGACTCCCATGAACACCCCCATTTATAATCTTCGCAGCGTGAAAGAAGAGTGGGAGTTGGCGCTGATGCGTAAGGCCCAGTCCATCACCGATGCCGCATTCTCTGAGGTGCTGACCAAGATCCGCCCCGGTATGACGGAAAAGGAACTGCAGGCAGAGCTGATCTACTGCCAGCTGAAGAACGGTGCAGACGGTCTGGCCTTTGATCCCATCGTCATCTCCGGACCGAATACCAGTGTGCCCCATGGCGTTGCCGGTGACCGGGTGATCCAGGAGGGCGATTTCATCACTATGGACTTCGGCGCAGCCTACAAGGGCTATTGCTCGGATATGACCCGTACCGTGGCGGTAGGCTACGCCACCGACGAAATGAAGGAAGTGTACGAAACCGTTCTCAAGGCTCAGGAAGCAGCCCTTGCTGCTACCAAGTCCGGCTTGAAGGGAAAGGAGATTGATGCGGTTGCCCGCCAGGTCATCACCGATGCCGGCTACGGCCCCTATTTCGGTCACGGCTACGGTCACAGCCTGGGTCTGGAGATCCATGAAGCCCCCAATTGCGGCCCTGCCAGCGAAGCGCCTATGGAGCCCGGTAATGTCTGCTCCGCCGAGCCCGGCATCTATCTGCCCGGCAAATTCGGCGTCCGGATCGAGGATGTGGTGATTTTCACCGCCGACGGTTACGAAAATATTACCCACAGCCCCAAAAATTTGATCATTATCTAAAAAAATTCACAATTTCCCTTGAAAAATTTCACTAGATAGGTTAAAATATATTGGCTAAACTATGTAATCAATATATTTCCCTCAAGGGAAAGATCTAGGAGGATATTATTATGATTTCTGCAGGCGATATTAGAAACGGCATTACCTTTGAGCTGGACGGCAAGGTTATGCAGGTTATTGAGTTCCAGCACGTGAAGCCCGGTAAGGGCGCTGCTTTTGTGCGTGTGAAGATGAAGAACGTCATCACCGGCGGCGTGACCGAAACCAGCCTGAACCCCTCTGCCAAGTTCCCCACCGCTTTCATTGAGCGCAAGAAGATGGAGTACTCCTACAACGACGGCTCTCTGTACTACTTCATGGACCAGGAGACCTACGAGCTGGAGCCCATTGATGCTTCCAACCTGGACGATTCTTTCAAGTTCGTCAAGGAGAACGATATCTGCACCATCATGAGCTACAAGGGCAAGGTCTTCGGTGTCGAAGTTCCCAACTTTGTTGACCTGGTGGTTACTGAGACCGAGCCCGGTTTTGCCGGCAACACTGCTACCAACGTGACCAAGCCCGCTACTGTTGAGACCGGCGCTGAGGTCAAGGTGCCCCTGTTCATCAACGAGGGCGACAAGATCCAGATCGACACCCGTACCGGTGAGTATCTGGGCCGCTCCAAGGCATAAGGAGAATTGCTATGACCATTTCTGAAAAGGCTGCATACCTGAAGGGCCTCATGGATGGCCTAAAGCTGGATACCGAGTCCGATGAGGGCAAGATGATCGCTGCCATCGTGGACCTGCTGAGCGATATGACCAAGAAGGTCACCGATATCGAGGACACCACCATCGCCATCTCCGACGAGCTGGACGAGATCGAAGAGGATCTGGATGCCATCGAGGATTACATCATGGACGAAGAAGACGACTATGATGACGATGACGACTACGACTTCGACGACGAGGACGACTACGACGAAGAAGGCTTCGACTACGGCGACGAGGACACCACCATCTACGAGGTGGAGTGCGCTTGCGGCAATATTATCGACTTCGACGAGGAGACCCTGGAGGAGGGCTCTATGATCTGCCCCAACTGCGGCGAGACACTGGAGTTCACCTTTGAGGACGACGAGGACGAGGAGTAATTTCCCACAGTAGAATGAAAGCCACGGCATAATTGCCGTGGCTTTTTTCGGAGGTACATATGAATAAAAAAGAATGGCTGCGTTCCCTGAAATTTTTGCTGATCTCCTGCTCCGCCGGAATCATCCAGTTGGGTGGATTTGCTCTTCTGAATGAGTTGCTGCATCTGGAATACTGGATATCATACTTGATCGCTCTGGTGGCATCGGTGCTGTGGAACTTTACCATCAATCGCCGCTACACTTTCCAATCCGACGCCAATATCGGCAGAGCGATGCTGCTGGTATTTGCGTACTACTGCGTGTTTACACCTCTGTCCACCATGCTGGAGCATTATCTGGCAGGCGGACTGGGCTGGAATGAATATCTGGTAACCTTTATCAACATGGTATTGAACTTTGTGACAGAGTTCCTGTTCCAACGGTTTGTGGTCTACCGGGGGAAATTGGATACCAACGATCTGGCGAAAAAAGAATGATCCACAAGCGCACTGCTTTTGCAGTGCGCTTTTTTAGTAAAACAGGCGGACAGTTACCGATGCCATAAAGAATCCGACAAAGTCCGCGATCAGCGCAGCGGGGACGGTGTAGCGGGTCTTATGAATACCGGCCGCACCAAAGTAGACGCTGATGGTGTAAAAGGTTGTCTCCGTGGATCCCAGCATGACGGCAACTGTTCTGCCGATCTGAGAGTCTACGCCGTACTGCGCCATCAGGTCTGCACCCACTGCCAGTGCGGCGCTGCCACTGATGGGACGCACCAGCACCAGCAGTGCCGTTTCCGGCGGGATTCCAAAGAATCGGAAAACCGGCGCCAGAAAACTGCTGATGATCTCCATGGCACCGGATGCGCGGAGCATGGTGACTGCGGTGAGCAGCAGGATCAGTGCCGGGATGATGGATGCCAGAAGCTTTAGCCCATCCGCGGCACCGGACAGAAGAATGTCATAAGTATTTTCCCTGCGGCGCAAGGAAAGCAATGACGCTGCCAGCAGCAGGGCAGGCACAATGTAATCACCCATGCTGCCACACCTTTCCCATCAGCCATGCAGCGATCATTCCCAGACCGGCAGAGCAGATGCTGGTGACCCATACCGCGGGAAGAATATCAAAGGGAGCATTGCATCCCAGAGATGCCCGCACCGCAGCAACATTTGCCGGTATCAGCTGAATGGAGGCTGTATTCAGCACAATCAAACGGCACATCTCATCTGTTGCCAGAGTGGGATGTCTTGGGTCGATCATTCGCTGCACTGATTGAATTCCCATGGGGGTCGCAGCGTTGCCCAACCCAAAAAAGTTTGCGCAGATATTGGCACTGAGGGTTTTGCCCAGTTCGCTGTCCTTCTGGGTGGAAGGGAAGACCCTTTTTAGGATGGGGCGCAGAAGGTCGGAAAGGGTTTGGGTCATGCCAGTCCTATCCATCAGTTTCCCTACGCCTGTCCAAAGGCAAACAGAACCAGCCATGGAAATTGCCAAAGTGATCCCTGCCTGTGCGCCCTTTGGGATTGCCGCTGCCAGTTCACTGCCGCGACCGTCCAAAGCCGCAAAAACCAAGGATACTGCCAATATGCCTGTCCAGATCCAACTCATAACCATTGTGCGATCCCTCCCGTGTTGTACAATACGTAGCACAAACGGAGAAAAGACCTGCTTCAATTCTCCAAATAGAAAGAAATTAGAAAAGGCATTGACATATTACGACAAAAGGTTTATAATGATGATAAATTTATTAAATCGTAATTCAGATAAGAATTAACTCTGGGAAAGGGGTAGGCAGCGCATGAAGTCAACAGGCATCATTCGTAAGGTCGATGAATTGGGGAGGATCGTGCTTCCCATCGAGATCCGCAGAACTCTTGATATCGATGTCAAGGATGAAGTGGAGATCTTCATGGACAACGATCAGATCGTCCTGCAGAAGTTTGAACCTTCCTGTATCTTCTGCTCATCCTCTCTTGGGCTGGTCTCTTATCGGGGTAAAAACATTTGCCAGGAGTGCATCCGCAGCATCGGCAGATATTAAACAATAAAACACGGCAGCCTGTTTGGCTGCCGTGTATTTTATTCGTTACCGATCTGCAGGGCAGCATCGTATACTACATTTTTGGGGAGGTTCAGATCCTTTGCCGTCTGTTTAATGGCATCCTTCCGGCTGAGGCCTTTTTCCATCAATACTGCCACATAGTGGGCAGCATCCTCCTCGCTAGGGGTGGCTTCTGCGATTTCCGGTGCGCCGGCAACCACCAGAACAAATTCGCCCTTCGGGGGATTCTCCCGATATTTTTCCACAGCAGCGCCTAAAGTCGTTCGAACCACTTCTTCATGGAGCTTTGTCAGTTCCCGGCAGAGGCTGATGGAACGGTCGGCGCCGAATGCGGAGGCCATGTCTTCCAGAGTTGCCAATAGCTTATGAGGCGCTTCGTAGAAGATCATCGTCCGCTGTTCCGTCACAAGGGCGGCAAGATGCTCCCGGCGGCTTTTCTTGGCCGTAGAGAGAAAACCCTCAAAGCAGAACCTGCCGGTGCTCTGTCCGGAGATGCTAAGAGCGGTAATCACAGCGCAAGGGCCGGGAATGGCGCATACAGTGACACCCGCCTCGGCGCATAGCTTTACCAGATCCTCGCCGGGATCGGAGATGGCAGGACTACCGGCATCGGAGACCAGCGCGCAGGTTTCACCTGCGAGAATACGGTCCAATATCACATTTCCCTTATTTGCCTTATTGTGCTCGTAGTAGCTGATAAGGCTTTTTTTAATGCCCAGATGATTTAGAAGCTTCAATGTCACCCGGGTATCCTCCGCCGCAATGAAGTCTGCCTGTTCCAGGGTTTCTCTGCATCGGATGGAGATATCCCCCAAATTTCCGATAGGGGTGGGGACAAGGTATAACATTCCTGCCATATTACGCCTCCTGATGATAGATTCGGACAAAATGCTCTGAGGGCGTGCCGTCTTTTTCGTAAAGATATTGCTCTTCCCAGATAAGACCGGGTTTTGCTCTCTTACGGCATTGGAGCATGATCATGGATACATTTGAATCGGAATGGTGACGCAGCAGGCAAATCCGTTTGGGCTCCAGTTTTGTGCCCACCGCACATGCCATAAGCTGTGCCAGCATTTCCGGCTTATGAACAAGGAAAAAATCACCGCCGTACTGCAGCGCCCGGGCGGCTGCCTTAAACAAGTCCTCTGTGCTGCAGCAGTCGTTTTGCCGCGCAAGGGGAAGGGTGCTGCTTGCGTAGCCTCCGGAAAAATAGGGAGGATTGGACACGCAGGTGGTATAACTGCCGGGGGATATCAGTGAGGAAAGGGAACGCAGATCCGCGCATATACTGCTTAGACGGTGGCTCAGCTGATTGCGGCCGATGTTCTCCAAAGCTGCTTGGTGCGCCGCAGGATCAATTTCAATTCCGGTAACCTTGCAGGCAGTGTCTTTGGAGCAAAGCAAAAGTCCCAGGGTGCCGCAACCGGAGCCCAGATCCAATACGGACGCGTTCTTGGGCAGCCGGACAAAATCGCTCAGCACCATGGAGTCGGTACTTAAAGGGAAAGTCCCGGTAGGAGTATCCAATTGAAAACCGTTATGCAGCAGTTCCATAAGCGCCTCCATAAAAAATCAGCCTGCGCAGCAAGGAAAACCGCCGCGCAGACTGAATGCGGATGTGGAAGAATTAGCCTTCCTCGATAGCCTCAGTGGGGCACTGATCGGCACAAGCGCCGCAGCTGACACAGACATCGGCATCGATGACGTACTTGTCTTCACCCTCGGAGATAGCCTCGACGGGGCACTGATCGGCACAAGCGCCGCACTTGACACAAGCGTCAGTAATGTTGTAAGCCATGGTATTCCCTCCAAATATGTTTTTCGAGCACGAAAGTATGTATCCCTTTCATGCAAGTCTATTGTAACACTCTTTTTTGAAAAAGCAATTCCTTTTTTTGAATTGCGTCGTATATTTTTTGCCCACCTTGGTGAAACTTTGCGGATAAGGAGGGATGCAGATGCGTTATGCGCAGGAAGCATCGGATCTGATCGTATCCGCAGCGCAGCATGCAAGGCGGTTTGGACACAGCTTTGTGGGCAGCCAGCATCTGCTGCTGGCGTTGGCTTGGGAAAGCGGCTGGGCAGGGCAAATCCTCCTCAGTACCGGGATGGATGCCCCCTTTTTGGAAAAGATGATCGCCATGCTTTACGGTGTCGGTGCGCCGGAAATGCCACTACCTCAGGGACTCAGCATATCTACAAGAAGAATTTTGCGATCTGCCGGTGACGAGGCACGCCGCAGCGGAAACAGATGTGTCCGTAATATTCATATTTTATTATCGATCCTGCGCCGTGAGAATTGTGCGGCGCAGGAATTGTTAGCGCTTGCAGGGGTGGACCGTGACGAGGCATTTACCCGGACCATCGAATATCTGCAATGGGAAACGAAAATACCAACTATCGAAAAAAAGGAGGCGGCAGCTACGAAGCTTTTGGAGCAGTTTAGTGAGGATCTGGTGCTGAAAGCACCGTCCATGGAGCCGGTGATCGGACGGGACAGGGAAATCGATACCGTCATTGGAATCCTTAGCAGAAAAAATAAAAATAATCCGGCGCTGGTCGGAGAGCCGGGGGTGGGCAAAACAGCCATCGCAGAGGGCTTGGCCCAGAGAATGGCAATGGGGAATGTGCCGCCTCAGCTGAAGGATAAGCGGCTGGTGAGCCTAAATATGGCATATCTGGTGGCGGGCACAAAATACCGGGGTGAGTTTGAAGAACGGCTGCGGGATGTGCTGGCAGAGATCCGCCGCAGTGGAGATGTGATCTTGTTTGTGGACGAAATGCATACCATTGTGGGTGCAGGCGCAGCAGAGGGTGCTATCGATGCTGCCAATATCTTCAAACCGGCTTTGGGACGGGGAGAACTGCAGATGCTGGGCGCAACTACCTTGACGGAATACCGGAAATTCATAGAGAAAGACCCCGCCTTGGACAGACGGTTCCGACCTGTCATGGTAGAGGAACCGGATCAGGAGGCTGCACTGGGAATTCTGCGGGGATTAAAACCGGGACTGGAGCGCCACCATCGCATTCGCATCACAGAAGAAGCGATGAAAGAGGCTCTGCGGCTGTCTGTTCGGTATTTGCCGGATCTTTTTCTGCCGGATAAAGCCATTGATCTTCTGGATGAGGGCGCTGCCCATGCCCGGATGGAAGAAATGTGCCAAGGGAAAGGCAACGCAAGACAGAATCTGGAGCTGGAGCTAAGCGAGGCGGTTCGGGAGAGTAAATTTGAGAAAGCGGCAGAACTGCGGGACAAAATGCAAAAGATGGTAATAAAGTCTGCGGAGTCCCGCCGTCCCCGGGCAGTTGTACCGGGAGATATCGCCTGGGCAGTGTCCGTTAGAACCGGTATTCCGGTGATGCGGCTGACGGCAGATGAGCGGGAACGGCTGCTAAAGCTGGAAGAAATTCTGGGAGAATGTGTTGTCGGCCAACCAAAAGCGGTCAAAGCGGTGGCGGAGGCGGTGCGCCGCGGCTTTTCCGGTGTCCGGGATGAACACCGTCCTGTGGCGTGTCTAATGTTCACAGGGCCTACCGGCGTAGGAAAGACGGAACTTTGCCGGGCGCTGGCAGAGGAGATGTTTGGCAGCCGGGATGCTATGATCCGTCTGGATATGACAGAGTATATGGAAAAACAGTCCGTATCCCGGCTGATCGGCGCACCTCCCGGATATGTAGGCTATGAAGAGGGCGGCAAGCTGACAGAAGCAGTGCGTCGCAGACCTTACTGTTTGGTGCTGATGGATGAGCTGGAAAAAGCCCATCCCGATGTCTGCGGTATTCTGCTGCAGATCATGGAGGAAGGGGAATTGACAGACTCCACAGGGCGTAAAGTCAGCTTTAAGAACGCCATTGTGGTGATGACCTCCAACATTGGCGGTGAACTGAAAGGTGATGGACTGGGCTTTCAGAAGTCCGGTAACGAAAAGGAGAGGGAAGGAGCACTGCGTCAAGCCTTTCCTCCGGAGTTTTTGGGACGGTTAGATAAAATCGTTGCATTCTCCTCTCTGGAAGATGCTGCAATGGAAAGCATCGCAAAGAAATATCTGTCCCAGATCCAATCCAGGGTGGAGATCCTGGGCATGACACTGCAGCTACCGGAAGAAGTGTCGGCATTCCTGGCGAAACAGTGCAAAGCCAAAGACGGCGCCCGGCACCTGCGGCGGGTGGTTCAGGAAAAAGTGGAGGGACCTCTGTCGGAGTTCCTTTTGCGGGCAGGAAAGCGCACAGGAAAGATTCAGGGAGAATTGGAAAACGGTGAACTGCGGTTTACAAGTGCAAATAAATAGAACAGATGTTCTAAATTAGATTTTTATAGGTTTTTTACGAAAAAAATCGAAAAAATTAGCAAAAAAAGATTGATTTTTCCGGAAGAAGGTTATATACTGTCATTAAGTGGAGCGAAATGGTAGTAAAGTGGAGCAAAATGGAGGAGGTGATACCCCGTGATCGGCAAATATTCCGCAAAACTGGACGACAAGAACCGTCTGTTTGTCCCCGCAAAGCTCCGGGAGGAGCTGGGAAGCGATTTTTTTGTGACACTGGGTGTCAACTGCGGTCATCGGTGCCTTACCGTTTACACCGCTCCCGACTGGCAGACTTTGAGTGAAAATTATAACGCGCTGCCCATCTCCCAGAAGGGTGCGGCAACCAGCCTCATCTTTATGAATGCCAATCAGTGCGCTCCGGATAAGCAGTTCCGTTTCAGCCTGACTCAGTTCTTGATCGAGTATGCCGGTATTAAGCGGGACGTGATGATCGTAGGCAGAGCGGGACAGGCGGAGATCTGGGACAGTGAAGAATTCGCTGCCTTTGAAGCAGAGAATCTTACCCCCGAAAAGCTGCTGGCATCTCTGGAGGCGATCGGGCTATGAGTGAATTTCACCATGTTTCCGTTCTGCTGAACGAGTGCCTGGATGGCCTGGATATTAAGCCCGACGGTATTTATGTGGACGGCACCCTTGGTGGAGCCGGTCACTCCAGCCAGATCGCAAAACGCTTGGAGGGCGGCAGACTGATCGGCATCGACCGGGATCCTGTGGCGCTGAAAGCGGCGGGCGCGCGGCTTGCAGAGTTCGGTGACAAGGTAACACTGGTTCACTCCAACTTCTGCCGGGTCGATGAAGTACTGGACGAACTGCAGATCGATGCAGTAGACGGCATCTTGCTGGATCTGGGCGTTTCTTCCCCTCAGCTGGATGACGGGGAGCGGGGTTTTTCCTATATGGCAGATGCACCCCTGGATATGCGTATGAACAACGGCGATCCGCTGACTGCAGAAACCGTGGTAAATACCTGGACTTACGAAGAACTCCGCAGAATCTTGTTTGATTACGGCGAGGAGCGCTACGCACCTCAAATCGCGGCAGCCATTTGTCGCCGTCGGGAAGAAAAACCCATCCACACCACATTGGAGCTGGTGGATGTGATCCGCTCCGCAATGCCCGCTGCGGCGCTGCGGGAAAAGCAGCACCCGGCAAAGCGGAGCTTTCAGGCAATCCGCATTGCGGTGAATGATGAATTGGGCGCTGTCCGCAAGGTCATGGATGCGGCGATTTCCAAATTAAAAAAAGGCGGACGATTGGCGATTATTACCTTCCATTCTCTGGAAGATCGGATCGTCAAGAATGCCATGAATGAAGCGGCTAAGGGCTGCACCTGCCCGCCCAGCTTCCCGGTTTGTGTCTGCGGAAAGAAACCCCAGGTCAAGCTGGTCAGCCGCAAGCCCATTACTGCAAGCGAAGAAGAATTGGAGCTGAATCCCAGATCCCGCAGCGCAAAGCTCCGTGTCTGTGAAAAACTGTAAACGCTGAGAATATAGAGAAGGGAAGATCGATATGGCAAGCAAACCTGAAATTCGGTATATCAATGCTTATGTTTCCGGCAATATTGCGTATCAGATCGAACAGCCTGTCCGGAAAAAGAAAAAGGTCAGACTCCCGAAGCCCCGGCAGGAGAAAAAGACGATGATCGCGGTGGATCCCATTGCGGTGGGCAGCATCGTGGTTGCCGCGCTGCTTCTGGTGCTGCTGGTAGCAGGCTTTGTCCGGCTGCAAAACGCCAGAGCGGAGACCCAGGCGCTGGAAAATTATGTGTTGTCCCTGCAGCAGGAG
>JAZNJN010000067.1:0-2818 GCA_045578025.1 Faecousia sp. | reverse complement strand
TACTGCGACGGTCTGGGGGACTGTCTCCCCGCCTGCCCCATGAATGCCATTTCCTTTGAGGAGCGGGAAGCGCCTGCTTACGATGCGGCGGCAGTAGAGAAAGCAAAACAGCAAAGTGCCTGCATCTCCGGCGGCTGCCCTGGCTCTGCCGCCAAGGAACTGGAAAGGCACATTGACACAACCCCTGTGCAAATTGAGAGTCAGCTCCGCCAGTGGCCGGTGCAGATCAAACTGGCTCCCATAAACGCCCCCTATTTCGACGGTGCAAATCTGCTCATTGCCGCAGACTGTACTGCCTACGCCTACGGAAACTTCCATCAGGAATTTATGCGAAACAGGGTGACGCTGATCGGCTGCCCCAAGCTGGATGCCATTGACTACTCCCAGAAGCTCACCGCAATCATCGGAAACAACAACATCAAAAGTGTTACGGTGGTGCGAATGGAGGTGCCCTGCTGCGGCGGCATCGAATTTGCAACCAAAAAAGCCATTCAGGACAGCGGAAAATTCCTCCCTTGGCGGGTCGTTACCGTTTCCGTTGACGGAAAGATCATAGAGCAAACTTAACGGTGCAGTATTCACTGCACCGTTTTTTGCTTTCTGCGCCAATCACATCTTGCGCAGTCCCGGCTATTGGTGTTACAATGGGGATATATCAGCTTTGGAGATGGTAATATGCTCTTGATTTTGATTGCGGCGATACTTCTTGGGGTGCTGCTGACGGCCTACATATGCTATCGGATGGCATTTTATGTGCCGCCCCGGAAAGATACCCTCCCGGATATCATCGACCTGCCCGACGGGCACATCTACGCGCCTTACCGGGCTGCCATGGAAAGCTGGGCGAAAGAAGTCCGGGCCATGCCCCACGAAAAAATGACCGTCACCTCCTTTGACGGTCTGACCCTTCACGGAAAATACTATGAATACGCCCCCGGCGCACCTATTGAGCTGATGTTCCACGGCTATCGGGGCAGCGCGGAGCGGGATCTTTCCGGCGGTGTCCAGCGGTGCTTCCGGCTGGGCAGAAGCTGCTTGATCGTAGACCAGCGGTGCAGCGGCAGTAGCGGCGGAAACACCATCACCTTTGGTATTAACGAGCATCGGGACTGCCTTAGCTGGGTGGAATTTATGCTCCGGCGCTTCGGTCCGGAGGTGAAGATCATCCTCACCGGCATCTCCATGGGCGCTTCCACGGTGCTGTTGGCAGCGGGCAGGGAGCTGCCGCCCAATGTGATCGGTGTGCTGGCGGACTGCGGCTACAATTCCGCCAAGGATATCATCCAGAAGGTGATCCGGGATATGAAATTGCCCGCCGGTCTCGCCTACCCCTTTGTCAAGCTGGGAGCGAAGCTTTACGGCGGCTTTGATCTGGAGGAAACCTCCCCGGAGGAGGCATTAAAACACTGCCGTGTGCCGGTGATCTTCTTCCACGGGGAAGACGACCGGTTCGTTCCCTGCTATATGAGCAAGCGGAATTATGATGCCTGCCCCACCCGGAAAAGGCTGGTGAGCGTCCCCGGTGCAGGGCACGGCATGAGCTATCTCATGGATCCGGAGGGCTATCTAACGGCTCTGAAGGACTTTTTCGGATAATTTACGCCCGCCATATAGGCGGGCGTAAATCTTTAAAGAAACTTAAGAATTTTTTCGGGAAAGCCATGCTATAATGTGTCGAAGAAAGGAGGGAGCGCTTTGCATTTTTTGCAGCAGCTTCTTGAAATTCTGGACACATCCATGACCCAACCCACCCCTTACGGGTGGTTTCATATTGTCAGCCTGGTACTGACCGCCCTCATCATAGTCTGGCTTTGTCTGAAACACAAAAATGATTCCCCCAAGCAGGTCACCAACGTGGTGTTCTTCACCGCGCTGGCAGTCGCCCTGCTGGAGGTCTACAAGCAGATCAATTATTCTTTTTCTTACACCGACGGCATCACCTTTGACTACCAATGGTATGCCTTCCCCTGGCAGTTCTGCACCACACCCATGTACATCGGATTACTCGCAGGCATCTTCCGCAAGGGGAAGCTTCACGACGCCCTCTGCGCCTACCTTACCACTTACGCGGTGTTCGCCGGACTTTGCGTCATGTTCTACCCGGTGGATATTTACATCGATACCATCGGCATCAATCTCCAGACCACCGTGTGCCACTGCTCCATGATCATCATCGGCGCCTACCTGTTCGCCACCGGTCATGTAAAGCTGGAGCATAAGACAGTCCTTAAAGCGATCCCGGTATTTGCCATCATGATCGGCATCGCAGTCATCCTCAATGAGCTGGCTTACGCCGTGGGCATCGTGCCGACAGAAACCTTTAATATGTTCTTCATCAGCCGCCACTGTGACCCCTCCCTGCCGGTTTACTGTCTGGTGCAGGGGGTCGTCCCCTTCCCCTGGTGTCTGATCCTTTACATCGCCGCCTTCAGTATCGCAGCCTATCTCATGCTGCTGATCGCCATGGGCGCCCACCGGCTGGCAACCAAGAAAGTTTCCGTATAAAACAAGGCCCCCTCTAACGAGGGGGCTGGATTTTTGCGTAGCAAAAAGACTGGGGGAGAGAATATTCGCCTTTCGTTTCTCTCCCTCCGTCTTCGCCGTGAATTGAGGTATGGTTGCCACCGGCAACCATATATTAAAGATTCGCTGCGCGGAGCACCACGGCGAATCCACCTCCCTCGTCACTAGCGCCCGCAGGCGCTGTGCAAGCAAGCAACCGGGCGAAGCCCGGCTCTTAGCGAGTCGCAGAGGGAGGCTAATTTTATTGTGCCAGGAATTCCTCTGCCATATGGGCTGCCACCGCGCCGTCTGCCGT